>NZ_JBHJUV010000003.1:286746-348503 GCF_042268025.1 Streptomyces sp. NPDC056161
GGGAACTGCGCGCCCAGCCACGGACAAGCCGCGGACCGATGCCCCCGTGTCCCCCGCGGCGGTGCGGCCTGGGCACCCCACCGGACCGTTGCCCGCAGCGGAGCGGAGGCCCAGGCGCGTCCCCGGAAGGGGCGCGGGGAACTGCGCGCCCAGCCACGGACAAGCCGCGGACCGATGCCCCCGTGTCCCCCGCGGCGGTGCGGCCTGGGCACCCCACCGGACCGTTGCCCGCACCGGAGCGGAGGCCCAGGCGCGCCCCCGAAGGGGCGCGGGGAACTGCGCGCCCAGCCACCCCCCCCCTTGGCCGGGGCCGAACGACCACCCCCCCTCGGCCGGGGCCGAACGACCACCACCCCCCGGCCGGAGCCGAAACTCCACCACCACCCCAGAAAACCCTTGCTCCCCCTGGCGGCGCCACCTCGACAACCCCGCCCAACCCAGCGGAGCGCTTTGTTGCGGCGGGATGAAATCCGGTGCTCAGCGCGTTGGTGCTGTGCGGTAGACCAGGATGAAGGGGAGGCACCGGGGTGACACCTCAACCGGGATGGGCACGGCGGCTGGCGGGATACGCCTGGCGGTATCCCAAGGACGTCGTCCTGGCCCTGGGCGCCTCACTGGCGGGCATGGCCGTGATGGCACTGGTCCCGTTGGCCACCAAGGTGATCATCGACGACGTGATCGGCGACCACAGCCGCGCCATGGCCCCCTGGGCGGGCACCCTGATCGGTGCCGCCCTGGTGGTCTACGTGTCCGCCTACGTGCGCCGCTACTACGGCGGCCGGCTCGCCCTCGACGTCCAGCACGATCTGCGGACCGACATGTACGGGACGATCACCCGTCTCGACGGGCGCCGCCAGGACGAGCTGTCCACCGGCCAGGTGGTCGGCCGCGCCACCAGCGACCTCCAGCTGATCCAGAGCCTGCTGTTCATGCTCCCGATGACCATCGGGAACGTCCTCCTGTTCCTGGTCTCCCTGGTCGTCATGGCCTGGCTGTCGCTGCCGCTGACCCTGGTCGCGCTCGCCGTCGCCCCCGCGCTCGGCTGGATCGCCCGGCGCAGCCGCACCCGGCTGCACCCCGCCACCTGGTACGCGCAGGCCCAGGCCGCCGCCGTCGCGGGCGTCGTCGACGGCGCCATCAGCGGCGTACGCGTGGTGAAGGGCTTCGGGCAGGAGGAGCAGGAGACCGGGAAGCTGCGCGAGGTGGGCCGCAGGCTGTTCGCGGGGCGGCTGCGGACGATCCGGCTGAACAGCAGGTACACACCCGCCCTCCAGGCCGTCCCCGCCCTCGGCCAGGTCGCCATGCTGGCCCTCGGCGGCTGGCTCGCCGTGCGCGGGCACATCACCCTCGGCACCTTCGTCGCCTTCTCCACCTACCTGGCCCAGCTGGTCGGCCCGGTCCGGATGCTCGCCGTGGTGCTCACCATCGGCCAGCAGGCCCGCGCCGGCACCGAACGCGTCCTGGAACTGATCGACACCGAGCCCGGCCTGCGCGAGGGCACCAGGACGCTGCCCGCGGACGCGCCCGCGACCGTCGAGTTCGACGACGTGTCCTTCGGATACGACCCGCAGCACCCCGTCCTGCGCGGGCTGAGTTTCGAGATACCCGAGGGCGAGACCCTGGCCGTGGTCGGCTCCTCCGGCTCCGGCAAGTCCACGGTCTCCCTGCTGCTGCCGCGTTTCTACGACGTCACCCACGGCGCCGTCCTGATCGGCGGCCACGACGTGCGCGAGCTGACGTACGACTCCCTGAGGGCCGCCATCGGCCTGGTCCCCGAGGACTCCTTCCTCTTCTCCGACACCGTGCGCGCCAACATCGCCTACGGCCGCCCGGACGCCACCGCCGAGGAGGTCGAGCTGGCCGCCCGCGCCGCCCAGGCGGACCGCTTCATCGCGGAACTGCCCGGCGGCTACGACACCAAGGTCGGCGAACAGGGCCTCACCCTCTCCGGCGGCCAGCGCCAGCGCATCGCGCTCGCCCGCGCCCTGCTCACCGACCCGCGGCTGCTGGTCCTCGACGACGCCACCTCCGCCGTGGACGCCCGGGTCGAGCACGAGATCCACGAGGCGCTGAAGCAGGTCATGGCGGGCCGTACGACCCTGCTCATCGCGCACCGCCGCTCCACCCTCGGCCTCGCCGACCGGATAGCCGTCCTCGAAGACGGCCGGCTCGCCGACCTCGGCACCCACGACGAACTCCAGGAGCGGTCCGCCCTCTACCGCCGCCTCCTCACCGACCCCGACGAACTCGGCGGCGTCTCCCCGGGCCACACCCAACCCGCGGCGCTCCCCGAGGACACCTCCGTCCGCGCGGAACTCGACGCCGAGTTCGACGCCGAGCGCGGCGTCACCCCGCGCCTGTGGACCGGCGACCGCGCACCGAAGGACACCGCCCTCGCGGGCACCCCGGCCACCCCGGAACTGCTCGCTCAGGTCGAGGCGCTGCCCCCGGCCGACGACACCCCCGGCATCGACGAGGCGCGGGCCGTGCGGCCCGAGCGGTCGTACGGCCTGCGGCTGCTGCTGCGCGGCTTCGGCCCGCCCCTGCTCGTCAGCCTGCTGCTCGTCGCCGTCGACGCGGGCATGGGCCTGCTGCTGCCGGTCCTGATCCGGCACGGCATCGACCAGGGCGTCACCCGTACGGCGCTCGGCGCCGTCTGGTCGGCCTCGCTGCTCGCGCTGGTCGCGGTCCTCGCCCAGTGGGCGGCGCAGATCGGCGAGACCCGGATGACCGGCCGCACCGGCGAACGCGTCCTGTACTCGCTGCGTCTGAAGATCTTCGCCCAGCTCCAGCGGCTCGGACTCGACTACTACGAGCGGGAGCTGACCGGCCGGATCATGACCCGGATGACCACGGACGTGGACGCGCTCTCCACGTTCCTGCAGACCGGCCTGGTCACGGCGTTCGTCTCGGTCGTCACCTTCTTCGGCATCATGGTCGTCCTGCTGGTGATCGACGTACAGCTCGCGCTGGTCGTCTTCGCCACCCTGCCGCCGCTGATCGTCGCCACCTTCTTCTTCCGCCGGGCCAGCGTGAAGGCGTACGAACTGGCCCGTGAGCGGGTGTCGGTGGTCAACGCCGACCTCCAGGAGTCGGTGTCCGGGCTGCGGATCGTGCAGGCGTTCCGGCGCGAGCGGGACGGCCTGCGCCGGTTCACCGAGCGCAGCGACAGCTACCGCGGCGCCCGCATCCGCGGCCAGTGGCTGATCTCCGTCTACTTCCCCTTCGTCCAGTTGCTGGCCTCGGTGGCCGCCGCGGCCGTACTGATCGCGGGCGCGGGCAGGATCGAGGCGGCCACCCTGACCACCGGCGCCCTGGTCGCCTACCTCCTCTACATCGACCTGTTCTTCGCGCCGGTCCAGCAGCTCTCCCAGGTCTTCGACGGCTACCAGCAGGCCACCGTCTCCCTCGGCCGCATCCAGGAACTGCTGCGCGAGCCGACGTCCACGAAGGCCGCCGGCGCACCGCTCGACGTGCCCTCCCTGCGCGGCGACCTGGCCTTCGAGAACGTCGACTTCGCCTACCGCGCCGACGGCACCGACGCGCCGGGCGAGGCCGCCCTCACCGGGATAGACCTGCGGATACCGGCCGGGCAGACCGTCGCCTTCGTCGGCGAGACCGGGGCCGGCAAGTCGACCCTGGTCAAGCTGGTGGCCCGGTTCTACGACCCGACCGGCGGCCGGGTCACGATCGACGGGCGGGACCTGCGCGACCTCGACCTCACCGCGTACCGCCACCGGCTGGGCGTGGTCCCGCAGGAGGCGTACCTCTTCCAGGGGACCGTCCGCGACGCCATCGCCTACGGCCGTCCCGACGCCACCGACGCCGAGGTGGAGGCCGCGGCCCGCGCGGTCGGCGCGCACGACATGATCGCCCGGCTCGGCGGCGGCTATCTGCACGAGGTCGCCGAGCGGGGACGCAACCTCTCGGCGGGCCAGCGCCAGCTGATCGCGCTCGCCCGCGCGGAACTGGTCGACCCGGACGTGCTGCTCCTCGACGAGGCGACGGCCGCCCTCGACCTGGCCACCGAGGCGCAGGTCAACCAGGCGACCGACCGCCTCTCCGGCCGCCGTGCCGCCCACTCGTCGGCCGACCGCCTGCCCGCACGCGGCGCGGCGCGCACCACGCTGATCGTCGCCCACCGCCTCACCACCGCGGCCCGCGCCGACCGGGTCGTCGTGATGGACCACGGACGGGTCGCCGAGGACGGCACCCACGAGGAACTGCTGGCGCTCGGCGGGCGGTACGCCGAGCTGTGGCGGACCTTCGTCGGCCAGGCCGAGCCGGAGGAGCCGGTCGGCGCCCTCGGCTGAGGCCGCCCGGCCCGCACGCCGCCGCCCCCGCAGGCCCCCCGCCGCCTCGGTGGTGAGGCAACCGTCCGACGGGTGCCGTGCGTCCGTACATCAGTACGTGACGTCCGTACGTGACACCAGTAGGTGACATCAGTACGTGACACCAGTACGCGACATCCGTACGCAACCGCAGTACGCGCTCAGCCGTCCGGCAGCCCTGCCCGATCCTTGTCCGACGGCCGTGACCTGAGAGGGACGAGACAAGTGGCCAGTGGTGCGATACGGCGGCGTCTGGTGCTCGGGGCGGCCGTGCTGGCCGCCTCCGGGGCACTCGCGCTCGCGGTGCCCGGCGGCGCCCGGGCGGCGGACGAACTGTGCGCCGGGCGTGTGGTGAAGACCCTGCCCTTCACCACCGGCTCCGTCCACGTCTACAAGCGGGACGGCTACGTCTGCGCGGTCACCCTCCCCGACAGGCCCGGCGGCAAGCGCACCATGTCGGTCAGCGTGCAGGCGCGCGGCAACCGCCCGGTCGTGGACAAGGGCCGCTACGTGTACCGGGCGGGCCCGGTCACCGTGCACGCCGGGCACCGGTGCGTACGGGTCACAGGCTCGGTGGGCAGCGGCTCGGTCAGTTCCGGCTGGATCCTGTGCTGACGCCACCCGCGGCCGGCACCACCCGCTCGACCGTCCCCGTGCACCCCGTCGGGCCGCCTCCTGCTCGGCCCCCGTCGGCCCGCTGACCTGGTGCTGAGCCAATGCCCCCTGGTGGGAAGCGAGTTGCTCCGATAGCTTCCGGCGCACATCTGTCTCGCAGGGAGGGTGCATGCGCAAGTCGCTCAGATGGCTGCTCGCGCTCGCCGTGCTCATAGGCACGCTGAGCACGGCGGGGACGGCCACCGCCACAGCCCGGTCCGCAGCCACCACCGGCAGCACGGACATCAAGGAGCAGCTCCTCGCGATCCCGGGCATGAGCCTGGTCGAGGAGAAGCCCTACACCGGCTACCGCTTCTTCGTCCTCACCTACACCCAGCCGGTCGATCACCGGAACCCGGCCAAGGGCACGTTCCAGCAGCGGATCACCGTGCTGCACAAGGACGTCTCCCGCCCGACGGTCTTCTACACCGGCGGCTACAACGTCTCCACCACCCCAAGCCGCCGCGAGCCGACCCAGATCGTGGACGGCAACCAGGTCTCCATGGAGTACCGCTTCTTCACCCCGTCCCGGCCGTCCCCGGCCGACTGGTCGAAGCTCGACATCTGGCAGGCGGCAAGTGACCAGCACCGCATCTTCCAGGCCCTGAAGAAGATCTACCCCGCCAACTGGATCGCCACGGGCGGTTCCAAGGGCGGCATGACCGCCACCTACTACGAGCGCTTCTACCCGCGCGACATGGACGGCGTCGTGGCCTACGTGGCCCCCAACGACGTCGTCAACAACGAGGACTCGGCCTACGACCGGTTCTTCGCGGCCGTCGGCACCAAGGAGTGCCGGGACCGGCTGAACGCGGTCCAGCGGGAGGCCCTGGTGCGCCGTCAGCCGCTGGAGCGGACCTACGCCGCCCACGCCGCCGACAACGGCTACACCTTCGCCACCATCGGCGGCCTGGACCGCGCCTACGAGGCCGTCGTCCTCGACTACGTCTGGGGCTTCTGGCAGTACAGCGGCCTGCCCGACTGCGACACCGTCCCGGCGGATGCCAAGAACGCCACCGACCAGGAGATCTGGGACTCCGTCGACACGATCTCCGGCTTCTCCGCCTACACCGACCAGGGCCTGGAGACGTACACGCCGTACTACTACCAGGCGGGTACACAGCTGGGCGCGCCGACCATCCACTTCCCGTACATCGAGAAGAAGTACATCAAGTACGGCTACCAGCCGCCCCGGAACTTCGTGCCCCGGTCGATCCCTATGACGTTCCAGCCGAACGTGATGCGCGACGTGGACACCTGGGTCCGCCACAACGCCACGCACATGCTGTTCGTCTACGGCCAGAACGACCCCTGGGGAGCCGAACCGTTCCACCTCGGCAAGGGCGCCCGGGACTCGTACGTCTTCACCGCGCCCGGCATGAACCACGGGGCCAACGTGGCCGGTCTGGTGGCCGACGAGAAGACGCTCGCCACGGCCCGCATCCTGGACTGGGCGGGTGTCGCGTCGACCGCGGTCCGGGCGGACCCGTCGGCGGCCGAGCCGCTGGCCCGCTACGACGCCCGGCTGGACGTCCGGGACGTGGAGCGCGAACCGGCGCTGCGTCCGTGACGCACGGGGCCGCGCCCGCCCTGCGGACGGCGGGCGCGGCCCACCCCGGCGCCCCGAAGGGGCGCGGGGAACTGCGCGACAGGCCACGACGGCGTCGCGCACGACCGACGGCACGGCGCGGCACTCCCGGCGGAGCGCCTAGTACGTCAGCCCGTGCCCGATCGGATACAGCACCCGGGCCGGGTCGTCCGCCCGCTGCACCGGTACGGGCAGCCTGCCTCGGGGCGCGACCCGTCCGGCGATGACCCGGGCGGCGGCGCGCAGTTCGACGTCGGTCCACGAGTAGGTCGCCAGGCAGGCCCGTACGGAGGGCAGGTGGGCGATGTCGTACGGATTGCGCACGGCGACGGCCACCACCGGCCTCCCGGTGGCGAGCAGCTGCTCGACGAGGGACTTCTGGGTGCTCGTCGCCGAGACGTTGTACGTCGCCACGACCACCGCGTCCGCGTCCCGCGCGGCGGCCACCGCCTTGGCGACGGCGTCGGCGGAGGGGTCCGTGCCGGTGGAGAGCGCGGTGGCCGTGAAGCCCAGTTCGGTGAGGGCGGCGGCCAGGACGCCGGTGGGCGGGCCGGTCGTACCGGACGGGGAGGCCGGGTCGGCGCCCACCACCAGGACCTTGCGCTGCGTCCGGTGGGACAGCGGGAGCACACCGCCCGCGTTGACCAGCAGGGTCGTCGTCCGGTCGGCGATCCGGTCGGCGGTGGCCAGGTGCGCGGCCGTGCCGACGGTGCGGCCGACCCGCTCGGCGTCGGCGTACGGGTCGTCGAACAGGCCCAGCCGGGCCTTGAGCCGCAGGACGCGCAGGATCGACTCGTCGAGCCGTGCCTCGGTCAGTTCGCCCTCGCGCACGGCGTTCAGCACGGCGTTCCAGGCCACGTCCAGCGTCGGCGGGTTGAGCAGTTGGTCGACGCCCGCCTGGAGCGCGAGCACCGGCACCCGGTCGTCGCCGTACTTGGTGCGCACGCCCTCCATGCCGAGGGAGTCGGTCACCACGACCCCGTCGTAGCCCAGTTCGCCGCGCAGGATGCCGGTGAGGATGGGCCGGGAGAGGGTGGCCGGGTCGCCCGAGTCGTCGAGGGCCGGGAACTGGATGTGCGCGGTCATGATCGAGTCGATGCCGGCCCTGATCGCGGCCCGGAAGGGGACCGCGTCCAGCTCCTCCCACTGGTCCCGGCTGTGGGTGATCACGGGGAAGCCGTAGTGGCTGTCGACGGCGGTGTCCCCGTGCCCGGGGAAGTGCTTCGCGGTCGCTGCGACCCCGGCCGACTGATAACCCGTCACCTCGGCCGCCACCAGCTCGGCGACGGCGTCCGGATCGGCCCCGAAGGACCGCACGCCGATGACCGGGTTGGCCGGGTTGACGTTCACGTCGGCGTCGGGGGAGTAGTCCTGGTTGACGCCCATCGCGCGCAGTTCTTCGCCCGAGATCCGGCCCAGGGTGCGGGCGTCGGCACGGGAGCCGCCCGCACCGAGCGCCATCGCACCCGGGAAGAGGGTGGCGGGCTTGCCGATCCGGCAGACGGCGCCGTGCTCCTGGTCGGTGGCGATGACGACGGGCAGCCCGCGGGGCTGGTCGAGGGAGGCCCGCTGGATGCCGTTGGACAGCTCCGCGATCTGGCGCGGGTCCCTGGTGTTGTGCGCCCAGGTGAAGTAGATGATGCCGCCGACGCGGTACTTGGCGATCAGTTCGGCGGCGGTCCGTACGCCGATCTCGTTGAGGTTGGCGTCGATGTCGGCCTGGTCGGGGGCGGTGGCCGAATGCCCGTACACCCGCATGACGAAGAGTTGGCCGACCTTCTCCTCCAGGGTCATCCGGGAGATCAGGGCGCGCAGCTGTCTGTCGCCGGGACCGGAGTCGGCGTGCGCTCTCCCGCCGACGGTGAGCGCGGCCGTGACACCCGCGGTCGCGGCGAGGACGGTACGTCTGGAGGGGAGGGCGGTGTTTCCCGGGCTCGTGTCGGGCACGTGCGCTCCTTCCGGAGGGGGATCCGTGGAGATGCGTGGTGATCGGCTGAAGGAAACTTCCGAGGTGTCACCAATATCCGGGAAGTTTCTGCCAGTCAAGGGAGCACACACCACCCGGCGCGCCAGCGCCCCCCACCACCGGACCCTGACCGCGCCGACCCGGCACCGGCACCGGCACCGGCACCGGCACCGACACTGGCACCGGCACCGGCACCGACACTGGCATCGACACCGGCACCGACTGCGAACGGACGCCGGACTGCCCGGCAGGAGGGGCGCGCCGTGGGGCTACGCCGCCTCGCTCAGCAGCCGTACGAGGTGTTCGCGGCCCGCGCCCAGCAGGTCCGGGAGCGGGGCGGCGGCTTCGTACCACCGCTTCTCGTACTCCCAGCACAGCCAGCCGTCCCAGCCGTCCCGGCACAGTACGTCCACGCACTCGGTCAGCGGCAGCACCCCCGCGCCGAGCGGCAGCGGGGTGGTGTCCTCGGCCGAGGCGATGTCCTTGACCTGGACGTAGCCGAGGTAGGGGGCGAGCGAGGCGTAGGTCTCCGAGGGCTGTTCGCCGCCCAGCCAGGTGTGCATCACGTCCCACAGCGACCCGACCTGACGGTCGTCGACCGCGCCGAGCACCCGGGCCGCGTCGGCTCCGGTGCGGTGCGAGTCATGGGTCTCCAGGAGGATGCGGACGCCCAGCGTGGACGCCCGCTCGGCGGCGCGGGCGAGCCGCCGGACGGCCGCCGCGTCGGCGTCCGCCGCGGGCTGGTCGCCCCCGCCGGGGAAGACCCGGACGTACGGTGCGCCGACGTCATGGGCGAGTTCGAGGAGGTGCTGGAGTTCGGCGAGCACGGGCTCGTCGGCGCCGGGCGCGGCGACCCGCGGGTACCCGGCCAGGCCCAGCACCTCGATCCCGGCCGCCTTGAACGCGGCCGCCACGTCCGCACGTTCCGCGGGCCCGAGGCCCGGATGGACCGGCTCCTCCGGATGGGCGCGCAGTTCGACGCCGTGGTAGCCGTGCGCCGTCGCGAGGGCCAGTACCTCAGATACCGGCAGTCCGGGGACGCCGAGGGTGGAGAACGCGAGCTTCATGACCACGGACCCTACTCGTCACTCGCCCGTCGCGCGCAGATCGAGCCGCCAGTCCTGCCCGACCAGGTCCTGCCCGAAGGAGCGGTGCGGCTTCTCGGCGACCAGGACGAAACCGTGCCGCTGGTAGATGCGCCGGGCGGCGCCGAGCACGTCGTTGGTCCACAGCACCAGGTCCCGGTAGCCGACCCCGCGGGCGAAGTCGACGACGGCGCCGACCAGCCGGTCCCCGACGCCGAGCCCGCGCGCTCCCGGCTCCACGAGGAGGAGCCGCAGCCGGGCGGTCGCCGGGGCCTCGTCCCGTACGCACATCACGCACCCCACGGGCCGCCCCCGCCCGCCGTCCGCCGCGTCCGGGCCGGCGGCCCCCCGCCGTGCGGCGATCCACACCCGTTCCAGGTGCGGGTCGTGGTCCTGCGCGAAGTCGGCGACGATACGGGCGACCAGACCTTCGTAGTCCGCGTTCCACCCGTACTCCGCGGCGTACAGGGCGGCGTTGCGCTGCACGATCCAGCCGAGGTCGCCGGGACCGGGCTCCCGCAGGACCACGTCGTCGGCGTCCTTGCGGCCCTCGGGGTCCTCGGCGCCCGCGGCCCGCCCGTCCCCGAGGATGCTGCGGATGGTGTGCATGGCCTCCGCGAGACGGGACCGGTCCCCGGGGCGCACGGCGCCGAGCAGCGAGTCGACGGCCTCCCGGGCCCGCTCGTCCAGCAGCGCGGCCGCCTCGCGCCCGCGCGGGGTGAGGCTGACGCGCCGCCGCCGGGGATCCTTCTCGGAGGGGGCGCGCTCGATCAGCCCGCCCTGCTCGAACTTGTTCAGGATCCGGCTCAGGTAGCCCGCGTCGAGGGACAGCTCGGCACGGAGGTCGGCCGCGTCCGTACGGCGGGAGTTGGCCAGCTCGTACAGGATGCGGGACTCGGTGAGGGTGTACGGGGCGTACAGGTGGCGGCCGTAGTCGAGGGCGCCGATGACGTTCGTGTAGAAGCGGTTGAAGGCGCGGATGTCCTGGACGGTCATGAGGCGGCCTCGGTGTCCGATGGGTGACCCGGTCGAAAAATCTCTGACTCAGTCAGAGATGGTGTGGTTCGAGCGTACGTCCGCGCCGGGCAGCCGTCCAGCGGGCGGGCCGACGTCCGCCTCGCTTTCCGACGGCGGGGCGACGTCCCGGCGACAACCCGGCGACCAGGGTCATGACTTGGCCAACCTCTCCCCTTTTTCCGCGCGTTGTCGCCCCCTTCACCGCATGCCTCTGATGTCCTCGCCATGACGGGCGAAGAGTGGGCGACGGACCTGTGTCCGGCCCACGGGAACTCTCATGAAGGGCACAGCATGGCCGAGTTGACTCGCCGTAGGCTCCTGAGTTCGGCAGCCGGCGCGCTGGGCGGTGCCGCGGCACTCTCGCTGCTTCCACCGAGCGTCCAGAAGGCCGTCGCCGCCGGGCCGCCGGAGGGCGGTTCGCTGAGCGACATCGAACACGTCGTCATGCTCATGCAGGAGAACCGGTCGTTCGACCACTACTTCGGCACCCTCTCCGGCGTCCGCGGCTTCGCCGACCCGCAGGCGCTCCAACTCGGCACCGGACGCTCCGTCTTCTACCAGCCCGACACCGTGAACCCGAAGGGGTACCTGCTCCCCTTCCACCTCGACACCCACGCGTCGAGCGCCCAGGCCATCCCGTCCACCAGCCATGCCTGGTCGGTGCAGCACCAGGCGTGGAACAACGGCAAGATGGACCAGTGGCTGCCGGCCCACCGCAAGGCGGACGGCGTCAACGGCCCCTACGTCATGGGCTACTACACCCGCGACGACATCCCGTTCCAGTTCGCGCTCGCCGAGACCTTCACCATCTGCGACGCCTACTTCTGCTCGGTGTTCGGCCCGACCTGGCCGAACCGGCTGATGTGGATGACCGGGTCGATCGACCCGGCCGGCACCCACGGCGGCCCCATCACCAGCAACAGCGCGCCGTCGCCGTACCGCTGGACGACGTACGCCGAGCGCCTCCAGGCCGCGGGCGTCAGCTGGAAGGTCTACCAGCAGAGCGACGACTACGGCTGCAACCTGCTGGAGCAGTTCGCCGCCTTCAAGAACGCCGAGCCCGGCTCCGACCTCTACGAGCGGGGCGTGCGGCCCCAGCCGGCGGGCACGTTCGAGGACGACGCCCGAGGCGACCGCCTGCCGGCCGTGAGCTGGATCATTCCGACCAGCACCCAGTCCGAGCACCCCGACTACCTGCCCGCGGCCGGCGCCGCCTTCGTGGCGTCGAAGATCGAGGCCGTCGCCGCCAACCCGGACGTGTGGCGCAAGACCGCCTTCATCCTCAACTACGACGAGAACGACGGCCTGTTCGACCACGTGCCGCCGCCCACCCCGCCCGCCGGCACGAAGGACGAGTTCATCGGCGGCCTGCCCATCGGCGGCGGCTTCCGGGTCCCGGCCATCATCGTCTCCCCCTGGACGATGGGCGGCTGGGTGGCCTCGGAGCCCTTCGACCACACCTCGTCGCTGCGGTTCCTGGAGCGTTTCACGGGGGTCGCGGAACCGAACATCAGCGCCTGGCGCCGGTCCACCTTCGGCGACCTCACCAGCGCCTTCCGCTTCCAGGACGCCGGCCCGCAGGCGCCCGGACTGCCGGACGACACGGCGGCGCAACTGGAGAAGGCGAAGGAAGAGGTGGCGACGCTGCCGAAGCCGACCCTGCCGGGCGCGAACCAGAGCTTCCCGCAGCAGGAGCAGGGCAGCAGGCCACACGTGTAGTCCCGGGCCGCGGCCCGGCCGTTGCGCACGCCGCTTCCCTCCGCACGCGTCGCGGCGGGCAGGCCGCGCACGGCCGCCGCGCCCCGGCCGTTGCGCACGCCGCCGCCTTGGGCCGGGGCCACGGCGTGCGCCGGGCGGGGACGGACCGTCCGTCAGGGCCGAGGGGGTGGGGGCGCGCTGGTGGGGTGGGGGCGCGCGTCCTGTTCCTGCCCGTCGGTGGCGGACCAGCTGGCGAGCAGCTTCAGGCCGTCCGCGGAGGCGGTCCCGGGTGGTGCGCTGTAGACGACGACGCTCAGGCCGCTCTCGTCGGGCAGGTTCATGGTCTCCTGGTCCAGCTCCAGGTCGCCGACGAGCGGATGGTGGAGCCGTTTCGTGGTCATGCGGAAGACGTGCACGTCCTGGGAGCCCCACATGACCCGGAAGGCGTCGCTGCGGGTGGACAGCTCACCGATCAGGTTCGACAGCTCCCGGTCGTGGGGGTTCTTGCCCGCGCCGACGCGCAGCGCGCCCACGGCGAAGCGGGCCATCCGCTCCCAGTCGGCGTAGAACCGCTCGGCGGCGGGGTGGAGGAACGCGAACCGGGCGACGTTCCCCCCGCAGGCCGGGTCGGCGTACATCTGGGAGTACAGGGCCCGGCCCAGCGGGTTGGCGGCCAGCACGTCGAGCCGGTCGTTCATCACGAACGCCGGCAGCTCCGGCATGCCCTCGACGATCCGCGCCACGCTCGGCCGCACCGCAGGCCGGGCCGCCCGCTGCCGGGGCCGCGCCCCGGGCGCCGGACCTGCGGCGCGAGCGAGGTCGTAGAGGTACATGCGTTCGGTTTCGTCGAGCCGCAGGGCCTGGGCGAGGGCGTCCAGCACACTGTCGGAGACACCCCTGAGGCTGCCGCGCTCCAGGCGCGTGTAGTACTCGACGCTCACCCCGGCGAGCGCCGCGACCTCACCCCTGCGCAGCCCCGGCACCCGCCGCCGGCCGTACGTCGGCAGCCCCGCCTGCTCGGGGGTGATCCGGTCGCGGCGGGAGCGGAGGAATGCGCTGACTGCGTCCCGGTTGTCCATGCCGACAGGGTAGGCGGGCCGCGCCGCGGATGGGGGCCCCTGCCAGTACCCCCCTCGCCGCGCGAGGCCGGGGCCGCGCCCGGCGCCCTCCCCGCGCCTCCTTCAGGCGCGGGGCAGCCCCGACGACTCCCGGACCATCAACTCGCCCCGCACCGTCGCGATCCTCCCGGGCGGCGGTTCCTCGCGGCCCGTCGCGATACGGCCCGCGCGCGCCCCGGCCTCGGCGAGCGGGAGCCGGACCGTCGTGAGGGAGGGCACCGCGTCGGCGCTGAACGGCAGGTCGTCGAAGCCCACCACCGAGATGTCCTTCGGGATGCGCAGGCCGGACTCCCGCAGCGCGGCGCACGCGCCGAGCGCGACGGTGTCGTTCGCGGCCACCACCGCCGTCAACGACGGGTCCCGGCGCAGCAGTTCCTTCGTCGCCTCGTAGCCGGAGCGGCGGTCGTAGCGGCCGTGGACCGTCCACTGCGGGTCCGCGTCGATGCCGGCCGCGGACAGCGCCGCGCGGTGGCCCTCCAGCCGGTGCCGGGTGGTCGTGCGCTCCTGCGGTCCGGCGATGTAGCCGAGGCGCCGGTGCCCCAGACCGATGAGGTGGTCGGTCAGCTCGCGGGCCCCGTCCCGGTTGCCGAAGGTCAGCGCGACGGCCTCGGCCTCCGGAGCGGGCGGACGCCCGCACAGCACCACCCGGGTGCCCGCCTCCGCCAGCCTGCGCAGCTTGGCCGCGACCGCCGCCGCGTGCGGGGCGTCCTCCACGGCGCCGCCGGTGAGCACCACCGCCGCGGCCCGCTGCCGCTGCAACAACGTCAGGTAGGTCAGCTCGCGCTCCGGCGAGCCACCGGTGTTGCAGACGACCGCCAGCCGTTCGCCGCCCGCGCGTCCGCCCGGACCGCCGATCTCGGCCTGGATCGCGCCGGCCATGATGCCGAAGAAGGGGTCGGCGATGTCGTTGACGAGGATGCCGACCAGGTCGGAGGTGGCGGCGGCCAGGGCGCTCGCCGGTCCGTTGAGGACGTAGTCCAGCTCGTCCACGGCCCGCAGCACCCGTTCCCGGGTCGCGGCGGCCACCGGGTAGTTGCCGTTCAGTACGCGCGACACCGTCGCGGGGGAGACCTGCGCGCGGGCCGCCACGTCCGCCAGGGTCACCGTCATCTCGTCGTCCTCCGGTCGCGCATCTCGTGGTGCGAGTCGTTCGAGTCGCAAGTCGTCATGGGTCGATACGGGTCTGTAGTGATCGGCATTAATCGGTATTGGTGGGCATTGGTGAGTATCGGTCGGTATGGATCGCTATGAGTGGTGAGTGCCGTGTTCGCCGTAGGTGATTCGCCGTATTCCGTGGATCCGCCCCCGCGCGGGCGGCGGTGAGCACGTGATCCCGAGCGGGCGATCCCGAGCGGACCATACGGCCGACCTCTCGCACCCTCGCCCCCTCGATTCATCCGGAATGGACACACCCCTTGAAAGGACCACTGGTCAGAGGCTAGCTTCCCCAGTGATAGAAAGCGCTTGCTGTTAAGGTGGCCGTGCCTGCCCGCCGTGCGTTCCCGCCCGGCGTGCCGCGCGGCGCATGCCTGCGGGGCGGCCGTGACATACAGGAGAAGAAGGGACTTCGGATGCCCGCGAAGGGACTTCGGATGCCCACGAAGGGACTGACGTGACACGCAAGACGGTGCGTATCGCCATGAACGGCGTGACCGGGCGCATGGGCTACCGCCAGCACCTCGTCCGGTCGATCCTCGCCCTGCGCGAACAGGGCGGACTCGACCTCGGCGACGGCACCGTGCTGTGGCCCGAGCCGATCCTGGTCGGCCGCCGCGAGCACGCCCTGCGGGCCATCGCCGAGCGGCACGGCCTGGACCCCGCCGCCGGCGTCTCCACCGACCTGGACGCGGTCCTCGCCGATCCGTCGGTCGACATCTACTTCGACTCCCAGGTCACCTCGGCCCGCGAGGAGGCGATCAAGAAGGCGGTCGCGGCCGGCAAGCACGTCTACACCGAGAAGCCCACCGCCACCGGCCTCGACGGCGCCCTGGAACTCGCCCGCCTCGCCCACGCCAAGGGGATCAAGCACGGCGTCGTCCAGGACAAGATCTTCCTGCCCGGCCTGCTCAAGCTGAAGCGGCTCATCGACGGCGGTTTCTTCGGCCGCGTCCTCTCCGTGCGCGGCGAGTTCGGCTACTGGGTCTTCGAGGGCGACTGGCAGTCCGCGCAGCGCCCCTCCTGGAACTACCGCGCCGAGGACGGCGGCGGCATCGTCGTGGACATGTTCCCGCACTGGGAGTACGTCCTGCACGAGCTGTTCGGCCGGGTCACCTCCGTACAGGCCCTCGCCGCCACCCACATCCCGCAGCGCTGGGACGAGACCGGCAAGCCGTACGAGGCCACGGCGGACGACGCCGCGTACGGCATCTTCGAGCTGGACGGCGGAGCCGTCGCCCAGATCAACTCCTCCTGGGCGGTCCGCGTCAACCGCGACGAACTGGTCGAGTTCCAGGTGGACGGCACCGAGGGATCGGCCGTCGCCGGGCTGCGGCGCTGCCGCGCGCAGCACCGCTCCGCCACCCCCAAGCCGGTGTGGAACCCGGACATCCCGGCCACCGAGGTCTTCCGCGACCAGTGGCAGGAAGTACCCGACAACGGGGAGTTCGACAACGGCTTCAAGGCCCAGTGGGAGCTGTTCCTGAAGCACGTCTACGCCGACGCCCCCTACCACTGGGACCTGCTGGCCGGCGCCCGCGGCGTCCAGCTCGCCGAGCTGGGCCTGAAGTCCTCGGCGGAAGGCCGCCGCCTCGACGTACCGGAGATCTCGCTGTGACCATCCGACTCCCGGACGCGCACGGCGTGCTGCGGACCTACGAACCGCGCACCGAGCCGCTCGCGCCCACCCCCGGCACCCCCTTCACCTCCCGTACGGTCCTCTCGGCGGCCCACGTCGTCGCCGACCCGTACGCCGACGTCCACCCGGGCTCGCCCGCCGCCGTCGACTGGGACGCCACCCTCGCCTTCCGCCGCCACCTGTGGTCCCACGGGCTGGGCGTCGCCGAGGCGATGGACACCGCGCAGCGCGGGATGGGCCTCGACTGGGCGGGCGCCGCCGAGCTGATCCGCCGGTCCGCGGCCGAGGCGCGGGCGACCGGCGGCCGGATCGCCTGCGGGGTGGGGACGGACCAGCTGACCGCGGCCGCGTCGACGGTCGGCCACCCCTACGACCTGGCCGGGATCCGCGCCGCCTACGAGGAGCAGCTCGCCCTCGTCGAGGAGTCCGGCGCGCAGGCCGTCCTGATGGCCTCGCGGGCGCTGGCCGCCGTGGCCAAGGGCCCGGAGGACTACCTGGAGGTCTACGGCCACCTGCTCCGGCAGGCCGCCGAACCGGTGATCCTGCACTGGCTGGGCCCCATGTTCGACCCGGCCCTGGAGGGCTACTGGGGGAGCGCCGACCTGGACGCCGCCACCCACACCTTCCTGGAGGTCATCTCCGCCCACCCCGACAAGGTCGACGGCATCAAGGTCTCCCTGCTGGACGCCCAGCGGGAGATCGCCCTGCGCCGCCGCCTGCCCGACGGGGTCCGCTGCTACACCGGCGACGACTTCAACTACCCCGAGCTGATCGCCGGCGACGAACAGGGCTTCAGCCACGCCCTGCTCGGCATCTTCGACCCGCTGGGCCCACTGGCGGCCGAGGCGGTACGCGTCCTCGACACCGGCGACACGGACGGCTTCCGCCGGCTGCTGGACCCGACCGTCGCCCTCTCCCGCCACCTCTTCCAGGCGCCCACCCGCTACTACAAGACGGGCGTGGTCCTCCTGGCCTGGCTCGCGGGCCACCAGTCCCACTTCACGATGGTCGGCGGCCTCCAGTCGGCCCGCTCCCTGCCCCACCTCGCCCGCGCCTACGAACTCGCCGACGGCCTCGGCCTGTTCCCGGACCCGAAACAGGCCGAGGCCCGCATGAAGAACCTGCTGTCGCTGTACGGGGTGAACCAGTGAGCACCGCACTCGCCCGCTTCTCCATCAACCAGATGACCGTCAAACAGCTCTCCCTGCCCGAACTGGTCGCCGCGTGCGCGCAGTTGGGCGTGCCCGGGGTGGGCCTGTGGCGCGAACCGGTCCAGTCGTACGGCGTCGAGGCCACGGCCGAGCTGGTGCGTGACGCGGGCCTGACGGTGACGACCCTGTGCCGCGGCGGTTTCCTCACGGCCGTCGATCCCGAGGAGCGGACGGCGGCCCTGGCCGACAACCGCCGCGCGGTCGACGAGGCCGCCGCGCTCGGCACGGACACCCTGGTCCTGGTCTCCGGCGGCCTGCCGCCCGGCACGAAGGACCTGCGGGCGGCCCGCGAGCGCATCGCGGACGCGCTGACGGAACTCGCCCCGTACGCCGAGGACCACGGCGTACGCCTGGCCATCGAGCCCCTGCACCCCATGTTCGCGTCCGACCGCTGCGTGGTCTCCACCCTCGCCCAGGCCCTGGACCTGGCCGAGCGATTCCCCGCGCACCAGGTGGGGGTGACCGTGGACACGTACCACATCTGGTGGGACGACCGGGCCCCCGCCCAGATCGCCCGCGCGGGCGCGGCCGGCCGCATCCACACCTTCCAACTGGCCGACTGGACCACCCCGCTCCCCGCGGGCGTCCTCAACGGCCGCGGCCAGATCGGCGACGGCTCGGTCGACATGCGGGAGTGGCGGGGATACGTGGAGGCCGCGGGCTACACCGGACCCATCGAGGTCGAGCTGTTCAACGAGGAGCTGTGGGCGAGGGACGGACGGGAGGTACTGGCGGAGACCGCGGAGCGGTTCGTGGAGCATGTGATGGGCTGACGCCCCGCGCACCACCCCACCCCTCCGCGCCCCGCCAGGGGCGCGGAGGGGTGCCTGCTCAGGACTCCGGGCGAGGGCCGCCCGGTCCGATTGCGGGGACCCGTACCAGGCAGTGCGGCTTCGTCAGGAGTCTCACGGAGGTGCGGGATCAGCAGCACTGCCTGCCCCGTCGCCTGCGCTTTCATGCGGACTGCCGCTCCAGCGGCACCCGTGTCGGGCGAGCGCGTCCACTTCGCTGTGGCGAGCCGTGATCCGCTACGGATCAGACGTTCCCACACCAGCACCACCGTCTTCGGCGTGCGGACACCGCGACGGTTCATAGGCGGCCCACCGATACAGGCGTAACAGACGCAGAGAGTCCTCCCGGCCGACCGGTCAGACGATCTCCACCGACACCGGTTGCTGACCAACCCGAAACCCGCGCACATCGGCCCGCCCGACCTGCACCTTTCACGACGCACCCTGCGGCCACAGTGTGCAGGATGTGAAACCGGCCATCCACATATTCGTCACATCTATTCCGCTTGCGCCGTCGGAGGGGCGTGCCGCAGTGGGAGGGCGGCGATCACGTGCAACGTTGACGAGGCTCCGCTTGTGGATCGATTCCAGTCATGAACGCGACAATGCGAAAATATGTTCGCCTCGGTGATCGTTCTTGTTGCTAAGGTCACGCTCACCAGCAGGGCGCCCCTCTGAAGCCGAGCACTCCGGCAGATTTGACGTCGTAATACCCGACGCGTGGCTTACCAGCAGCGCGTAGGTGCGACCACCAGTATTCCGTCACCCGGGAGGACATCCTCGTGTCGATCCTCAGAGCAGGTTTGCGCGTTGCCGCCGCCACTGCCGTACTGGCCGGTTTCGCAGCGGCCGTGCCGCAGGCATCCGCCGTCGACCAGCCCACGGTAAAGGTCTCGGCGAAGGCCGATTCGATCACGCGAGCCCTCGCCCAGGCGGATCCCGTTGCTGCGGCAACGGCTGCCACTGCCTGCGGGTCCGGCTACACGCTGAGCAAGGGCATACCGCTCCCCCTCGGCGTTGATCCCAGTCTGCGTCTCGGCACGCTGTTCGCCTACGAGAACGGCGGCAATGGCTGCGCCATCCTCGACAACAACGTCGGAAAGGCGCAGTACATGTACCTGCACGTCTGCAAGGTCGACGGCACCGGTTGCGACACCGACACGGGGAACTTCACCGAGTACGCCGGCCCGGTCTACGTCACAAGCTTCGCCTGTGCTCCCGTAACCGCCAAGATGGGCAGCACCTCCAGCAACTTGTACATCGACTACAAGAGCGAGTATGTCTTCCCCTGTGACTGAGCACATACTCCGCCGACACCGACTCTCCGCCCGCCTTGTAGTGGCATTAGCGCTGGCGCCACTTGTCCTGACGGCGTGCGGAAGCCAAAGCGACAAAAAGGCCGCTGCCCCGGCTGCACACCGGTCGACAGGTGCAGACCAGTCGGCGGCCCCGGACCGGTCAGGTGCCGCCGACCAATCGGTGGGCGCTCCCCAGCAGACAGCCAAAGCTGATGATCCGTCACTCCAATCGACGGACAACCGCGATGCCGCAGGCGAGGCAGCGCTCAAGGCCGCGAATCAACGCGCTGCCGCAGCCGTCGGCGGAGACCCCGTCGCCCCCGCGAACACTCGCATTCCGGCGCCCGGGAACGATG
The DNA here is from genome assembly GCF_042268025.1 of Streptomyces sp. NPDC056161. NCBI lineage: Bacteria > Bacillati > Actinomycetota > Actinomycetes > Kitasatosporales > Streptomycetaceae > Streptomyces > Streptomyces sp. NPDC056161. Next base: position 306,654 of record NZ_JBHJUV010000003.1, read on the forward strand.
GACTCGGGAAACCGACCTCCACCGCGGAACATGGTGAAGTCATCGCCTACGGGCCGCGCCGAGAGTCCGGCCGCATGTACATCCCCATCACCATCCACAACGGAGGTGACGACCGCGTCGCCTACCGGGTCAAGGTCACGGTGGTAGGGGGAAGCCAGGATTCCCCCGTCACGGTCGTGACCAAAGCAGACAACGTCTTCCCGGGAACCACTTGGCCGACCCAGGTCGACATTACGGCAGCAGGCACCGACACCAGCCCTGCCGACTTGCGGATCAGCCTGGATGTAGTGCGGGATGTCTACCCATTCGGCGACTCCCGTTGACTTTTTCTGGCACTCGCCACACTTCTCTGTTCGCTGATCTCGTGAACAGTTCTCCGTGACCGGCGAGATGGTGCTCCGTCAGGGCCGATGCGTTCTTAGCTCGCCGATCGGGACGCGTCAGCCCTGGGCTTATGCCTGTGGTGATCTCGGCAACGGTGGTCCGGTCCCACTTCCCTTTTGCCTCATGCGATTTGAGAATCTCCAACCGATCAAGGAGAGGTCGTCCTATGGCTGATGAAAAGGTTCTTGCTGCCCAGAAGTGGGTCAATGCCACCTACGGTAATGTGGCTGGCTACGCAGCGTGCCCCGAAGACGGAAAAACCGGCTGGGTCACTATGTACAGCTTGACCATGGGCCTTCAGCATGAACTGGGTATCAGCCCGGTCGTGGCCAACTTTGGTTCGGGAACCCTCTCCGCACTGTCCACTCTCGGCAACATCGGTATCGGTTGGCAGACGAACAAGAACATCGTCAAGATTATCCGCCACGGCCTGTTCTGCAAGGGCTACTGGGGCGGAGACACCAGTGTCGTCGCCTTCGACTCCGACGCTGCTTCGTCGGTCGACCAGATGAAGGAGAACATGGGCCTCGCCCGGGACGGTGGCGTGGTCCAGCCCAAAGTGTTCAAGGCGATCCTCAACATGGATGCCTACGTCGTTCTCGCCGGCGGTGACGACAAGGTCAGGTCCATACAGCAGTGGCTCAACGGGCGGTACTGGACGAGGAGTACCTGCACCATCGGCCCCACGGACGGCCACTACTCCCGCGACGTCCAGCAGGCGCTGATGAAGGCCATCCAGATCGAGAGCGGCATCCCCGAGGATCAGGCCACCGGAAACTTCGGTCCTGGCACTCAGACCGCTCTCAAGGCCCACACTGTCGGTCCTGGATCTTCCGGAATCTTCATGCAACTGTTCTCCGCCGCCTGTGTCTTCAACGAGCCGGTCACGACCGCGCCCGCAGACGATCAGCGAACCCACTTCACCGACACCTGGGACTCGGACATCGAAGGCTGGGTGGCCAACTTTCAGAAGTTCTCCGCGTTTTCCACCACTGAGCAGACGGGTGTGGGCGACTACCAGACCTGGGCCCAGCTCCTGGTCTCCATGGGGGATCCAGACCGGTCAGCCACCGGCTCCGACACCGCGTACACCATCACGCCGTCACGGGCCCAGCGTATGTACGCCGACGGTTACCGGTACGTTGGCCGCTACCTGAATGAGGCTTCGGCCGGCGGCGGGTCGAAGATGCTTGAGGAGGGAGAACTAAACGATATTTTCGCCGCGGACATCCGGGTCTTCCCCATTTTTCAGGACAACGGCAGAAGCCTGTCGGAGTACTACAGGGACAACGGCTACAAGCACGGCCGCCTTGCGCACGACCAGGCCGTACACTTCGGGTTCAACCGAGGCACCGTCATCTACTTCGCCGTCGACTACGACGCCACCGTGGAGGACATGCCGAAGATCGTGGAATATTTCGGTGGTGTCGTTGCCGGGCTCGCCTCCAAGGGCAAGCGGTACCTCCACGGTGTTTACGGATCCAGGAACGTGTGTGCGCAGGTGACGCAAGAGACCTATGCGGCCTACTCGTTCGTGTCAGGCATGTCCTGGGGGTTCTCAGGCAACCTCGGGTTCCCGCTGCCTGCGAACTGGTCGTTCAATCAGATCAAGGAGTATCAGATCACCAACGGCAGCGACACGTTCGCCCTTGACCGTGACGTTCACCGGCCCAAGTCCGATGAAGGCCAGAAGGACATCAATCGTGCCGCTTCTTCCGCCGCTGACCTTCTCGCGAACATCGACCAGCTGTACAGCCTCGCCGAGAGTTACGGCAAGGGCGACGCGAACCGGCTGGTCACGGACTATTACCGGAAGAAGCGTTATGCGGACGTCCAGTGGAGCATGCTGATCGCCGATGTCGACCGGGAGTTCATCGATTACGCCGATAGCCGGGGGGCAGAACTGATCTCCGACTTCACCGACCCCTTCACAGGGCAGACTCTGAACCCGGATCACCTGCTGGCCACTGCGGCCGGACACATGATCGTGCCGCCTCTGTCTGACAAGAGTAAGGCCAATGCGGGTGACGTGGCCGGATGGGCCGGAGACCTCATGACGTTCTACGGGGAATGGCGTCGCGACAGCGACTCCTACGCCTCCGGTTACACCTACTGCACAGAACGTCTCGGCAAGATCGGTGTGACCTCCACTTTCAGTCTCGGGGACCTCTTGGAGGACGCCGACGGGTTTCTCCTGGCCGAGAAGATGCGGTCTGGCACGCCCATCACGACGGCTCTGCGTGAGCACTACGAGCAGACCGGTGGGGTGACCCGGTTCAGGGACTACCGTGCCAAGCGGTTCAACGCCTCGCAGGCCATTTCGGAGGACGCCGCGTACTACATCCTCACGTCGATCGATGTTCCGCTCATCAACCTCGGGCGTATCGCACTCGAACAGCAGCAGGGAGGGCTCGCTATGGTTCTTTCCCACCTGCTCCCGGAAGACATGCTGAGGGAATACTGCCGAGGCTTCGCGGAGACGCTGACCGCGCGTGCCGAGCTGGAGGCCGGCAGCCAGGCAAAGATGCTGTCGAACCACGTCAGGCTGTTCGCGGACGGTACAGCCTGATGGGTTCCTGGTTCCTGGCGGTGCTCTTCGTGGGCTTCGGGCTGCTCTTCGTGCGGGTCCAGAAGGGCCGACGACTTCTCGGTCTGATCAAGGCATCCACCGCCACGGGAACCCTGTGCTGCCTGCTCGGCTGGTGGCAGGTCATCTTCGCTTCCCCGTCGCACGCATGTCCTGACTTCGACTACATGCGTCCCATCGTCCACTTCGACCGCTATGAGAGCAGTGTGTTCCCGCTGCGGGCCACCTGCTACTGGGACGACGGTCAGCAGAAGGAACTCGTGAGCGGCTGGGTCAATCCACTCCTGTTCACCTGTGCAGCCCTGTTGGCCGGCTGCCTGGTGACGCTGGCGGTCCTTGCCTATCGCCGCTACCGGAAAGGACAAACACAGTGAGCGACACCGCTTACATACCCACCCGACGTCAGGTCCTCGGCCTTACCGCAGGCATCACGGCGGGAGTCCTCCTCGTCAGCAACTCCAGCGCTGCAGCCGCTCCTGCGGAGAGTGCGTGGAAAGGCGGACGAACGCAGAATCACTGGCCCGTCGTCGACGACAGTCACACTGACACTCTCCGGATCGAGGGTACCGACGTCACCGTTCCGCTTCTGAAGGGGGACGTGGCCACCGTGCTGCTGTACGTGGCCCGCCGGTTCGCCTACGAGATCGACATGCTTCGCCCCGGCGACGTCCACGGCTACACCGTCGACCGCACCGTCGGCGCCGACTTCGAGTCGAACTACCTGTCCGGTACCGCGATCGCGATCCGTCCCCTCTTCTACCCGCTGGGAGCGCAGAGGGGCACCGGCCTGTCCGATCTGGAGCGGGTAGTCATCGCGGACATCCTCGCCGACTGTCAGGACGTCGTCGGCTGGGGCGGACACGCGAAGCAGGTCAAGGAGTCCCACTTCCAGATCAATGTTCGCCCCGGTGATCCCAGACTTGTCCGTCTTGCCCGCCGGATCCGTGGCGAGGACGCGGCCCCCGGATCCGGCGCTGGATCGATCGACCCGTTCCTCCCTGATCGCCGCAGAAAGTCTGCCGCTTACCTCTAGGATCCTGCGCCTTGACGGCCGATGGCTTTCTGTCGGGAAAGCGGCGGCCAGTGGTGTGGTCCAGGGCGGCGAGGAGGTGAATTTTCCGGCCCCTGGCCTTGGCCGCCCCATGCAGGCTCTTGCTGTCGACGGCCGGTACGGCAGACCGTACGCCGTGCGGGAGCGGCGGTCGGCGAGCCGACGGCCCACGGTCCCGTCGGTCCAGGGCGTCGCAATCCATCGGGGTCGGCAGCCGGCGGACCGTCGGTTCCGCAGGCAGGAGCCGCTCGGGAGTCGCTGACCGCAGGCAGCGACCTCGCCCCGGCCGGACGCAGAAGGCGGCGAGGCGCAGCGGGTCGGGTCCGGTGTCGAGGGCTTGGTAGAGCCGACGGTCCGCTCCCGGCGGCCTGGTGTGGTGGTGGGGGGCTGCGGGGCGGGTCGGAGACTCCTCGCCGCCCCCGGCGGAGCGCTCCCTCAGAAGAACACCCCGCACCGCAGCAACACGTTCGCATACGGGCGGGCCTCGCCGGTGCGCACGATCAGGCGGGCGTCCCCGGAGAGCTGCTTCAGCCGCTCGTGCGGGACCAGGGACAGCCCGGGGAAGTGCCCGTCGAGCAGGGCGAAGGCGGCCGGATTGGCCGCCCGTGTCTCGTCGGCCGCCGTCGCGCCCTCCACCACGAGTTCGGCGAGCAGCCCCTCAAGCACCTCGGCGAACGACGGCACGCCCGCCCGGAAGGCCAGGTCGACCAGGCGCGGGCCGCGCGGGACGGGCAGGCCGACGTCGCACACCAGCACCCCGTCACCGTGCCCCAACTCGGCCAGCGCCCCGGCCAGTCGGCGGTTGAGGATGCCCGCCTTCTTCACAGCGCCTCGACCTCCGGCGCCGTCGGGTACGACTCCTGGGCGCCCTGTTTCGTCACCGCCGCCGCGCCGACCCGGGCCGCGTAGGCCGCCGCCTCGGGCAGGGCGGAGTCCGCGCCCAGCTTCCAGGCCAGCGCGGCGGTGAACGCGTCGCCCGCGCCCGTGGTGTCCACGGCGGCCACCTTCACCGACGGCACCCGGGTCACGCCGTCGGCATCGGCGGTCAGCGCGCCCTGGGCGCCCAGGGTCACCACCACCGACCGCGGGCCCTTCGCGAGCAGGGCCCGCGCCCAGTCCTCGGGCCGCTCGCCCACCCCGTCCGCCTGCCCGCCCAGGATCACCTGCGCCTCGTGCTCGTTGACGATCAACGGGTCGCAGGCGGCCAGCACCTCCGCGGGCAGCGGCCGGGGCGGCGAGGGGTTGAGCACGAAGCGGCTGTCCGGACCCAGGTTCCGCACCACCTCGACGACCGTCTCCAACGGGATCTCCAACTGTGCCGAGACCACCCGGGAGGCGCGCAGCAGACCGTCCGCGGCCCGTACGTCCGCCGGGGTCAGCCGGCCGTTGGCGCCCGGCGACACCACGATGCTGTTGTCGCCGGACGGATCGACGGTGATCAGTGCGACGCCGGTGGGCGCGCCGCCCACCAGGACGCCCGCCGTGTCGACCCCGGCCGTCCGCTGCGAGTCGAGCAGCAGCCGGCCGTGCGCGTCGTCGCCGACCCGGGCCAGCAGGGCCGTACGGGCTCCCAGGCGGGCGGCCGCGACCGCCTGGTTGGCGCCCTTGCCGCCGGGATGGACGGCCAGGTCGGAGCCGAGCACGGTCTCCCCGGCGCCCGGACGGCGCTCGACGGAGATCACCAGGTCGGCGTTGGCCGATCCCACGACCAGGAGGTCGTAGTCGTACATCGGATTGGCTCCCTGTGGGGTGCGGAGGGGTGCGGAGGGGTGCGGAGGGGTGCGGAGGGATACAGAGGGATACAGAGGGAGAGGGCGGAGGGACGAGGCGTGGTGTCAGCCGGTGAACCCGTTCACGTTGTCCTTGGTGACCACCTTCACCGGTACCTTCACCGTCTCGTCGATCTTCTTGCCCTTGAGCGCGTCGAGCGCGTTGTCCACCGCGATCCTCCCCAACTGGGTGGGCTGCTGCGCCACCGACGCGTACAGCGTGCCGTTCTTCACGGCGGTCAGGCCGTCCGGGGTGCCGTCGAAGCCGACGACCGGGACCGAGCGGCCGGCCTTCGACCCCAGGGCCTTGATCGCGCCGAGGGCCATCTCGTCGTTGGCGGCGATGACACCCTGCACGTCGGGGTGGGCCTGGAGCAGGTTCGACATCACGTCGAGCCCCTTGGTGCGGTCGAAATCCGCGGGCTGCTGGGCCACGACCTGGATGCCCGGGTACGCCTTGAGACCCGCGGTGAAACCGGCGGCGCGCTCGCGGGCGGCGGAGGTGCCGGCCTGCCCCTGGAGGATCACGATCTTCCCGGAGCCGCCCAGCTTCTCGGCGATCGTCTTGGCGGCGAGTTCGCCGCCGGTGACGTTGTCGGAGGCGACGAGGGCGTCCGTACGGGCGTTGTTGACGCCGCGGTCGACGGCGATCACGGGGATCTTCGCCTGGTCGGCGGCCTTCACGGAGTTGCCCGCGGCGTCCGAGTCCACCGGGTTGACGATGATCGCGCCGAGCCGCGAACTGGTGAAGTTCTGCAACTGGTTGGCCTGCTGCGAGGCGTCGTTCTGGGCGTCCGTGACGGTCAGGTCGACGCCGAGCTTCTTCGCCTCGGCCTGCGCGCCCGCCCGGATCTGCACGAAGAACGGGTTGTTGAGGGTGGACAGCGACAGGCCCACCTTCGGGTTGTCGCTGCCGGAGGACCCGTTGTGCAGGAAGGAGGTGGCGCCGACGATCGCCACGGTGACCACGGCCGCAAGACCGTACGACGCCGCCTGCCGGCCCCGGTTGCCGCCGCCGCTGCCCGCGCCCTGCGGGACCGTACCCGCCTTGCGGCGCACGGTGTCGAGCAGCACGGCCAGCGCGATGACGACGCCGATCACGACCTGCTGCCAGAAGGCGGACACGGACAGCAGGTTGAGGCCGTTGCGCAGCACCGCGAGGATCAGCGCGCCGATCAGCGTGCCGAACGCCTTGCCGGTGCCGCCCGCGAGCGACGCGCCGCCGATGACGACCGCGGCGATGGCGTCCAGCTCGTAGCCGTCGGCCGCCTGCGGCTGCGCGGAGGACAGCCGGGAGGCGAGCACGATGCCCGCGGCGGCGGCGAAGACGCCGGAGAGGGCGTAGATCGCGAGCTTCTGCTTCTTGACGCGCAGGCCCGACAGGCGCGCGGCCTCCTCGTTGCCGCCGATCGCGTACATGGAACGGCCGATGTACGTCCGGCCGAGCACGAAGGCCGCGATCAGCCCCATGACGACCATGACCAGCACCGGCACCGGCAGCCAGCCGCCCAGCGTGTCCCCGAGGTGCGAGATCGAGGCGGGGAAGGGGATGGGGGAGCCCTGCGAGATGACCAGGGCCAGGCCGCGGCCCACCGACAGCATGGCGAGCGTCGCGATGAACGGTGGCAGCTTCCCGTACGCGATCAGGAAGCCGTTGACCAGGCCGCAGACGATGCCGGTGACGATCGCGAGGATCACGGCGAGCGCGACCGGCACACCGTGCTGGGTGGCGCCCCAGGCGAGGACCGTGGCCGACAGCGCGGCGACCGAACCGACCGACAGGTCGATGCCCGCCGAGACGATCACGAAGGTCACGCCGAAGGCGAGGATCGCCGTCACGGCCGCCTGGACGCCGATGTTCAGCAGGTTGTCGGTCGTCAGGAAGTCGCCGGACAGGGCCGACAGGACGATGACGAGGACGATGAGCGCGGTGAGCGCGCCGTTTTCGAGCAGCAGGCGGCGCAGGCCGCCCGGGGCGCCGCTCGTGCCCGAACGGCTCTTGAGCGTGTCAGTGGCCACGAGCGGCCTCCGTTTCGGTCGTGGTCGTGGGTGCGGTCGTGGGTGCGGTCGTGGGTGCGGTCGTGGGTGCGGTCGGGGGAGCGGTGGGGGGAACGGTCGGGGGAGCGGTGGGGGTGCTGACGGCGAGCGCCATCACGGCGTCCTGGGTGGCCTCGCCGGCCGCGAGTTCGCCCGCGAGCCGGCCCTGGGCCATCACCAGCACCCGGTCGCTCATGCCCAGGACCTCCGGCAGATCGCTGGAGATCATGAGGACGGCGGCGCCCTGGGCGGTGAGTTCGTTGATGAGCTGGTAGATCTCGACCTTGGCGCCGACGTCGATGCCGCGCGTCGGTTCGTCGAGGATGAGCACCTTGGTGTCGGCGAGCAGCCACTTGCCGATGACGACCTTCTGCTGGTTGCCGCCCGACAGCGTGCCCACCTGCTGGCCGAGGCCCGCCATCCGCACGCCCAGCTGCCCGGCGATCCGTTCGGCCGCCCGGTGCTGCCCCCGCCGGTCGACGAGCCCGGCGCGGGTCGCGGTCCGCAGGGTCACCAGGCCGAGGTTCTCCTCGACGGACGCGTCAAGGACCAGGCCCTGGCCCTTGCGGTCCTCGGGTACGAGGCCGATCCCGGCGCTCAGCGCCGCGCTCACGTCGTGCCGCCGCAGCGGCGCCCCGGCGACCCGCACGGCCCCCTTGTCATAGGGGTCGGCGCCGAACACGGCCCGGACCACCTCGGTCCGGCCGGCCCCGACGAGCCCCGCGACGCCCACGACCTCACCGGCGTGCACCTGGAAGCTGATGTCGTGGAAGACGCCGTCGCGGGTGAGGCCGTCCACGGTGAGCAACGCGTCGCCGGTCGCGGGGCGTTCCCGCGGGTACTGCTGCTCGATGGAGCGGCCCACCATCAGTCGTACCAGCTCGTTCTCCGGCGTGTCGGCCGGGACCTGGCCGACACTCCGGCCGTCCCGGATGACGGTCACCCGGTCGCCGAGCGCGGCGATCTCCTCCAGGTGGTGGGTGATGAACACGACCCCGACGCCGTCCTCGCGCAGCCCGCGCACGATGGCGAACAGCTTCTCGACCTCCTCCGAGGTGAGCACGGCGGTCGGCTCGTCCATGATCAGCACACGCGCGTCCAGGCTGAGCGCCTTGGCGATCTCGACCATCTGGAGGCGTGCGATACCTAGTTCACGGACACGCGCGCGGGGCGACACGTTGAGACCGACGCGAGCGAGCAGGACCTCCGCGTCCGCCTCCATCTTCTTCCGGTCGATCATCCCGAAGCGGCGCGGCTGGCGGCCCAGGAAGATGTTCTCGGCGACCGTCAGGTCGGGTACGAGGTTGAACTCCTGGTAGATGGTGGCGATACCGAGGCGCTCGGAGTCCTGCGCACTGTGGATGCGCACCTCCTCGCCGCCGGCCAGGATCCGCCCGGCGTCGGGGCGGTAGGCACCGGAGAGCATCTTGATCAGGGTGCTCTTGCCGGCGCCGTTCTCACCGAGGAGCACGTGCACCTCGCCGCGGCGCAGGTCGAAGTCGACGCTGTCGAGCGCGACCACGCCCGGGAAGGTCTTGCGAATGCCCTCGATGCGCAGCAACTCGTCCGGGTCGCTCACGACTGGCTCCTGTTCATTACGGGGGACGGCTCTGGCTCTCGGGGAGCTGACGGATTCCGCGAGGCTGACGGTTCTTGTGAAGCCGGCGGCTCCCGGCGGCCGGACGATTCTCGGGGCGCGGGGACCGGTTCCGCGGGATCCGGCTCGCCGCACGAGCGGCGCACGACGAGCCGGGCGGCGAGGGTGACGGACTCGGCCGCCCGCCCCTCGATACGGTCCACCAGCGCCCGTACGGCGGCCCGGCCCAGGTCGCCCGTGGGCTGGGCGACCGTGGTGACCGGCGGGTCGGTGTGCACGAACCACGGGATGTCGTCGAACGCGGCCAGCGCGAGGTCGTCCGGCACCCGCAGCCCGCGCGCGCGAACGGCGTCCAGCGCGCCCAGCGCCATCAGGTTGTCGGCGGCGAAGACGACCTCGGGCGGCTCGGGCAGGTCCAGGAAGCCCTCGGTGACCCGCCGTCCGCTCTCGGCCTTGAAGTCGCCCTGGCCGATGTAGGCGGCGGGCAGCGGGATCCCGTACTCGGCCATGGCCGCCCGGAACGCCTCGACGCGCTCGCTGCCGGTCGTGATGGCGGCGGGCCCCGCGATGATCGCGAGCCGCCGGTGCCCGAGCCGGTGCAGATGGGCGACGAGATCCCGGATCGCGCCCTGCCCGTCCGCACGGACCACCGGGACGTCCACACCCGGGATCCACCGGTCGACGAAGACCATCGGCGTGCCCGCCCGCACGGCGTCCAGCATCAGCGACGAGCCGCCGTCGGTCGGCGAGACGAGCAGCCCGTCGATCCGGCGGTCCAGCAGGTTCCGTACGTGATGGTCCTGGAGGTCGGGCCGTTCGTCGGCGTTGCCGATGATGACGCTGTAGCCGAGCGCGCGGGCCTCCTCCTCGACGGAGCGGGCCAGTTCGGTGAAGTACGGGTTGAGCACGTCGCTGATGACCAGGCCGAGGGTGTGGGTCTGGTCGGTGCGGAGGGAGCGGGCGACGGCGTTGGGCCGGTAGCCCAGGACGTCGACGGCGGCCAGCACGCGCGCACGGGCGTCCGCGCTGACCGACGGATGGTCGTTCAGGACCCGCGACACCGTGGCGACGGAGACCCCCGCCTCGGCGGCGACGTCCTTGATGCTCGCCATCGCCGTACCACCTCCTTGTGGACACGCTTGAGGACACGTGTGGACATGCTTGAACACGCCTGTGCACGCCTGAACACGCCGTGGAATCGATTACATCGACACGTACGGAGGATTGGAATCGATTACACGGGTCGGAGGCAAGAGGCGGAGGGTGGCCGAAACCCAATCGTGACCCGGGGCTGTGCTGAGGCGGGGCCGTGCTGAGGCGGGGCCGCCGTGGGCGTTGCGCCGGGCTGACGCAGCGGAACCTCGACGGCATGGTCATCCGCGCCGACCGTGTCGCCGTCCCCGGCCCCGGCCCCGTCCCCGATGGTGCGGGCCCGTGGTGGTCCGGAAAACACCGGCATCACGGTGAAAATGGAACCCCACTGACGAATCGACGCCCTCCGCCCCTACCGCACACGCGACCAGCAGGAATGCATCCCGTCGACCGACCGTGACGCGGAGTGAACCATCGGGAGGTGGGAGTCGTTACCAAGGGAGAAGTCTGCCGAGCGCTGAAGGAGACCCTCATGGCGAGCATTTCCGACGAAGCTCTTGCGAAGCTGTTGAATGAGACAGAAAAAGGTAAATTGCCCGGCCCGGGGAGCTCGCGGGTCAATGTAGAGGTAGAAAATAATAGAGGGTTCAAGAAAGTTGAATCCTTTCTCTTCTACCCTTGGCTTAGGACCCAGCTGGGACCTGGGAGGGGTCGCCCTTACTCTACGGACTTGATTGAAGCACTTGCAAAGCACGGCTATGAACCCGAAGAACTTCTCAATGGATGGCGTCTTCGGGTCGCCGGGTCGGAAAGAGGCCGGGACCACGACCAAACCGGTAACTCCCACAGTCGAGAGGAAGAAAGTTCTCGCACTCCGATGGCTGAGAAGATGCCGACCGGTTTCCCCGGCCAGTTGGGTTTGGCCGATGCCAGCCTGAACGCCGAGTACGGATATCGGGTGGGAGTCGGCGCACAGGGTTACGCCATGACCCACGCCCAAGAAAGTGTTCCCTGGGAAGTGCCGGACTTCGAAGAGGAAACCCGCGTCGGAGCCCAGGAGCTCGCGGCAGAAATGTCCGCCGCGTACCCAAATTGGCAGGAACTCATCTACGGTGTCACTGACCAGGACTACCTACCGCAGGTACCGCAGCAAGGCTTCAATGAAATGCCGGTCAGTTTCGGGAACCAGGCAGTCCCGGCTGTTCTCCCCGGCCCGGCCTACGATTTCAGCTACCCGATGGGACCCGGCATACAAGGCGGTCCGGCCCAGCCTTACGGCAACTTCTACCAAGCCCCGACCGATATGGGCTACGGCCAAAGCAGTCCGCCTCACAACCCCGTCCACGGGCACGCCGTCCTAACTCAGCCTCCGCTCGGCCCGGCCGGCCAGTTCGGGATGCACGGAACGGACCAGCGCACGACGGACCGGGGCTGGACGGGCGGGCAGTGGCAGATGCCGTCGCAGGGGCAGGTGCCATCGCAGGGGAAGGCACCGACGCGTTGACGGGCCGCCCCGGGTCCGGTGGGTATCCGGTTCCGGCCGTCGTCTGACGGCGGTCCTCTGCCCCGACGAAGACCGCGATGCGGTGGTCGCGCGGCAGCCGGTCCAGGTGTTCGGCGGCGGACCGCTGCACCTCGCGACTTCTTCAAGCGCTGGGGCGAGGAGGTTCCGCGCCCCAGCCTCTCGTCATCGTGAGTCGGCGACCCGACGGCTCACCCGCTCACCCCTCGGTGAACAACTCCGCCGCGTCGGTGGCGTGGACGGCGCGTTGGGCCCAGGCTTCGAGCTGGTCGATTGGCGGTGGCGCTGTTCTGGGTGATGACGATGAGCACGGGCTCGCAGCGGTACTTCTCGAACAAGTACGAGAGGTAGTAGGGCCAGCTGCCCCGTCCCCGATGGTGCGGGCCCGTGGTGGTCCGGAAAACACCGGCATCACGGTGAAAACGGAACCCCACTGACGAATTGACGCCCTCCGCCCCTACCGCACACGCGACCAGCAGGAATGCATCCCGACCGCCTGACCGTGACGCGGAGTGAACCATCGGGAGGCGGGAGCCGTTACTACGGGAGAAGTCTGCCGGGCCCTGAAGGAGACCCCCATGGCGAGAATTTCCGATGAAGCTCTTACGAAGCTGCTGAATGAGACAGAAAGAGGTAAATTACCTCGCGAGAGAGACCTGCGGGTCAGTGTAGAGGTAGACGATAATAAAGCGGAGGGGGGTAAAAGAGTTGAATCTTTTTTGCCCCATGACTGGTTTTACAATCAGTCGCAAACAGGGAGGATGCGTCCTTACCCTGCGGGCTTGATTGAAGCACTTGCAAAGCACGGCTATAAAATCGAAGAATATCTCGATGGGTGGCGTATTCGTGAGGTCACGTCGAAAGGAGGCGCGGACCGCGACCAAGCCAGTAGCTCCCGCAGTCGTGAGAAAAAAAGCTCTCCCACTCCGAAGGCTGAGAAGATACCGACCGGCTCTCCCAGCCAGTCGGGCTCGGCCGATGCCAGCCTGAACGCCGAGTACGGATATCGGGTGGGAGTCGGCGCACAGGGTTACGCCATGACCCACGCCCAAGAAAGTGTTCCATGGGAAGTCCCCGACTTCGAAGAGGAAGCCCGCGTCGGAGCCCAGGAGCTCGCGGCAGAAATGTCCGCCGCGTACCCAAATTGGCAGGAACTCCTCTATGGTGCCACTGCCCAGGACTACCTACCGCAGGTACCGCAGGAAGGCTTCATTGAAATGCCGGTCGGTTTCGGGGACCAGGCGGTGCCGGCTGTTCTCCCCGGCCCGGCCTACGATTTCAGCTACCCGGTGGAATCCGGCATACAAGGCGGTCCGGCCCAGCCTTACGGCGACTTCTACCAAGCCGCGACCGATATGGGCTATGGCCAAAGCAGTCCGCCTCACAACCCCGTCAGCGGACACGCCGTCCTAACTCAGCCTCCGCTCGGTCCGGCCGGCCAGTTCGGGATGCACGGAACGGACCAGCGCACGACGGACCGGGGCTGGACGGGCGGGCAGTGGCAGATGCCGTCGCAGGGGCAGGTGCCATCGCAGGGGAAGGCACCGACGCGTTGACGGGCCGCCCCGGGTCCGGTGGGTATCCGGTTCCGGCCGTCGTCTGACGGCGGTCCTCTGCCCCGACGAAGACCGCGATGCGGTGGTCGCGCGGCAGCCGGTCCAGGTGTTCGGCGGCGGACCGCTGCACCTCGCGACTTCTTCAAGTGCTGGGGCGAGGAGGTTCCGCGCCCCAGCTTTTCGTCATCGTGAGTCGGCGACCCGACGGCTCACCCGCTCACCTCTCGGTGAACAACTCCGCCGCGTCGGTGGCGTGGACGGCGCGTTGGGCCCAGGCTTCGAGCTGGTCGAGGTCGGTGCAGGTGGTCACGCGTTCGCGGACGGTGTCGGGGACGGGGATGCCTCGCCATTCGAGGATGCGGAGAACCATCTTGGCCTGGCCTTCGGCGCGGCCCTGCTCCAGTCCCTGCTCCAGTCCCTGCTCCAGTCCTTGTTCCAGTCCTTGTTCCAGTCCTTGTTCGCGGCCTTCTTCGCGGACTTGTTCGGCCAGGGGGTGTCGCCAGAAGTACTGGATCGCCGTCATCAGGTCCCTCCACATCTGTTTCGCCTGGGGATCGACCAGGCATGAGTCGACGAACTGCACGAAGACCGCGGCGCTGTCGGTGTCGACGGTCCGCAGGGCGGCTGCCAGGGATTCCAGTACGGCCGCGCCTTGTGGACCCTGTCCGTGTGGCATGGCCGACAGCACCGCAAGAGGTACGTCCTGCTTGGCCTGCCGCTCGTCGGCGATGAGCGGTACGTTGTCCGGACCGAGCACGAGCGGGCGTACGGTCAGCGAATCCCAGCCGGGGAAGCCGAGCCTGATGGGCTGTGCGGCCCACTTGGCAGTGGCGCTGTTCTGGGTGATGACGATGAGCACGGGCTCGCAGCGGTACTTCTTGCGCAGACAGGACAGGTGGTACGGCCAGCTTCCCCGCCTCCGATCGTCGGCCTCTCCGAGTGATTCGACCACGAGGAGGTAGGTTCCCTCGTCGGTCTCCGCCCGCAGCAGGGTGTCCACGCGGCGTTCGACGGGTTCGATCTCGGTGAGGTCCACGTTCAGCGCGGCGATCTCCCGGGGTTCGGGAAAAGGCACGTCCAGTACTTGCTGTAACGCCCTCGTCAGCAGTGCCGGGTCCTTCTGGAAGATCCGGTGCAGCGCTTCATGCGATGAGCCGACCATCTGCTCTCCTTTCGTACGATGTGATCAACGAGTCGGGCGCCGGGGCGGCACGGCCGCAGCGGGGTCGTCTACCGTCTGCGGCGGCGTCGTGGCCGACCGCTTTCCATTTCCCCGCGCCCCTTCGGTGCGCGAGCCGCCTGCTTCAGGCGGCGGCGAGTTCGCACCACACGTACTTGCCCCGGCTGCCCTGTCTGGTCAGCGGCTGCCAGCCCCAGAGGTCCGAGCAGGCCCGGACCAGCGCCAGCCCGCGGCCGTCCTCCAGGTCGGAGAGCTGGTCCAACGGGAGTGGCGGCTCCGGAGGTTCGGGGTCGGCGTCCCACGCGCCGATCCGCAGCACCCCTGCCGACCAGCGCACTCGGAGCGCGGCGGGGCCCTTCGTATGGCGTACGGCATTGGAGATCAGTTCCGTCGCCAGCAACTCGGCGACGTCGACCAGACCGATCAGACCGTGGATCGTCAGGATCAGGCGGAGGGTGCGGCGACTGACGGTGACGGCGCGTACGTCGTTCGGGATGTAGAGGGAGTACTCCCAGGGTTCCGCGGTGTTTTCGGGCATGGGTCAACTCCGGTTCGGCGGCGAGGGTTCTTCGGAACGTTGCGATGACCGGCGGTGGCCTTGCCGCAGCCGTCATGGCAGGACGGAGCGGTGCGCTTCCGACTCCCCGGTGTTTTCGCAGCGTGTGCGTCGCATCACCGACAGTAGGTCTATAGATTCATGTCGTGCAAGTCTGTCGCGTAATCTGTCGCCTGAACGAGTCGCGCTTGCAGGCGCGTTGAGCCGAGGAGTGACAGATGGCGCTGAGGCGCGAACCGACGGCCCGGCAGATGCGTTTGGCTGTCGAACTGCGCAGACTCCGTGAAACAGCAGGTTTCAGCGCCCGCCAGGCTGCTGCGCTGCTCGGTGTGGGCCCCGCCCAGATCACCCACATCGAGTCCGGGCTGGCGGGCGTGAGTGAGAAGCGGCTCCGTCGCCTTGCCTCCCACTACGCCTGCACGGACGAGAAATTCATCGATGCCCTGGTCGTCATGGCCACTGATCGGACGCGAGGGTGGTGGGAGCGGTACAGGGGCCTGCTACCGACGTCCTTCTTGGACCTTTCCGAACTGAACCATCACGCCTTGTTCCGTCGGGATGTCGCGATCCTCTACGTGCCGGGACTGATGCAGACGGAGGCTTACGCGCGCGCCGTCTTCACGGGCCGCGTGCCTGAACTCACGTCCGATGAGCTTGAGTTGCGCGTGCAGCACCGAATGGCCGGTCAGAAGATCGCTATTGCCTACGAGCTGGTCATCCACGAGTCGGCTCTGCGCATCAGAGTCAGCGATCGCGCAGCCACCAGGGTGCAACTCACCAAGCTCCTGGAACTCTCCCACGCGGACAACGTCACCGTGCGTGTCATCCCGTTCGACTTGGACGGGTTCGCTAGAGCTGCCAGCACGATGACTTACGTCGGTGGCCCCGTGCCCAAACTGGACACAGTGGTGCGTGACGTACCCCATGGCTCGGCCTTCATCGACTCCGAAGCTCAACTGGGTGCCTTTCGAACGCGCTTCCGTAAGGTGGAAGCTGTGTCACTTGACCCCGCAGGGTCGCGTGACTTCATCCACATGCTTGCGAAGGAGTTGTGAGGCACGCAATGGACAACTGGCGGAAGTCGTCCTACTCGGGGCCCGATGACGGCAACGAGTGCGTGGAGGTGGCCCACTCGCCCGCCCATGTCGCCGTTCGCGATTCGAAGGCTCCGGCCCAGGCGATTCTTGCCTTCCCGACCGTGGCTTTCATAGCGTTCATCGACGGCCTCAAGGTGGCCAACTGGCGGAAGTCGTCCTACTCGGGTCCCGGCGACGGCAACGAGTGCGTGGAGATAGCAAGCTCCTCCACTCATGTCGCCGTCCGCGACTCAAAGGCGCCGGTCAGAGCCACCCTCACCTTCCCCCCCGACGCCTTCACCACCTTCCTCGAAGCACTCAAGAAGAACCCCCGCCGCTGACCTCGGTCCGCGGCGGGGGCCGGCGCGCCGGACGGCGGCTCATGCACGGATGATCCTGCTGACCAGTTCGTCGTTCCACTGCACGTACTCGACACCCGCTCCGTCGGCGTGGCGGGCGTACAGGAAACGTCCGGTCGGGCCGTCGGCCGCGGGGGTCGTGATCGTGGCGTCCGCGGACTTCAGGGTCGCCTGGAGGGCGTCGAGGTCCTCGACGACGACCGTGGCGGTGGCATGGTCGTACTTCGCGCGTTCCTCGGCCGGTCCCGCGATCACCAGGAAGTCGCCGATGGCGGCGAGGCCGACCGCCTCGAAGGCCAGTCGCAGGTGGGGCTGCTCGCCGGTGAGCTGCTGCAAGAGGGGCAGCGCCTGGTCGAGGTCGTCGGTCCACAGGCGTGCGTATGTCTTCAGGATGGCCATGTCTGTCTCCCATAGATCACTTCTGGTTACTCGGAAACCGTAGGTGAGTATTCTCTGACGTGGAAGAATGCACTTTTTGGTGAGAGAGGCACCTGATGGAAACCGAGCAGAGCCGACGTCCGCCGGAGGACGCGGACGAGACCCGCGTCCACTCCCTGGCGCAGGAGATCTTTTCGGGGACCGCCAGCAAGTGGGCTCTGCTGATCATCAATGCCCTCGGTACGCGGACTCTGCGGTTCACCGATCTGATGACCGAGGTGGAGGGCGTCAGCCACAAGATGCTCACCCAGACCCTGCGCGGGCTGGAACGGGACGGAGTCATGCACCGGACCGTCCACGCGACGGTGCCGCCCCGCGTGGACTACCGCCTCACCGAGGCGGGCCTGGAGCTGCGCGACAGGATCAACGGCATGTGTACCTGGACCCGCCGCTACCTGGACGAGATCGAATCCGCGCGCCGCCGCTTCGACGACGGCAAATGATCGCCATCTCGTCGATCCGGTACGGGACTTGAGTGCGCGTTCCCCCGAACTCGCCGTCGTCCGCCGGGTCGTCTGTGAAGGCGCCTTCACGAACTTCACGGAGCCGCATCGGTCTCACGTGGTACCGGGCCCCATGTCCGCCTCTCATGGGACCATCCTTCGGCACGCCGTCACCTACCTCTGAGGACAAGCGCTCATGCTGACCACGCGACGCAGGACGGCAGCGGCCGGCCTCCTTGCCGCCCTCGCCCTCTCCGTGACCGCTTGCGGCGGCGACTCCACCGGCGACTCCAGCGGTGACAAGATCAAGGGGACGGACAGCGGGCAGTCGGGTTCCGCGACTCCGTCCACCTCCGCCTCCGCGACGGCTGGGACGAACGCACCGGCATTCGACCTTCCGTCGGACATCACCGTCACCGTCGACAGGCAGCCGACGGGGGACGCCACCAAGGACGCGGTCCTGCGAGATGTGGCGTACGCGGCGCAGGCCCGTGTCGAGGCGTTCGGCAAGGGGGATGGCGAGACCGCCAATCTGAGCCGCTTCCTCGCGGCCAACGCCCGCATCTACTGGGCCGACCGCGTCGCCGAGTTCAAGAAGGAAGGGCTGACCGTGACGGGCGATTACCGCTACTACGGTTTCGAGGTCACGGACGTCGTGAACGGCAAGGCGGCGGCTCACTACTGCGAGGACCAGAGCAAGGCGTACAACAAGGAGATCAAGACGGGGAAGGTGCAACGCACCCAGCCGAGCGACAAGGATTTCGTTCTGTACACCGTCCAGGCCGCGCGGGACTCCGCCGGTGACTGGCAGGTGGTGCAGCAGAATTGGACGAAGGGGGATGCGTCGTGCGTGCAGGGATAGGCGTGAGCGGTGTTCGTCCGGCTCTCCGGACGGCCGCGGCCATCGGCCTCGTTGTGGCGCTGGGGACGGGCCTGCCGGCGTATGCGGGTGAGACCACGGGCGGTGACTCGGGAAACACCGACCCGGGCCGGTCGGCCCCCGGTGCCGACTCCGCCAACGGCAAGATCGGCGCCCACATCCAGATCCGGCAGAGCAGGACCGGTCGCTCCGGTGGTTCCACCGCGACCGCCACCTCCTCCGACGCCAACTGGAAACCGCCGGTCTGCTGGTACGAGCCGATGTACTCGGCCGACGAATACGAGAAGTTCATCAAGGACGCGTACGGCGGCGCACGGGAGCCCGCGGCGAGCTACGCCAAGAAACGGGACGAGGAGGATTACCACAAGGGGGACAAGGGCCTGTGGTGGCAGGTGCAGTTCCGTGACGACGACTACAGCACGGCGTGCCCCGTCACCACCGACAACTGGGAGATCTGGGTCCCGCCGGCCGACCCGAGGCCCGACCCGAACAAGCTGACTCCGGAGATGCTTTCCGAACTTGCCTACAACTCCACCAAGTTGCCCACTCCTCCCGTCTTGCTGAGCCCGGCCGCCGACCGGCTCATCGTGAACCTCGGGACGCGGGTGAAGCTCGACAGCGACTTCGACCGGGTGTGGACGACCGCCAGCATCGACTACAAGGGCGTTCGGCTGGCCGCGACCACCGTCGCGACCCCGGTGGCGCTCAAGATCGATGCCGGTACCGCGGACGCCGACCCCAAGTCGTGTACGTACGACCTGGTCAAGGGCGCGGGCGGCTACACGGTCGACAGCGGGGACGCGGGGTGCAACGTCACGTACCGACGTTCGTCCGGCAGCGGAACCTACCCCTTGAAGGCGTCGATCACCTGGAAGGTGACCTGGACCGACTCCGCCGACCCGGACGGGCCCGCGCGGCAGCCGGGACTGCCGGACGGGCTGTCCACGTTCGAGCAGGACGTGACCGTCAAGGAGATCCAGGCGGTGAACCGCTAGGGCCCAGGCCGCGGCGCCGTACCGGCGCCCAGCCCGGCCCGGCCCGTTCGGACCGTAGGCCGACGGTGTTCGGTCCGTAGGCCGGCGGTGTTCGGTCCGTAAGCCGACCCGCTCGGACGGAGGTTGGTCCGCTCGGACCGGAGGCCGGCCCGTCCGGTGAAGGCCAGATCGGCCGTGCGGGGCGGGGACGATGCCGTGGCGCAGCAGGTACGCCCCGAGGGGACCGTGTCCGTTGCCGGTCACCGGGTCCTCGGCGATCCCGATCGCCGGTGCGAACATCCGCGACCAGGTGAGCAGCCGGGGATCGCCGGTGGCCCTGGTGAAGACGGAGAAGCCGCCCACGCCGGTCTCGCGGCTGAGCGCGGTCAACGCGGCGGGGTCCGGTCGCAGGCCGTCCACCGCGGTGCGGTCGCGCAGTTCGACCAGCACCTTGGCGTGGCCGGTGGACACGGTCTGGACCGGGCCGTCGTCCGCCAGGTCCCGGGCACCGGCGCCCAGGGTTCGTAGCAGCCGCTCCACCCGGCCGCCGTCCCAGGCGGGTCCGAACGTGGCGGCTCCCTGGTGCATGCCGATCCGCACCCGCTCGCCCTCGCGCTGGATCTCCACCCGTTGGAGCAGGCCGGTGCCGGTCTTCTGCACCAGTGAGCCCGACGGCAGCCCGTACTCGACGGCGCGGGCGAAATGCGCCCCCACGGTGGCGTGCCCGCAGGTCGGCACCTCGGTAGTCGGGGTGAAGAACCGCACCCGTACGTCGTGGTCCGTGCCGTCGGCGGCGAGTACGAAGGCCGTCTCCGAGTTGTTCAGTTCCCGTGCGACGGCCGGCATCTGGGCGTCCGTCAGCCCGTCGGCGTCCAGCACCACACCGGCCGGGTTGCCGGTGAACGGCGCACGGGTGAAGGAGTCGACCTGGTACAGGACTCTCATCGGACTTCGTATCACGGGGGCCTCGCCATGGACCCGGTCAACGGTACGACGCCGTCGGCCCCTCCCCGCGGCGCGAGGGCGCCCTCGGCACCGGCGGCCGGCACGGCGGGCCGGTGGCCGGGTGCCTGCCGGACGGCGCTGTCACCGCCCGGCGGTACGGTCGGGGCATGGTGCAGCAGGCGGGGAACGCGACGGCCGAGCGGACGCTCGCCGTGGTCGAGGGTGTGCTGGAGCGGATCACGTACGCCAACGAGGAGAACGGCTACACCGTCGCCCGCGTGGACACCGGCAGAGGCGCCGCGGACCTGCTCACGGTGGTCGGCGCGCTGCTCGGCGCGCAGGTCGGCGAGTCGTTGCGGATGGAGGGCCGCTGGGGCTCCCACCCGCAGTACGGCAAGCAGTTCACCGTCGAGAACTACACCACCGTGCTGCCGGCGACCGTGCAGGGCATCCGGCGTTACCTCGGTTCGGGTCTGGTCAAGGGCATCGGGCCGGTCTTCGCGGACCGCATCACCCAGCACTTCGGCCTGGACACGCTGCGGATCATCGAGGAGGAGCCGAAGCGGCTGATCGAGGTGCCCGGCCTCGGTCCGAAGCGCACCGGGAGGATCGCCGACGCCTGGGAGGAGCAGAAGGCGATCAAGGAGGTCATGCTCTTCCTCCAGACCGTCGAGGTGTCCACGTCCATCGCCGTGCGGATCTACAAGAAGTACGGTGACGCGTCCATCTCCGTCGTGAAGAACCAGCCCTACCGGCTGGCCGCCGACGTGTGGGGCATCGGCTTCCTCACGGCTGACAAGATCGCCCAGTCCGTCGGCATTCCGCACGACAGCCCGGAGCGCGTCAAGGCGGGCCTCCAGTACGCGCTGTCGCAATCCACCGACCAGGGCCACTGCTTCCTCCCCGAGGAACGGCTCATCGCCGACGCGGTGAAGCTGCTCCAGGTCGACACCGGCCTGGTGATCGAGTGCCTGGCGGAGCTGGCCGAGCCGCCGGAGGAGGGCGCCGATCCGGGCGTCGTACGGGAGAAGGTGCCAGGACCCGACGGCGGCGAGCCCGTCACCGCCGTCTATCTCGTCCCCTTCCACCGGGCCGAACTCTCCCTCGCGGCCCAGCTGTCGCGTCTGCTGCGCACCGACGAGGACCGGATGCCGGTCTTCCGGGACGTCGACTGGGACAAGGCCCTCGGCTGGCTCAAGGGGCGCACCGGCGCCGACCTCGCGCCCGAGCAGGAGGCCGCCGTGCGGCTGGCGCTGACCGAGAAGGTCGCCGTCCTCACCGGCGGCCCCGGGTGCGGCAAGTCCTTCACGGTCCGTTCCATCGTGGAGCTGGCCCGCGCCAAACAGGCCCGGGTCGTGCTCGCCGCGCCCACCGGCCGGGCCGCCAAAAGGCTGGCCGAGCTGACCGGCGCCGAGGCGTCCACCGTGCACCGGCTGCTGGAGCTGAAGCCGGGCGGTGACGCGGCGTACGACAAGGACCGCCCGCTCCAGGCCGACCTGGTCGTCGTCGACGAGGCGTCCATGCTGGACCTGCTGCTCGCCAACAAACTGGCCAAGGCGGTGCCTCCGGGCGCCCACCTGCTGTTCGTCGGGGACGTCGACCAACTGCCGAGCGTCGGCGCGGGCGAGGTGCTGCGGGACCTGCTGGCCGACGGCAGCCCGATGCCGTCCGTCCGGCTCACCCGGGTCTTCCGGCAGGCCCAGCAGTCCGGCGTGGTGACCAACGCCCACCGCATCAACTCCGGTCAGCATCCGCTCACCGACGGCATGAAGGACTTCTTCCTCTTCGTCGAGGACGACACGGAGGAGGCCGGCCGCCTCACCGTGGACGTGGCCGCGCGCCGTATCCCGGCCCGGTTCGGGCTCGACCCGCGCCGGGACGTGCAGGTGCTCGCGCCGATGCACCGCGGTCCGGCCGGCGCCGGCACCCTCAACGGGCTGCTCCAACAGGCCGTCACACCGGCCCGCCCGGACCTGCCGGAGAAGCGGTTCGGCGGCCGGGTCTTCCGCGTCGGCGACAAGGTCACCCAGATCCGGAACAACTACGAGAAAGGGGAGAACGGCGTCTTCAACGGCACCGTGGGCGTGGTCACCTCGCTCGACCCGGTCGAGCAGCGGCTGACGGTGCTGACCGACGAGGACGAGGAGGTGCCGTACGACTTCGACGAACTGGACGAGCTGGCCCACGCGTACGCGGTGACCATCCACCGCTCGCAGGGCAGCGAGTACCCGGCGGTGGTGATCCCCGTCACCACGGGGGCCTGGATGATGCTCCAGCGCAATCTGCTCTACACGGCGGTCACCCGCGCGAAACGGCTGGTCGTGCTCGTCGGTTCGCGCAAGGCGATCGGCCAGGCGGTGCGCACCGTGTCGGCCGGACGGCGGTGCACGGCCCTCGCCTTCAGGCTGGAGCACCGAAAATGATCGATCAAATCAGTCGGGAAGGTCACAGAGGCCACAGGGGACTTCCAGATGGGCGGACAACGGGGCAGGATGAGCAAGTTGGCGGCACTGAGTGCCGCCGATAAGCCCAATGGTCGACCCCGAGTGCACTCTCCTGAGCCAAATGGGGGATGGTAGAGACAGTCAGGGCACCTCGAAGATGAGGCACTACGCCGGTGAGGGAAGACGTGAGCGACAACTCTGTAGTACTGCGGTACGGCGACGGCGAGTACACCTACCCGGTGATCGACAGCACCGTCGGTGACAAGGGCTTCGACATCGGGAAGCTCCGCGCCCAGACCGGTCTGGTGACTCTGGACAGTGGTTACGGCAACACGGCCGCCTATAAATCCGCCGTCACCTACCTCGACGGCGAGGCGGGCATCCTGCGGTACCGGGGTTACCCGATCGAGCAGCTGGCGGAGCGCTCCACCTTCCTGGAGGTGGCGTACCTGCTGATCAACGGCGAGCTGCCGACCGTGGACGAGCTGACCACGTTCAAGAACGACGTGACGCAGCACACACTGCTGCACGAGGACGTCAAGAACTTCTACACGGGCTTCCCGCGCGACGCCCACCCGATGGCCATGCTGTCGTCGGTCGTCTCGGCGCTGTCCACCTTCTACCAGGACAGCCACAACCCGTTCGACGAGAAGCAGCGCAACCTCTCCACCATCCGGCTGCTCGCCAAGCTTCCCACCATCGCGGCGTACGCCTACAAGAAGTCGATCGGCCACCCGTTCGTCTACCCGCGCAACGACCTCGGCTACGTCGAGAACTTCCTCCGCATGACCTTCTCGGTCCCGGCCGACGAGTACGAGCCGGACCCGGTCGTCGTCGCCGCCCTCGACAAGCTGCTCATCCTGCACGCCGACCACGAGCAGAACTGTTCGACCTCCACGGTCCGCCTGGTCGGCTCCTCCCAGGCCAACATGTTCGCGTCGATCTCGGCCGGCATCTCCGCCCTGTGGGGTCCGCTGCACGGCGGCGCCAACCAGTCGGTCCTGGAGATGCTGGAGGGCATCCAGGAGAGCGGCGGTGACGTCGACACCTTCATCCGCAAGGTGAAGAACAAGGAGGACGGCGTCCGCCTGATGGGCTTCGGCCACCGGGTCTACAAGAACTTCGACCCGCGCGCCAAGATCATCAAGGCTGCCGCGCACGACGTGCTCTCGGCCCTCGGCAAGTCCGACGAGCTGCTCGACATCGCCCTCAAGCTGGAGGAGCACGCGCTTTCCGACAGCTACTTCGTCGAGCGCAAGCTCTACCCGAACGTCGACTTCTACACCGGCCTGATCTACCGCGCCATGGGCTTCCCGACGGAGATGTTCACCGTCCTGTTCGCCCTCGGCCGGCTGCCGGGCTGGATCGCCCAGTGGCAGGAAATGATCAAGGAGCCGGGTTCTCGTATCGGCCGCCCGCGCCAGATCTACACGGGCGTCGTGGAGCGGGACTTCGTGCCGGTCGAGGGGCGCTGACACCCCGCCGGTGAAGGGCGGCCCGGTCCCCACGGGGGCGGGGCGGCCCCGGACGTGCCCCTTCGGCTCCGCGGCCCCTTCGGCCCGCGAGCCGGAGGGGCACGTCTGTGGTGTCTGGGTCGCCAGTGCGGCTGCTTGCGTCGCCTGCGCGGCCCGCACTGTCTCAGGAGCGGGAGAGATCCCGTAGTCCCCGATGTCCCGTAGTCCCCGATGTCCCGCGGTCCCGATGTCCCGCGGTCCCGTCGTCGTGCGGTCCCGATGTCCCACAGAACCCCCGCGGAACCCCGCGGACGCAGAAGGCGCCCTGGAACGCCGGTCCCCCCACGGGCCGACGACCAGGGCGCCTTCCCGTGTCCCGGTACGGATTCCCCCCACGGGATCCGGCCGGGCGCTTGCGAAAGCAGCGCCTGAATCGCTGCGTGAGCACAACGAGCAAAACCCGCCGTGCTCCAGTGGTGCGTGCATCTGCCGGGACCCGTACAGACCGGGAGGGCCGCTCAAAGCTTCCCGGTGTACGTGCCCCGGCAACGCATCTCTGAGGAAGTCCCCCAAGACATCCTCAGATGCCAGCCGACGCCCCCCAAGACGTCGCCTGGCATCGTCAACTTAGACCGTCGAACCCCTTCGATGGTTACGTTCACACCACTGTGATCTGCGTCTCTTGCATATGTCCGTTAGATGCGCAAGGGCCCCGATATAGCAATCGGCGCTCAAGCGTGAGGATGATGCATGAGCCTTGTGGAGAGCTTATGTGAGGTGCGCTTCGGACTCCAGGGGGCTCCTGCCTCGACTTCGACGTACTGTCGGTAACTTCTGCCGTACTCACCGAAACCTCCGTGATCATCCGGTTCGGTGGGGTGGCTGTGCGTCGGGTCGCGTGCCACCGCCCGGCCCGACGTCGGTAGCCGGTGGCCGGGCGGGGTGTGGCGTGCGGGGCGTGGCGGGTGCTCGGGTGGTCGCCTCAGACCGTGCCGACCAGTTCGAAGCCGGCCTCGTCGACGGCGTCGCGGACGGCCTTCTCGTCGAGCGGCGCGGCGGAGGCGACGGTGACCTCGCCGGTCGAGGCGACGGCCTGCACCGAGCTGACGCCGGGGATCTCGGAGATCTCGGCGGAGACGGCACCCTCGCAGTGTCCGCAGCTCATCCCGCTGACCTTGTAGACGGTGGTGACGGTGGTGGGGGTGTCGATCTGGGCGGTCATGTCTTGCTCCTCGTCGAGGCAGGTGGGGCCGATGGGCTCCACAGTGGGGCCTGCATTCTCCAGATTATACCCCTAGGGGGTATTTACCCAAGGAGGCGGGCCGCACGCGCCTCGCTCTCACGTCGAGTCGCGGTCGTGTCCCTTGGGCGTGCGCAGCGCCAGGACCGCACAGAGCAGGGAGCCGGCGAACAGCAGCAGGGCCGCCAGTGACCGGGCGTTCTCCGCCGCGTAGGCGAACAGGGCCGCCAGTACCGGCACGGCCGGCACGTACCACAGCCGGCGGCGCCACCGGCTCGCGCGGCCCCGGCGTCGCGCGGGCGGGGACCGCCGCGGGCCGGGGATGCGGGCCCTGGGTGCGCCGGGCGGCGGCGAGTGGGTCACGGCGACGGGTCCCCTCGGAGGCGGTTATCCGCACCTTATGCAGACGTGCCCCGCGCCGCAGTCCGGGAGCCGCCGCCGGAGTTCCCGGCCCGGCCGTCACGCCGTCGGACGGCGTCCAGGGGTGCCCCGAGGGGCCCGTCCAGGGGTCCGCCAGGACAATGGCCATCCGGCGGAGCGCCGGCGGAGCGCCGGTGGAGCGCCGGTGGAGCGCCGGTGGAGCGCTCGGCATGGACGGGCCGGACAGAGGAGCAGAGGCGGATGCGGGCTGTGGTGTTCGAGCGGTACGGGGAGCCGGCCGAGGTCCGAGAGGTGGCGGATCCGGAGCCGGCGGAGCACGGGGTCGTGGTGCGGGTCGAGGCGACCGGCCTGTGCCGCAGTGACTGGCACGGCTGGATGGGCCACGACCCGGACGTCACCCTGCCGCACGTGCCCGGTCATGAACTCGCCGGAGTCGTCGAGGCGGTGGGCGCCCGGGTCACCGGCTGGCACCCCGGCGACCGGGTCACCGTGCCCTTCGTCTGCGCCTGCGGGAGCTGCCCGGCCTGCGCGGCGGGCGACCAGCAGGTGTGCGAGCGGCAGACCCAGCCCGGCTTCGACCGCTGGGGCTCGTTCGCCGAGTACGTGGCGCTCGACCACGCCGACGTGAACCTGGTCGGCGTTCCCGACGGGATGTCCTACGCCACCGCCGCCGCCCTCGGCTGCCGTTTCGCGACCGCCTTCCGCGCGGTGGTGCAGCAGGGCCGGGTGGCGGCGGGGGAGTGGGTCGCGGTGCACGGGTGCGGCGGCGTGGGGCTGTCCGCGGTGATGATCGCGGCGGCGGCCGGGGCACGGGTGGTCGCCGTGGACGTGTCGGCCGGGGCCCTGGACCTGGCGCGCGCGTTCGGCGCGGCGGAGTGCGTCGACGCCACGGGCACCGCGGACCCGGCGGCGGTGGTGCGCGAGCTGACCGGCGGCGGCGCCCAGCTGTCCCTGGACGCGCTCGGCTCCCCGGCCACCTGCGCGGCCTCGGTGGGCGGGCTGCGCCGCCGCGGCCGGCACGTCCAGGTGGGCCTGCTGCCCTCCGCGGACGGCAGCACGCCGGTGCCCATGGCCCGCGCCATCGCCCTGGAGCTGGAACTCCTCGGCAGCCACGGCATGGCCGCACACGCCTATCCGGCGATGCTGGAACTGGTCCGGGCGGGGGTGCTGCGCCCCGACCGGCTGGTGACCGCGACGATCCCGCTGGACGCGGCACCGGCCGCGCTGGCGGCGATGGGCGCGGCAGCCGGGGCGGCGGCGGGGGTGGCAGCGGCCGGAGCGGCGGGCGTGGCGGCGCCGGAAGCCGGGCATGCGGGAGCCGGGCGTGCGGGAGCCGGGCGTGCGGGAGCCGGGCGTGCGGGAGCCGGGCGTGCGGGGGTCACGGTCATCGAGCCGTGGGCCTGAGGACCGTCCGCTCCCGCACGCACCGCGTGCGCCGTGGCCCCGCCCGCGGACTCGACGAAGCGCCCGCAGGACGGCCTCGGCACCGGTCGGTCCTTGAGTCGGGCGGGCCCGCGGGCGCAGCCGCAGCGGTCACCGGCGTCAGTCCTGGCGTCGGCCGCGGTTGCGGGGGCGGGAGGCGACCCAGGCGCGGACGGTGTCCGCGTACCAGTAGGGCCTGCCGCCCTCCACGTGGTCGGGCGGGGGCAGCAGCCCGTGTTTGCGGTAGGACCGTACGGTGTCCGGCTGCACCCGGATGTGTGCCGCGATCTCCTTGTAGGACCAGAGCCTTCGGTCGGTCATGAGTCGCACCTCCCTGCACGCGCCGCGGTGGCGACCCGGACGGCCGTCGGAGGAGCCGGGCGCAGCGTCGGCGATCACCAGCCTGTGCGCGGTGAACGACGCGACCCGGGCGCCGGGCAGGGCCTGTGGGCGGGGTGTGACCCAGCGTCAGCAGACATGTGACATAGGGGAAATCCTCGGGACATTTGTGACAGAGGTGATACGGAGGTGCGCGCCGGGCCGCGAAGGGTCGCGCCGACCCGAGGAGGACGCCGAGGAGGACGCCGAGGGGGCCGCCGAGGGGGCCGAGCGGGGCTACGTCCCTCGTGGCGTGCCGGACCCGGGCCGCGGCGGGTCACGGGCCCCCGAGTCGGCCGAGCGACCCCCAGGTCCGCCGCCGTACGGGCAACTACCGTGACACACGGGGTTAATGGGGCGGATACGGCCGGGTGGTGAAGTCTGGCCAGGTTGCCACGCCGACCCAGGAGGATTCCTTGAGCCAACCGCAACCACCCACCGCCGAGCAGGTGGACGCCTACATACGGACCAGGCTCGCGCTGGCCGGGGTCGATCTCGACCTGCTGCCCGAGACCCCCGACGCCGCGACCGGCGTCCCCACCCGCGGTCAGGCCCTCGCCTCCCTGCGGTCGTTCGTCACCGCGTCGGCGGTGGCCATCGCCGGCTGGACTCCGGCAGCGGGCGGGACGCCCGAGCCCGCCTACGCCCAGCAGACCTCGGCGCCCTTGCTGTATCCCTCCGTCACCGAGGCATGGACCGGAAAGGCGGACGCGAAGTGAGCGACGCCCTGGGCGGCACCCGCCGGGCCCTCAACCGCCGTACGTTTCTGGCCAGTTCCGCGGCGGTGACCGGGGCGGCCGTGGCCGGTGGTGTGCTGCTGCCCTCGCCCGCCGCGGCGGCGCCCGCCGCGGCAGCCGGCGGTGCGGGTCTGACCCTGCCCGACATCGAGGTACGCGACGCCGCGCGGAAGGACCCGACCGAGGCGACGCTGGCCGAGGCGGCCGTGCTGATGCGGCAGCGCAAGCTGACCTCGGTCACGCTGGTCGAGGCGTATCTGGACCGGATCGGCACGTTCGACTCCGTCTACCAGGCATACGCCGAGGTGACGGGCGACCGGGCGCTGGCCGCCGCCCGGACCGCCGACCGGCGGACCGGGCGGCGGGGGGTGCTCAACGGGATCCCGCTCTGCATCAAGGACAACTACTTCACCAAGGACGTCCCGACCCGCGCCAATTCGTACATCTTCGAGGACTTCGTGCCCGAGTACGACGCCACCGCCGTCGCCCGGCTGACCGGCGCCGGGGGCATCGTGCTCGGCAAGGGGCAGATGGGGCCGCTGGCGACCACCCGCGCGACGCTGCCCAACGGCACCGTCACCACCGTCAACGCCTGGACCCCGGACGACCCCGCCGTCGACCCGGGCGGCTCCTCCACCGGCCCCGCCTGTGCCGTCGCCGCACGGATGGCGTCCTCGTCCATCGGCACCCAGACCGGCGGATCGATCGTCCTGCCCGCCAACCGGCAGAATCTCACCGGTCTCAAACCCACTCTGGGCCGTGCCTCCGTATACGGCGTCATCCCGCTCTCCTACACCCGCGACCACTCCGGTCCGCTGGCCCGCGACGCGATGGACGCCGCCCTGATGCTCTCCGTGCTCGCCGGTCCCGACCCCGGCGACCCCCGCACCCTCGGCCTCCCGGACGTCCCCGATCTGGTCCGCGCGGCCACCCCGGTCATCGCACGGCGGGGCGGGGCGCAGATGCGGCACGCCACCCGTATCGGGGTGCCGGCCGACTTCCTCGGTACCGACGGCGACGTGCGCCGCGCGCTGCTGGACCGGCTCGACGGCATCTCCGGGGTGACCCTGGTCGATGTCGCCTACCCCGCGGACTGGTCCCTGCTGACCAGCGGGTTCAACGCGGCACGGCTGCCTGAGCGGACGGAACCGTTCCGGTACTGGCTGCGCGAGGATCCCCGCAAGTTCGGGGTGTCCTTGCTGAGCTGGTTGCAGGGGCTGATGCTCTCCGGGGACGAGTGGATCACCGCACAGCGGGCCAAGAACCATCTGCTGCGGGAAGTCCTCGACACGGTCATGAACGACTGCGATGTGCTGTTCCAGACCGATGTGGTGCCCTTCGACCTGCTGGGCCTGCCACTGATCGGCTTCCCCGCCGGGTTCGTCGACGGCGTACCCTCCGGGGTCCTCCTCGGTGGCCAGCCCTACGAGGAGGACCGGCTGCTGGAGGTCGTGGCCGCCTACCAGGCCGTCACCGACTGGCACACCCGTCGCCCCGCCGACCCCGCCACCCCGTCGAAATCCACATCGAAATCCACATCGAAATCCACATCGAAATCCACGTCGACCATGTCCAAAAGCGCCGTGCGCGCGGCCGGCACCGGGCCGCGGCTGACCGCCGAGGAAGCGGCCGAACTGTCCGCCTGACCCGCACCGCCGCCCCGGACCCGACCGCACCGCGGGGCCGGGGCCGGGGCCGGCCCTGGGCGGTGGTGGGTCGCGCGGTGCGGGCAGCTCTCCCCTTGGAGGGGCGCGGGGCAGCGGGGAGCGGCGCCTCCGCCACGGTGGGGCTCTCCTGTTCGAGCGGAGCCGGGAGCCTGGGGGAGCGACCGGTCACGACGGTCACGACGGGCCCGCGGCTGACGTACCGGACCTCCTGCGGAGCGCCTACGGAGCGCCTACGGACCTCCTGTGGAGCGCCTACGCGCCGCAGGATCGCAGGAACGCCCGGGTCCGCTGGGCGATCGGCAGCGGCCGGTCGGGCTCGCAGGGGTACATGTCCTGCTCGACGATCGCGAACAGGTCGACGTCCAGCTTCCCGGCCGCCTCCAGGACCGGCCCGAGCGCGGGCACACCGGCCGGGGGCTCGACCATCACGCCCTTGGCGACCGCGGGCCCGAAGGGGATCTCGTTCGCCCGGACCTCGGCCAGGATCTCCGGGTCCACCTGCTTGAGGTGGAGGTAGCCGATCCGCTCGCCGTAGGTCTCGATCAGCTTGACGCTGTCCCCGCCGCAGTAGGCGTAGTGCCCGGTGTCCAGGCAGAGCGACACCAGGGAGGAGTCGGTGCCGTCGAGGAAGCGGACGACGTTCTCCTCGCTGTCGATGTGGGTGTCGGCGTGCGGGTGGACGACGATCTCCAGGCCGTAGCGCTCGCGCACCTCCCGGCCCAGCCGCTCGGTCTGCGAGGTGAGATTGCGCCACTGCTCGGGCGTGAGCGTGTCCGGCTCCAGCACCTCGCCGGTCTTGTCGTCGCGCCAGAAGGACGGGATGACGACCAGGTGCCGGGCGCCCATGGCCTGGGTGAGGGCCGCGATGTCGGAGACGTGCGCCCAGGTCTTGTCCCACACCGCCGTGCCGTGGTGCAGGCCGGTGAAGACGGTGCCCGCCGACACCTTCAGGCCGCGCCGGGCGGTCTCCTCGGCGAGGACGGCGGGATCGGACGGCAGGTACCCGTACGGGCCCAGCTCGATCCACTCGTACCCGGCCTGGGCGACCTCGTCGAGGAAGCGCTGCCAGGGCACCTGCTGGGGATCGTCCGGGAACCACACGCCCCAGGAGTCGGGCGCCGATCCGACACGGATGCGGGACAGGCCGGGCACGGGAGACTGAGGTGGCGATGACGTCATGGCCGCCAGCGTGCGGCGCGCGGAGGAGACGTGTCAAGCTCTAGTCCGAATGTCTGGACAAAGTATTGACAGGGCTCCCCGAACGGGACTACAAACCGGGGGTGAGCCACGTGCCGAGGAAGGGAAGCCGATGGCGTACGACCTGATCACCATGGGGCGGATCGGGGTGGATCTGTATCCGTTGCAGACCGGAGTGCCGCTCGCCCAGGTGACGTCCTTCGGCAAGTTCCTCGGCGGATCGGCGACGAACGTCGCGGTCGCCGCGGCCCGCCTCGGCCGGAGCACCGCCGTGATCACCCGCACCGGCGACGACGCCTTCGGCGCCTACCTGCACGAGGCCCTGCGCGGCTTCGGCGTCGACGACCGCTGGGTGACCCCGGTCCCCGGCCTGCCGACCCCGGTCACCTTCTGCGAGGTCTTCCCGCCGGACGACTTCCCGCTCTACTTCTACCGGCAGCCCAAGGCGCCCGACCTGGAGATCGACGCCGACGAACTGGACCTCCGGGCCGTGCGCGACGCCCGTATCTTCTGGGTCACCGGCACCGGCCTGAGCGAGGAGCCCAGCCGCACGGCGACCCTGCGCGCCCTCGCCCACCGCGACCGCTCCGGCACGACGGTCTTCGACCTCGACTGGCGCCCCATGTTCTGGTCCGACCCGGACGCGGCCCGCCCCTTCTACGCCGAGGCGCTGCGGCACACCACCGTCGCCGTCGGCAACCTCGACGAGGTGGAGGTCGCCACCGGCGTCCGCGAGCCGCACGCCGCCGCCCAGGCGCTCCTGGCCGCCGGTGTCGAGATCGCCGTGGTCAAGCAGGGCCCCAAGGGTGTCCTCGCGGTCAGCCGGAGCGGCGAGTCCGCCGAGGTGCCGCCGCTGCCGGTCGACGTCCTCAACGGACTCGGCGCGGGGGACGCCTTCGGCGGCTCCCTCTGCCACGGCCTGCTGGCCGGCTGGGACCTGGAGACGATCATGCGGCACGCCAACGCGGCCGGCGCCATCGTCGCCTCCCGCCTGGAGTGCTCCTCAGCGATGCCCACCTCCGACGAGGTGGACGCCGCCCTCGCGGCCGGAGCGGTGCTGTGACCGCCACCGCCGGGACCACCGGCACCCGCGAGGCCACCACCGCCACGACCACCGGCACGACCACCGGCACCCTCCGGGACGGCGGGCGCCCGAGCGTGGACGTCTCCGCGCTGGTGCGCACCCGCACCCAGCATCCCGAGGAAGTCGCCGAGGCCGCGGCCCGCCGCCCGCGCCGCGCGCTGCTGGGCGACAGCGGCCGGCTGATGATCGTCGCCGCCGACCACCCGGCCCGCGGCGCCCTCGGCATCGGCGGCCGCAAGCTCGCCATGGCCAACCGCGCCGACCTGCTGGAGCGGCTGTGCCTCGCGCTGTCCCGCCCCGGCGTGGACGGCGTCCTCGCCACCGCCGACATCCTCGACGACCTGCTGCTGCTCGGCGCCCTCGACAACAAGATCGTCATGGGTTCCATGAACCGCGGCGGCCTCCAGGGCGCCGCCTTCGAACTCGACGACCGCTTCACCGGCCACCGCCCCGAGGACATCGAGCGCCTCGGTTTCGACGCGGGCAAACTGCTGCTGCGCATCGACTACTCCGACCCCGGCTCGCTGACCACCCTGGAGTCCACCGCCCGCGCCATCGACGCGATGGCCGAGCGCCGGCTGCCGGTGTTCGTCGAGCCCTTCATCAGCCGCCGCACCCCCGAGGGACGGGTGAAGAACGACCTGTCCGCCGAGGCCGTCACCCGCTCCATAGCCATCGCCTCGGGCCTCGGCGGCACCTCCGCCTACACCTGGCTGAAGGTCCCCGTCACCGAACACCCCGACGACATGGCCGAGGTCATGGCGACCTCCACGCTGCCCGCCGTGCTGCTCGGCGGCGAGATCGGTGACACCCCCGAGGACCAGGAGGCGGCGTACGAGAAGTGGCGCGGCGCGCTCCGGCTCCCCACCGTGCGGGGTCTGGTGGTCGGCCGGTCGCTGCTGTATCCGGCGGACGGGGACGTGGCCGCCGCCGTGGACACCGCCGTCGGACTGCTGTGAGGGCCGCATGACCAGCAACGACCTGTACCTCCCGCAGGGGTCGACCGCAGGTGACCAGTACGCGCTCGACGTCGGCCCCGAACGGGCCGCCCTGACGCACAGCAGCCTGCGCGTCGTCGAACTGTCCCCCGGTGCCACCCATATGTTCACCTCCGGGGACAGCGAATGGATCGTGCTTCCGCTCAGCGGCGCCTGTACCGTGCGGGTGGAGGACGAGGAATTCCAAATCCGCGGCAGGGAGAGCGTGTTCGCCTCCGCCTCGGACTTCGTGTACGCGCCCCGGGACGCCCGGGTCCAGATCGCCTCCGGCGCGGGAGGCCGCTTCGCCCTGGCAGGAGCGAAGTGCGAGCGACGACTCCCCGCCCGCTACGGCCCCGCGCCGGAGGTCCCCGTCGAACACCGCGGCAGCGGCACCAGCGCCCGTCTGGTGCGCAACTTCGCCTCCGCCGACGCGTTCGACTGCGACAAGCTGATCGCCGTGGAGGTCATCACCCCCGGCGGCAACTGGTCCTCGTACCCGCCGCACAAGCACGACGAGCACCGGCCGGGCGAGGAGTCCGAGCTGGAGGAGATCTACTACTTCGAGATCGACGGTCCGCACGGTCTCGGCTACCAGCGGGTGTTCCCCTCCCGCGCGGGCGGGGCCGACGTCCTCGCCGAGGTCCGTTCCGGTGACGTCGTCCTCGTACCCGACGGATGGCACGGCCCCGCCATCGCCCAGCCCGGCCACGACATGTACTACCTCAACGTCATGGCGGGACCGGGCGCGAAGCGGGAGTGGCGGATCTGCTTCCACCCAGACCACGTAGAGAGCACAGGGGGGTACCGATGACCGCGGCGACCTCAACAACCGCAACGACCGCAACGACACGGCTCACCGTCGCGCAGGCGCTCGTCCGCTTCCTGTCCGCCCAGTACACGGAGCGGGACGGCGAACGGCAGCGGCTGATCGGCGCGACCTGGGGCATCTTCGGCCACGGCAACGTCGCCGGGATCGGGCAGGCGCTCGTCGAGTACGCCGACGTCATGCCCTACCACCAGGGCCGCAACGAGCAGTCCATGGTGCACGCGGCGGTCGGCTACGCACGCCAGTCGGGCCGGCTGTCCACGCACGCGGTGACGACGTCCATCGGCCCCGGCGCCACCAACCTGGTCACCGGTGCCGCGCTGGCCACCATCAACCACCTCCCGGTCCTGCTGCTGCCCGGCGACGTGTTCGCGGCCCGCCCCGCCGACCCGGTGCTCCAGCAGCTCGAAGTCCCCTACGCGGGCGACCTGTCGGTCAACGACAGCCTGCGCCCGGTCTCCCGGTACTTCGACCGGATCAACCGGCCGGAGGCGCTGATCCCGGCCGCGTTGCAGGCCATGCGGGTCCTCACCGACCCCGTCGAGACCGGCGCCGTCACCCTCGCCCTGCCGCAGGACGTGCAGGCCGAGGCGTACGACTGGCCCGAGGAGTTCTTCGCCGAACGGGTGTGGACCGTGCGCCGGCCGCAGGCCGACCCGGTCGAACTCGCCGCCGCCGTGGAGGCGGTCCGCGCGGCCCGGCGGCCCCTCGTCGTCGCGGGCGGCGGCGTCCACCACAGCCGCGCCGAGGAAGCGCTGGCCGAGTTCGCCGCGGCCACCCGTATCCCGGTCGCGTCCACCCAGGCCGGCAAGGGCTCGCTCCGCCACGACCACCCGCAGGACGTCGGCGGCATCGGCCACACCGGCACGGCGACCGCCGACGAACTGGGCCGCACCGCCGACCTGGTGATCGGCGTCGGCACCCGCTACACCGACTTCACCACCGCCTCCGGCACCCTGTTCGACAACCCGGACGTGCGCTTCCTCAACCTGAACATCGCGGCCTTCGACGGCCACAAGCTCGCCGGGCTGCCGCTCGTCGCCGACGCCCGGGACGCGCTGCGCGCGCTGACCGCGGCGCTGACCGAGGACGGAAGGCGGGTGGCCGACTCGTACGTCGCCGAGTACGCCGACGACAAGGAACGCTGGGAACAGCGCGTCGACGCCTGCTACGAGGCCGACGAGCCGGACGTCCGGCCCACCCAGTCGCAGATCCTCGGCGCGCTCGACGCGATCGTCGACGAGAGCGACATCATCATCAACGCGGCCGGATCGCTCCCCGGCGACCTGCACAAGCTGTGGCGGGCCCGGTCCCGGGACCAGTACCACCTGGAGTACGGCTACTCCTGCATGGGCTACGAGATCCCCGCCGCCATCGGGGTGAAGCTGGCCGCACCCGACCGCCCGGTGTGGGCACTGGTCGGCGACGGGACGTATCTGATGATGCCGACCGAGATCGTCACCGCGGTGCAGGAGGGCGTCGCCATCAAGCTGCTGCTGGTGCAGAACCACGGCTACGCGTCCATCGGCGGGCTCTCGGAGTCGGTGGGCGGCGAACGGTTCGGCACCGCCTACCGGTACCCGGCCGCGGACGGCACCCACACCGGCGCCCCGCTCCCCGTCGACCTGGCCGCCAACGCCGCCAGCCTCGGCATGCGGGTGCTGCGCGCCAAGACCGTGGCGGACCTGCGCACCGCGCTCGCCGAGGCGCGGGCCGCCGACACTCCCACATGTGTCTACGTGGAGACCGAAACGGCCGACACTGTGTCGGGCCCGCCTCCCGCGCAAGCCTGGTGGGATGTACCTGTGGCCGAGACCGCCACCCGCCCCTCCGCGGTCAAGGCACGTGAGCAGTACGAACGGAACGTGGCGACCCGACGCCGCCATCTCTGAAGGAGTAACCCGGCCATGACGAAGATCGTCAACCACTGGATCGGCGGCAAGGCCGTCGACGGCGCCTCGGGGACGTACGGGCCGGTCACCGACCCGGCCACCGGGGCGGTCACCACCAAGGTCGCGTTCGCGACCACCGACGAGGTGGACGCGGCCGTCGCCGCGGCCAAGGACGCGTTCGCGACCTGGGGCCAGTCCTCGCTGGCCAAGCGCACGGAGATCCTCTTCCGCTTCCGCGCGCTGCTGGACGCCCACCGCGACGAGATCGCCGCGCTGATCACCGCCGAGCACGGCAAGGTGCACTCCGACGCGCTCGGCGAGGTCGCCCGCGGCCTGGAGGTCGTCGACCTCGCGTGCGGCATCAACGTGCAGCTCAAGGGCGAACTGTCCACCCAGGTCGCCACCCGGGTGGACGTGGCGGGCATCCGCCAGCCGCTGGGCGTCGTCGCGGGCATCACGCCGTTCAACTTCCCGGCGATGGTCCCGATGTGGATGTTCCCGATCGCCATCGCGTGCGGCAACACGTTCGTGCTGAAGCCGTCCGAGAAGGACCCGTCGGCGTCCGTCCGGATCGCCGAGCTGCTGGCCGAGGCCGGCCTGCCGGACGGCGTCTTCAACGTCGTGCACGGCGACAAGGTGGCCGTCGACCGCCTCCTGGAGCACCCGGACGTCAAGGCCGTCTCGTTCGTCGGCTCCACCCCGATCGCCCGCTACATCCACACCACGGCCTCCGCGAACGGCAAGCGCGTGCAGGCCCTCGGCGGCGCCAAGAACCACATGCTGGTCCTGCCGGACGCCGACCTGGACGCGGCGGCCG
The DNA here is from genome assembly GCF_042268025.1 of Streptomyces sp. NPDC056161. Lineage (NCBI taxonomy): Bacteria > Bacillati > Actinomycetota > Actinomycetes > Kitasatosporales > Streptomycetaceae > Streptomyces > Streptomyces sp. NPDC056161. The sequence continues at coordinate 343,619 of NZ_JBHJUV010000003.1, forward strand.
ACGCGGCCGTCAGCGCCGCCTACGGCTCCGCGGGCGAGCGCTGCATGGCCATCTCCGCGGTCGTGGCCGTCGGCGCGATCGGCGACACGCTGGTCGAGAAGATCCGCGAGCGCGCCGAGAAGATCAAGATCGGTCCGGGCAACGACCCGACGAGCGAGATGGGCCCGCTGATCACCGCCGTGCACCGCGACAAGGTGGCCTCGTACGTGCGGGGTGCCGCCGCCGAGGGCGCGGAGGTCGTGCTCGACGGCACCGGGTACACCGTCGAGGGCTTCGAGGACGGCCACTGGATCGGCATCTCGCTGCTCGACAAGGTCCCGACCAGCGCGAAGGCGTACCAGGACGAGATCTTCGGCCCGGTGCTGTGCGTGCTGCGCGCCGACACCTACGAGGAGGGCCTGGCCCTCATCAACGCCTCGCCGTTCGGCAACGGCACCGCGATCTTCACCCGGGACGGCGGCGCCGCCCGCCGCTTCCAACTGGAGGTCGAGGCGGGCATGGTCGGCGTGAACGTGCCGATCCCGGTGCCGGTGGGCTACCACTCCTTCGGCGGCTGGAAGGACTCGCTCTTCGGCGACCACCACATCTACGGCAACGACGGCACGCACTTCTACACCCGCGGCAAGGTCGTCACCACCCGCTGGCCGGACCCGGCCGACGCCCCGGCGGGCGTGGACCTGGGCTTCCCGCGCAACCACTGACGGGATCACGCCGCTCCCGGTGACGGATCCCCGCCACTCCCCGGCGACGGGATCCCCGCCGCCGTTCCCGCCCGCCCGTACCGCGTTCGCGGTACGGGCGGGCGGTCGCGTACTCCCGGAGGAGGGGCGGTGCCTCAGACCGGTGGCTGCATCGGTTGTCGGTGGCTGCCCGTACCGTTGAGGGCATGGATCTTCGACTGCCGGGCCGGCGTGTGCTCCGGGGGGCGCGGCGGCTGTGGGCCGCCGCGGCCGTTCTCGTGGTGCTCGTCGGAGCCGGTACATGGACGGCCGTCGCCGCCGCGGACGACCCGCCCCGGGTGAGCCGGACCGACCGGGTCATGACCATGGCCGACGGCACCCGCATCGACACCTCCTACTTCACCTCGGCCGCCGCGGGCCGCCGCCCCGCCGTCCTGCTGGCGCACGGCTTCGGCGGCAGCAAGAACGACATGCGCACCGAGGCGCAGGACCTGGCCCGGGACGGGTACGCGGTCCTGACCTGGTCCGCGCGCGGCTTCGGCAGGTCGACCGGCCAGATCGGGCTGAACGACCCGACGCACGAGGTCTCCGACGTCTCCCGACTCGTCGACTGGCTGGCCGCACAGCCCCAGGTCCAGCTCGACAAGCCGGGCGACCCCCGCGTGGGCATGGCCGGCGGCTCCTACGGCGGCGCGATCTCCCTGCTCGCCGCCGGATACGACCACCGGGTGGACGCCATCGCGCCGGAGATCACGTACTGGAACCTGGCGGACGCCCTGTTCCCGAATGGCGTCTTCAAGAAGCTGTGGGCGGGCATCTTCTTCAACACCGGCGGCGGCTGCGCCAAGTTCGAGCCCGCCCTGTGCGCCATGTACGACCGGGTCGCCGAGTCGGGCCGACCGGACGACGCGGCCCGCGCCCTGCTGGAGCAGCGCTCCCCGTCCGCCGTCGCCGACCGGATCAAGGTGCCCACGCTCCTGGTCCAGGGCCAGCAGGACTCCCTCTTCACCCTCGCCCAGTCGGACGCCGCCGAAAAGGCGATCCGGGCGAACGGCGCCCCGGTCGACGTCGACTGGATCGCGGGCGGCCACGACGGCGGCGACATGGAGAGCGGCCGGGTGCAGGCCCGCGTCACGTCCTGGTTCGACCGCTACCTGAAGGGGGAGAAGGGCACCGACACCGGCCCGGCGTTCCGGATCACCCGCACCGGAGGCGTCGACTCCACCAACGGCACGACCCAACTGCGCGGCGCGAGCGCCGACCGCTACCCGGGCCTGGAAGCGGGCCGCCGGGAGATCGCGCTCAGCGGCGGTGCGCAGCGGGTGCAGAACCCGGCCGGGGCCAGCCCGCCGGGCGTCTCCGCCCTGCCCGGCCTCGGCGGGGGCGGCCTCGGCCAGCTGTCGGCCCTCGGTGTGGGCGTCTCCCTCGACTTCCCCGGCCAGTTCGCCGCGTTCGAGTCGGCGCCGGTCGCCGCCGACCTGCGGATCACCGGATCCCCGACGGCCACCGTCCACGTCACCTCGACCACCGACGACGCCGTCCTGTTCGCCAAGGTGTACGACGTCGGCCCCGACGGCACCCAGAAGGTGCTGCCCGAGCAACTGGTCACCCCGCTGCGCGTCACCGGCGCGCGGTCCGGCCAGGACGTCACGGTCACTCTCCCGGCGATCGACCACGACGTGCAGAAGGGCCACCGGCTCCGCCTGGTCCTCGCCTCCACGGACCTCGGCTACGCCTCACCCGCCGCCCCGGCGACGTACACCGTCTCCCTCAAGGGCGGCCTGAGCGTGCCCACGGCCCCGGGCGTGCGGACGGCGGCGGCGCCGCTGCCGTCCTGGGTGTGGTGGCTGCCGCCGGCCGCCGCCGTGCTGGCGCTGGCCCTGCTGCTGACCGCCCGCCGGCGCACGGCGGTCCCCGCGCCCGACCCCGCGCTGGCGGACGTCCCGCTCCAGATCACCGACCTGAGCAAGCGGTACGCGCGGTCGACCGACCGGTACGCGGTACGGGAGCTGTCCTTCCGCGTCGAGAAGGGCCAGGTGCTCGGTCTGCTCGGGCCGAACGGCGCGGGCAAGACGACGACCCTGCGCATGCTGATGGGTCTGATCACCCCCGACGGCGGCGAGATCCGCGTCTTCGGCCACGCGATCCGGCCCGGCGCGCCGGTGCTGTCACGGGTCGGTGCGTTCGTGGAGGGTGCGGGATTCCTGCCGCACCTGACCGGCCGCGAGAACCTGGAGCTGTACTGGCGGGCGACCGGCCGCCCCGCCGAGGACGCGCACCTGGACGAGGCCCTGGAGATCGCGGGCCTCGGCGAGGCCCTGGCCCGCGCGGTGCGCACCTACTCGCAGGGCATGCGCCAGCGGCTCGCCATCGCCCAGGCCATGCTCGGCCTGCCCGACCTGCTGATCCTCGACGAGCCGACCAACGGCCTCGACCCACCGCAGATCCGCGAGATGCGCGAGGTGATGATCCGTTACGCGGCGGCCGGCCGCACGGTGATCGTCTCCAGCCATCTCCTCGCGGAGGTCGAACAGTCCTGCACCCACCTGGTGGTGATGGACCGCGGCCGGCTGGTCCAGGCCGGCCCGGTGGGCGAGATCGTCGGCTCGGGCGGCACCCTGCTCGTCGGCCTGGCCGCGGACATCGCGGACCCGCTGGTCGACAAGGTGGCGGCACTGCCTGAGGTGGCGTCCGCGGTACGCACGGAGGGCGGCCTGCTGATCCACCTGACCCCGGCCCCCATCGCCCCGCCCACGACCGTCGGCCTGCTCGCGGATCCGGTCGCGGACCGGGCCGCGGACCTGTCCACGGGCGCGGTCGTGGCCGTGTCCACGGATCCGGCCATCGCCCGGTCCGCGGATCCGGCCTTGGTCCCGTCGGCGGATCCGGCTGTGGATCCGGCCCTGGTCCCGTCCACAGCTTCGGCCGTGGACCCGGCAGCGGGTCCGGGCGCGGGTCCGGGGGCGGGCCCGCCCGGGTATCCGACCGCCGGCCCGCTCACCGACCCGTCCGCTTCCGTCTCCGTCTCCGTCTCCGACCCCGATCCCGTCCCCGCCCCCGGCCGGGACTCCGCGGCGGTCGCCGCCAGGCTGCTGGTGGAGCTGGTCCGGCTCGAAGTGCCCGTCGCCTCGGTCGGGCCCCACCGCCGCCTGGAGGACGCCTTCCTCACCCTGATCGGAGGTTCCGCATGAGCACGCTCACCGAGCCCGTCGAGGTGGCTTCCGGCTACCGGCCGGGGCGCACGCTGCCGCTACGGGTGGAGCTGGTCCGGCAGTTGGGCCGCCGCCGCACGCTGATCATGGGCGGGATCCTCGCCGTCCTGCCCTTCGTCCTGGCCATCGCCTTCGCCGTCGGCGGCAACCCGGGCGGTCGCACCGGCCAGGTCACCCTCATGGACACGGCCACCGCCTCCGGCGCCAACTTCGCCGCGGTGAACCTGTTCGTGTCGGCGGGCTTCCTCCTGGTGATCCCGGTCGCCCTGTTCTGCGGGGACACGGTCGCCTCGGAGGCGAGCTGGTCCTCGCTGCGCTATCTGCTCGCCGCGCCCGTGCCGCGGGCCCGCCTGCTGTGGTCCAAACTTGCCGTGGGCCTCGGTCTGAGCCTGGCCGCGATGGTGCTGCTGCCGCTCGTGGCCCTCGCCGTGGGTACGGCCGTCTACGGCTGGGGCCCGCTGGAGATCCCCACCGGCGGCGCGCTGGACCCGGGCACGGCGGCGCAGCGCCTGGTGGTGGTCGTGGCGTACCTCTTCGTGTCCCAACTGGTCACCGCGGGGCTGGCGTTCTGGCTGTCCACGAAGACGGACGCGCCGCTGGGCGCGGTCGGCGGCGCGGTCGGCCTGACCATCGTCGGCAACGTCCTGGACGCCGTCACCGCGCTCGGCCACTGGCGCGACTTCCTGCCCGCGCACTGGCAGTTCGCCTGGGCGGACGCCGTCCAGCCGAACCCCGAGTGGTCCGGCATGATCCAGGGCACCGCGATCTCCATAACGTACGCGCTCGTGCTGTTCGCCCTGGCCTTCCGGGGTTTCGCCCGCAAGGACATCGTCTCCTAGTGCCTCGGCAGGCAACGTTTGCCCGTCAAGGAGCGGCGTTCGGTGCGTGCTCTCGGTGCGCCGGCCGGAAGTCCTCGTACTGGACGTACTTGGGCTTTCGGCCGGTGCGGCGAGAGTGCGTGCCGGGCGTCGCGACGGGGCGAACGTTGCCTGT
>NZ_JBHJUV010000004.1:0-283030 GCF_042268025.1 Streptomyces sp. NPDC056161
CCGGGTGCGGGGGGGGGGGGCGCGCGGGGGGGGGGGGGGGGGCGGGGGGGGCCCCCCCGGCCGGACCTCGTCGCTCCGCTTCCGTGCGGCGCGGCCCTGCATCACTCGAACGGGTGCCGTGAACCGGGATCTTTGTTCGCGGCCCGCCCGTTTCAAGAGATGTGGGGGCGGGATTCGGCCAGGAGCGGGGAGGGCCCGCGGCCCGCTTCCGCCGTCGCACCCGGGCCGCGTGCGGCGGGCCGGGAGCAGGCGGTGGCGGACGGACGGGGGCAGGACGACGGGCACCCTGGGCGTCGGCCACTTGTCGGGTGAGAGACAATGGTGGCTCTGTCAGGGCGGGTTGCATGAGGGGACGCATGTCGGACGCGGAGCGGGCGGGGACATCCCGTCAGGACAAGAGCGGACGTCTCCTCGCCGGGCGGTACCGGCTGGGAGAAGTGCTCGGCCGCGGCGGCATGGGCACGGTGTGGCGGGCCGAGGACGAGACCCTGGGCCGGACCGTCGCCGTCAAGGAGCTGCGGTTCCCGTCCAACATCGACGAGGACGAGAAGCGGCGCCTGATCACGCGGACCCTGCGCGAGGCCAAGGCGATCGCGCGGATCCGCAACAACAGCGCCGTCACCGTCTTCGATGTGGTCGACGAGGACGACCGGCCGTGGATCGTGATGGAACTGGTGGAGGGAAAATCCCTCGCCGAGGCCATCCGCGAGGACGGCCTGCTCACGCCGAAGCGCGCGGCCGAGGTCGGGCTCGCGATCCTCGACGTGCTGCGCTCGGCCCACCGCGAGGGCATCCTGCACCGCGACGTGAAGCCGTCCAACGTGCTGATCGCCGAGGACGGCCGGGTCGTGCTCACCGACTTCGGCATCGCCCAGGTCGAGGGTGACCCGTCCATCACCTCCACCGGCATGCTCGTCGGCGCGCCCTCCTACATCTCCCCGGAGCGGGCCCGCGGGCACAAACCGGGACCGGCGGCCGACCTGTGGTCCCTCGGCGGCCTGCTGTACGCGGCGGTGGAAGGCGTCCCGCCGTACGACAGGGGGTCGGCGATCGCGACGCTGACCGCGGTGATGACGGAGCCCCTGGAGGAGCCCAAGAACGCGGGCCCGCTCAAGGACGTGATCCGCGGGCTGCTCACCAAGGACGCGGCCAAGCGGCTGGACGACGCGGGCGCCCGAGCCATGCTCAACGCGGTGATCCACGCGCCCGAGCCGGAGCCCGAGCCGGAGCCGCTCGACGCCACGCGGGTCGTTCCGCTGCCGGCGCAGCCCGACGGGGCCGCGGACAAGACCCCGTCGAGCGGCGGCAAGCGGAGCGAGGAGGCCGCGGAGAGGCTGCGCGGCGCGCTGCGTTCGGTGCGCAAGGCCGCGGGGGCGGCCACGGCAGCGGCCGCGAGCCGCACGGCGGGCAGCGGCGAGGTCACGGCGGCGGACGCGGACAAGGCCGCGCCGGACGCGGGCGCCCCGGCTTCCGGTGCGTCGGATGCGGCCGGCAGCACGGCCTCCCCGTCCGCCTCGGTCGGCCCGGCGGCATCGGGCGCGGACGCGAAGCCCGCGGCGGCGAAACCGAGTTCCGGATGGCCCGTGGTGCCGCCGCCGGATCTGCCGCCGCGGTCGGTGCCCCGGGCACCGCTCACGGACGTGGTGCCCAAGCGCACGTTGGTGATCATCGCCGTGGTGGTGGCACTCGTGGTGCTCGGCACGGTGCTCGCCCTCACCCTCGGTGACGACAACGGCTCCAAGAACGCGAAGGGCGGCGGGGACGCCAAACCGGTGGCGAGTGCGGGCGTCAGCGCGGACAGCAAGGACGACAAGAAGGCCGGTGGCACCGGCGCCGACGGCGAGACCGCGGACTCCTCGGCCACGGGCACGGCGGACACCGCGACGGGCTCCGCGTCCGGAGCGGGCGCCGACCCGAGCAAGAGCGCGGACCACGACGCCACTTCCGGCGCATCGAACTCCAGTGGCAACGGCGGAGCGCCCGTGGTGTCGACGCACCAGGGGAAGCAGTACTCCATCGGGCTGCCCGCGGGCTGGAAGTACCAGTCCTCGGACGCCGCCGGGGACCGGTTCACCGGACCCGACGGACAGAAGCTCCTCGTCGGCTGGACCAGCACCCCCAAGGACGACCCGGTGGCGGACTGGAAGAACCAGGAACGCGACATGAGACGTTCCCAGTACCAGCGGATCCGCATAGCGAAGGTGGACTACCGCGGCTGGAACACGGCCGACTGGGAGTTCACCTACGTGGACGGCGGCACGAAGTACCGCACCGTCGACCGGGGTTTCGTGGTCGACGGGCGCGCCGGATACGCGCTGATGTACACCGCGAAGTCCACGCAGTGGAACAGCGAATTGCGCACGGGCACCTGGAAGACGCTGACGGCGTCCTTCGAACCGAAGGTCTGAGACGGGCCGCTCCGGTTTCGGGGAGTGACAATCCGGTCAAGCCCTCAATGCGGGTTGCCTCCGGCACGTATCGTGAGTGGTTGCGGACCGTACGCATCCAGGAATCCCTACCGAACGGGCCGTACGGCGAACGGCATTGAGAGACAGGGCAGCCGGGGGAGGCAACGTGGACGACTACGCGGGTCGGGTGCTCGCCGACCGCTACCGCCTGCCCCTGCCGCCCTCCGACGAGTACGAACTCACCGAGACCCGCGCCTTCGACACCTACAGCGGGCAGGAAGTGCTGATCCGGCAGGTGCCGTTGCCGGAGGTCGTCGAGGCGGAAGTGCTCGACGCGGACGGGCTGCCCGACGGTTTCACCGCCCGTGACCACGGCTCGCGGCGGCCCCCGGAGGCCCGCGCGGCGACCCGGCGGCCCTTGGACCCGGCGGTGCGGCGCGCCGTCGAGGCGGCGCAGTCCGCCGCCCGTATCCCCGACCATCCACGGCTCGACCAGGTCTTCGACGTGTTCGCCGAGGGCGGTTCGCTGTGGATCGTCAGTGAATGGGTCGCGGCGCGCCCGCTGTCCGCGCTGCTGGTCGAGCACCCGCTGACGCCGTATCGGGCGGCCGAGGTCGCCTCCGACGTCCTGATGGCGCTTCGGGTGCTGCACGCGCACGGCTGGGTGCACCGCAACATCACCGCCCGTACGGTCCTGGTCTGCGACGACGGCCGGGTGATGCTGACCGGTCTCGCGGTCGGCGCGGCTGAGGAGGCGCTGTCCGGCTACGACCCGGTACCGCCTCCGGAGGAGCCGGAGGACACCGACCCGCAGGGCTTTTCCGGGCCCGGCGGACTTGTCGGGTCCGGCGGCCTTGTCGGCCCTCGCGGCCCCGGTGGGCCCGTCGGCCGGAGCGACCAGGCCGGGCAGACTCCGGCACCCCGCGGTGCGCTCGGGCCTGGCGGCGCGGTGGGGCCTGGCTTGTCGACCAGACCCGGTGGTGCGCTTGGGCCGGGTGGTCCCGGTGGTCCCGGTGGTCCCGGTGGTCCCGGTGGTCCCGGTGGTCCCGGTGGTTCCGGTGGTTCCGGCAGTGAGCTTGGGGCGGGTGGGGCTGGTCGTACGGGTGGCGTCCGTGGGCTGGCCGGACCTGGTGGGGCGTTCGGGTCCGGTGGTCCCGACGGGCCCGGTGGTGTCGTCGGGCGGGGCGGTTCCGCGGTGCCCGGCGGGAGCGGGGACGATGTCGGCCGGACCGGCGGAGGCGGCGGCGGGACGTCGGAGGGCGCCGATCCCGAGGCCGCCCGGCGTGCCGCGATCCAGGCGCGAGCCGTGGGCGGGCGTCCGGCGCCCGGTGCGGAGGGCACCGACGGGACCGGGACCCCGGGGGCGCAGGGCCGTCCCGCGCCGGAGAGCGGCGAGGACATCAGGGCCGCCCGTGCCGGGGCGATCGCCGCGTACCGGGCAGGCGCACGGGCCGCCGCCCGCGTACAGGAGGCACAGCAGAACGGGCGCCCCGCGCTGCCCGGAGCCCGGCCGCCCGCCGACGGCGACACCGGCGCCGCGTACCGGGCAGGGGGCCTCGCCCCGGCGCCGTATCCCCCCGGCCAGGACACGGACCGCCGGACCGGTGACATGCCCTCCGGACAGATAGCCGACCCCTATGGCGTGCGCGCCACGCCCTGGCACGGGGCGTCCCCGCGTGGCACCCAGGGCGGGGACCCGCAGCGGACGGCACTCCCACCGGGCAGCGCCACCCTCGGCACGCCCTACCCGTCCGGTACCGAAGACGGCCAGGCCCCCGCGCTGCCGCCCGCCGCGGACGGACGGCCGCTCCCGGCCGTCGGCGTGCCCCCGCAGGGCGGCCACCCGCCGGTGCCCCCCGGCACGGCCCAGCCGCCCCGGCCCGCCGCCGACTCCGCACCGGCGCGCGCCCACTGGGGCGGACCGGCCGTCCCCGCCGGGCGGGGCCCCGCCACCGCGCTCGCCGCGGAACGGGCGCGTCAGGTGCGGATGACCGTGGTGGGCCCGGTGACCGAGCGCTGGGCGCCCGAGCAGGCCGGACCGGTGCACGAGAACTGGCAGTTGGCCGCCCCGATCGGTCCCGTCACCGACCTGTGGGCGCTCGGCGCGCTGCTGTTCAGAGCCGTCCAGGGCCACGCGCCGTACCCGGAGGAGTCGACGGCCGAGCTGGTCCAGCTGGTGTGCGCGGAGCCGCCCGCCTTCGCGGAGGAGTGCGGGCCGCTGCGCCCGGTCGTCGAGTCACTGCTGCGCCAGGACCCCACCGAGCGCCCCGATTTCGAGGAGCTGAGCGGCTGGCTGCGTTCGCTGGTGCGGTCCGCGCCCGAGCCGGACGCGGGTACGCACGTCGTCCCCGCGCCGCCCGCCGACCCGAAGCGGCTGCCGATACTGCGCCGCCGCGGCGAACTGGTCCGCAGACGGCGGGCCCGGCTGCCCGCCGACAGCCCGCACGGACGGCACAAGCGGGCCCGGGAACAGACCGGTTCCCCGCGCCGCCTGGGCCGCAACCTGCTCCTGCTGGTCCTGCTCCTGATGGTGGGCGGGGTCGCGTACGCGATGCTGTTCCTGCCGAAGGCGGGCAGCACCGGCGCCTCCGACGGCAACCGGACCGGCACCACCGGACAGATGGGCCGGACGGCCACGCCCTCGGACGAGCCGGGCACCGGCCCCTCGGCGGGCGCGTCCGAGGAGTCCTCGTCGGCGCCTTCCCCCGAGACGCAGACCACCTCCGGCGCCTCCGTCGCGGGCGGTTTCACCCTGCGCGACGACCCCGACGGCTTCCAGATCGCCGTCGCCGACGGCTGGGACCGCACGCCCCGCAACGGCCGCGCCCAGGTGGTCTACAGCCATGGTGACTTCCAGCTCATCGTCGTACCGGGCCGGGACAGCACGGCCGAGTACGGCAGCGACCCCATGGTCTACCAGCGGGACAAGGAGAGCGAGCTGCAGCCCTACCGTGCCTCCAGCTGGGCCACCGCCTCCGGCCTCAGGACCATCGAGGTGGGCGGCCGGACCATGGCGGAGGGGCAGTTCACCTGGACCGACGAGCAGGGGCGCGACCTGTTCGTCCGCAACATCGCGATCCTCTTGAACGGCCGTTACCACGTGGTGCAGGTGCGCGGTCCGGAGGCCCAGCGGGACGAGGTGACGAGGCTGTATGAGCAGGCGTCGCAGTCGTACAAGTTCACCCGCTGACGCCCATCCCGGATCGGTTCCCGCGGGCTTGCGGAAGCGAAAACCGTCACAGTGCGGTCTCCGTGGTGCCCCGGATGTTCCATGAACGTCAGCCGGTCCTTAGTCTGAGCCTGTCAAGAGCATTGCGGGGCAACGTGAATCAGATGCAGGGCCTGCTCATCGCGGGCCGCTACCGGATCGCCGAATCCATCGGCAGCGGGGGCATGGGCCGGGTATGGCGTGCACACGACGAGGTGCTGCACCGGGCGGTCGCCATCAAGGAGTTGACCGCCGCCCTCTATGTCTCCGACAGCGACCAGGCCGTGCTGCTCGCCCGTACCCGGGCGGAGGCCCGCGCGGCGGCCCGCATCAACCACTCGGCCGTCGTCACCGTGCACGACGTACTCGAACACGACGGCCGTCCGTGGATCGTGATGGAGTTGGTCGAGGGCAACTCGCTGGCCGACGAGGTCAAGGAGCGGGGGCGGGTCGAGCCGACGGAGGCCGCGCGCATCGGGATATGGGTGCTGCGGGCGCTGCGCGCCGCGCACGCCGCCGGTGTGCTGCACCGGGACGTCAAGCCGGGCAACGTACTGCTCGGACGGGACGGCCGTGTCCTGCTCACCGACTTCGGCATCGCCCAGATAGAGGGCGACTCCACCATCACCCGCACCGGCGAGGTCGTCGGCTCGGTCGACTACCTCGCCCCGGAGCGGGTACGCGGCCACGACCCGGGCCCCTCCTCCGACCTGTGGGCGCTGGGCGCGACGCTGTACACGGCGGTGGAAGGCAGGTCGCCGTTCCGCCGTACCTCACCGCTGTCCACCATGCAGGCGGTCGTCGAGGAGGAGGCCGGGGACCCGGTCCACGCCGGTCCGCTCGGGCCCGTCATCACCGCTCTGCTGAGCAAGGACCCCGCCGACCGGCCGGACATGGGGGAAGCGGAGCAGATGCTCGCGGAGGCGGCGGAGGGCCGGCGGCCCGGCGCCGCACAGGCGTACGTGCCGACGCAGAACGTGTCGGTCCACCCGGCGGAGTACATCGAGTACCGCTCGGCCACCGGGACCGGCTGGTCCAACTCGGCGATACCGCCCGGCCCCGGCCCCGGCACGGTGGCGACGGCACAGGACCACGCCGCGGTACCGGACGACACGGCGGCACCGGCCGGACCTCGGCCCCGGCGCCGCCGTCTGCGCACCTTCGCCCTCGTGGTCGCCCTGGCCGCCATCCTGGGCGGGGGCACCGCGGCGGCGCTGCACCAGTTCGGCTCCGCGAACAAGGACGACGGCGCGGCCCTGACCACGCCGGACAGCACGGGCACCGCGGCACCCGCCGGCGGCGGCTCCACCCCCGCCCCCTCGGACGGCGCGTCCGACCCCGCCGGCTCCGTCCCGGCCGACTGGAAGACCGTCAACGATCCGCTGGGCTTCAGCCTGGCGCTGCCGAAGACCTGGGAGCGGGAGGTGTACAGCATCAAGGGCGACCTGAAGCAGATCGACTACACACCCGACGGCGGCGAGCACTTCATCCGCATCTCCGTCGACGGCTCGCCGGACTTCGCTGACCCCTACCAGCACCAGATGGACCTGCAACAGCAGTTGTCGGGGCTGGTCGACTACCAGCAGGTGTCCCTGGAGCAGAACACCTACCGCGACCGCCCGGGGTCGCTGTGGGAGTACACCTGGAACGCGCAGGCGAAGGACACGCAATTCCCGGGGCCGCGGCACGCCATCGACGAGGCGTACATGTCCCGGGACGGCATCGAGTACGCGATCTACATGTCGTCGCCCGAGTCGGATTGGGCGACGACGAACGAGCAGTTCAAGACGGTTCTGCAGAGCTGGCAACAGCCGTAGCGGCGTCCGGTCGGACGAACATCCTGGTCCCCGGGCCGTCGGCCTGGGGGACCGGGGTTCGGATCCTGCCCGGTTCGAACGGCCATGACAGGGCCCGGCCTCACCGCCCTCGGCCTCACCGTCCGCAGCCGCCCCACCTCGGGCTTCACCGCCCCGGGCTCCCTGGGCTTCACCACCCCGGATTTCACCGCCCCCTGCCTCATCACCGCCGGCCACGTCGATGTCCGGTTTCTCGTCCGCGGGCCGCGATCAGTGGGGCGGGGCCGAGGGCGACCACGAGCCGGTCACCGAAGGACTGACTTGAGGCATGACCCAGGGAAACGACCTGGCGACCCGAGGAACGACCCGAGGAACGACCCGAGGAACGACCCGAGGAACGACCCGAGGAGCGACCTGAGGAAAGAGTCGAGGGACGACCTGCGGAATGAGCCGAGGAACGACCTCGGGAATGACTCAGGGCGACGACGAGCAAACAGTTCCCCCTGAGTGCCGCAGAGTCGGCAACCGGCCGAAGACTGACACGCTTGGCCGGTCGACGCCCCGGAAGGGGAGCGTCCGGTGCGGCATGATGGCCTCATGGGGACCGACGGGGACGACTTCCGCGTGATCGCGGACCGTTACCGCCTGGAGGCCAGACTCGGGCGTGGCGGGATGGGCGTCGTGTGGCGCGCGGCCGACCAGTTGCTGGGGCGACTGGTGGCGGTCAAGGAACTCACCCAGGACGCCTCCCTCGCGGACGACGACGCCCGGCTCTACCGCGACCGCACCCTGCGTGAGGCCCGCGCGGTGGCCCAGCTGCACCATCCGCACATCATCGTCGTGCACGACGTCGTCGAACACGACGAACGCTCCTACATCGTCATGGAGCTGATCGACGGCGTGTCGCTCGCCGACCGGATCGCGGCGCACGGACCGGTCGACGCCGACGAGGCCGCACGCATCGGCATCGGCCTGCTCAGCGCGTTGCGCACCGCGCACGCCGCCGGTGTCCTGCACCGCGACATCAAGCCCGCGAACGTCCTGATTGAGTCCGACACCGACCGGGTCGTCCTCACCGACTTCGGGATCGCCCAGGTCGCGGGCGCCACCACGCTCACCGAGACCGGCTCCTTCGTGGGCTCGCCCGAGTACACCGCGCCCGAACGGATGGCGGGGACCCGGACCGGGCCCGAGTCCGACCTGTGGTCGCTGGGCGCGTTGCTGTGTGCGGCGCTCAGCGGCGAGTCGCCGTTCCGGCGCGACTCGCTCGGCGGCATCCTGCACGCCGTCGTGTCCGACGAGATCCGGCCGCCCGCGCAGGCCGAGCCGCTGCTGCCGGTCGTCCGGGGCCTGTTGGAACGCGACCCGGAGCGGCGGCTGGACGCGGCGGAGGCGGAGCGGATGCTGCGCGTGTTCCGGGAGACCGGCCGCACACCGCGGCCGACCGGCGTGTCCCGGCCGGCCAGCCTGTACACGCCGACCCAGCGGGACGTGCCGAGGCCCGCGCTCCCCGACCGGCAGCCGGTACGGCCGTCCCCGCGGGCCGTGCTGGTGGCGGCGCTGCTGGTCGCGGCGATGACCGGGGCGGGTGTGTCGGCGGCGGTGCTGCTGCTCGACCGCAGCGGAGAGGGTGGCGGCACGCCGGGGCCGGCGCCGGGCACGTCGGCGAGCGCGTCCACCTCCGCAACCGCGTCCACGTCGGCAACGGCGTCCACAACGGTGACCGCGTCCGGGTCGGCGACCGCGTCCGGGCCGTCGAACGGGCCGCCCTCGCCCACCGCGGCGGCCGACCACCCCGTCACCACCTCCGGCATCCGCCCGGCACCCGCGGGCTATCGCACCGCGCAGGACCCGGCCGGTTTCTCCTTCGCCGTACCCGAGGACTTCACCCGCGAACGCCAGGGCGAGCGCGTCTTCTACCTGTCCCCGGGGGAGACCTTCCGGCTCGGCGTCAAGGTCACCGCCCCCGGACCGGGCGGCCCGCTCGGGGTGATGCGCCGGGCGGCGGACCAAGGCCCGCGCACGAACCCCGGTTACCGCGACGGCCGGGTCATCCGTACGACGCACGACGGACTCCCGGCCGCGCTCTGGGAGTTCAGCTGGGGCGGCTTCAACGTGGTGGAAGGCCCGCGGCACACCTACGACCTCTGCTGGGAGGAGAACGGCCGGCTGTACGACGTGTGGGTGTCGGCTCCGGTGGGGAAGGCCCGCGAGGCCCGGGAGTACTTCGACGTGGCACTCGACACCTTCGTCCGGGAATGACGCCGCACCCACGAGGCGACCACGCACCACTCGCTCTGCGACGCCACGGTCACGCGGTACGAGGGGCACCGGATCGGCCACCGTGGGACGAAGGCCGACGACACGCGCGGGCGGTGGCCGCCCGCGTCGACAAGGGCGCGCCGCGCACGGTACTGATGGGGCATGAGTGATGACGGTGCGGATGCACCTGTGGCCGACGGGCGTCTGATAGGCGGCCGGTACCGGCTGTTGGAGCGCGTCGGCTCCGGCGGAGCACCCGACGGCGCCGCCACCGGCAGGGTCTGGCGGGCCGTCGACGAGGCGGCCGACCGCGAAGTCGCCGTCAAGCAGCCGCTGTCGCCGCTGTCGCCGCTGTCGTACCGGCCGGACCCGCCGAGCCCGCCGGACCTGCCGAGCCCGCCGGACGCGTCGTACCCGCCGAGCCCGCCGAGCCCGCCGAGCCCGTCGGACCCACCGGACCCGCGCGTCGCCAATCGGCTCCAGCATGAGGCACGCGCCGCCGCCCGGGTGGATCACCCGTCCGCCGTCTCCATCCTGGACGTCGTCCTCGACGACGGGCTCCCGTGGATCGTCATGGAGTTGATCCATGGCGAGTCGCTCGACACGGTGCTGCGCCGCGGTCCGCTGCCGCCCGCCGAAACCGCGCGCATCGGCCTCGCCGTTCTCGGCGCGTTGCGCGCGGCGCACGCCGTCGGCATCGTGCACCGGGACGTCAAACCGGCCAACGTCCTGATCGAGTCCGGAACGGACCGCATCGTCCTCACCGACTTCGGCACCTGGTACGGCAGTCCCACGGAACCCTCCGACGCCGTCGACCCGCTCGGCCCCCTCGGCCGCCCCCGTGACTTCCTCGCCCCCGAGCGGATGTCCCGGCCGGGCGCCGGACCCGCCTCCGACCTCTGGTCCCTGGGCGCGCTGCTGTACGTGACCGTCGAGGGCCGTGCGCCCTTTCCCCGGACGACCGCCGGTTCCGGGCCCGGACCTTCAGCCTCCGCAGCCTCTGTCTCCGTAGCCTCCGTCTCCGGAACCTCTGTCTCCGTAGCCTCCGTCTCCGGAACCTCTGCCTCCGCAGCCTCCGTCTCCGTAGCCTCTGCCTCCGCAGGCTCTGTCTCCGGAACCTCTGCCTCCGGAACCTCTGCCTCCGTAGCTTCTGGCTCTGTAGCTTCCGCGTCCGTAGCCTCCGCGTCCGGTGTGCTTCCGTCCGGCGTGCCCTTGTCCCGCCTGTCCGAGGCCACGGCCGCCGACCCCCGGCCTCCCGGCTACGAACGCGCCGGTCCGCTCGGTCCGTTGCTCACCCGGCTCCTGGCGCGTGAACCGGCCGACCGGCCGGAGCCGGACGAGGTCGCTGCCGCACTGCGCGCCGTCGCCACGGCGGAGCGTGCAGGTGAGCGTGAGCGCGCGGATGAACGCGAGCGTGCGGGCGAACGGGAGAACGCGGGTGAGCGTGAGCGCGCGGATGAACGTGACCGCGCGGGCGAACGTGAGAACGCGGATGAACGTGAGAGCGCGGGCGTGCACTGAGGCGCGGGCGCGACCCGAGTGACGGCGCGCTCCTTCGTGCGTGTCGCCTCTAGGCCCCGCCACCGGCCCACCACCTACGTACAACGCCCTGATCAGGCTATTTGTTGCCAGTGATCACTGGCGGCATGTGAGCACTCCGTGAATGGCCGTTACCGACGGGTACCCAAAGTTTCCGCTCCGGAATACCCTGCCGCTCATGACCGACTCGCAGGCCCAGGACGACTCGCAGGTCCAGGACGGTTCTCCGGCCCAGGACGATTCGCAGACCCGGGAACAGGCGCCGGCGCCGACCGCGGCCGGCACCAATCCCCTGGCTCCCGCCCCGGAAGGCGTGCGGACCGCCGCGGACGTGGTCACGCCGGAGCTGGTCGCCCAGCTCACCAAGGGCGTCATCGGTTCCGGCCGGACCGCCAACCACACGCCGTTCACCGGTGAGAAGCTGGCCGACCTGCCCGAGTCCACGCCCGAGGACGTACTCAAGGCGTTCGAGGCGGCCCGCGTCGCCCAGGCCGTATGGGCACGGACCCCGGTACGGCAGCGGGCCGCCGTGCTGCTCCGCTTCCACGACCTGCTGTTCGAGCGGCAGGCCGAGGTCCTCGACCTGATCCAGCTGGAGACCGGCAAGGCGCGGCTGCACGCCCACGAAGAGGTCCAGGCCGTCGCCATCGCCTCCCGGCACTACGGCCGCAAGGCGCCCGCCTACCTCAGGCCCAAGCGGCACACCGGTGCGGTGCCCACCCTCACCAAGGTCACCGAACTGCGCCACCCGCGCGGGGTCGTGGGCCAGATCGTCCCCTGGAACTACCCCCTGGAGCTGTCGGTCGGCGACGCGCTCCCGGCCTTCGTCGCCGGCAACGCGGTCGTGATGAAACCGGACACCGAGACCTGCCTCACCGCGCTGTGGGCCCGTGACCTGCTGATCGAGGCCGGGCTCCCGGCCGGCGTCTTCCAGGTGGTCCTCGGCGACGGCCCGGTGGTCGGCCCGGAGGTGGTCAGGCACGCGGACTACGTCTCCTTCACCGGTTCCACCCGCACCGGGCGCGAGGTGGCCCAGGGCGCCGCCGCCCGGCTGGTCGGCGTCTCCCTCGAACTCGGCGGCAAGAACGCCATGCTGGTGCTGGCGGACGCCGACATCGAGAAGGCCGCCGCGGGCGCCGTCCGCGCCTGCTTCTCCTCCGCCGGGCAACTCTGCATCTCCATCGAGCGGTTGTACGTCCACGAGTCGGTCGCCGACGCCTTCCTGGAGCGGTTCGCGGCCCGTACGAAGGCCATGCGGCTCGGCAGCTCCCTGGCCTACGGCGCCGACATGGGCTCGCTCGTCGGGGAACGCCAGTTGGCGACCGTGCGGCGACATGTCACGGAGGCCGTGGCGAAGGGCGCGAAGGTGGTCGCCGGCGGGGTGGCCCGCCCGGACCTCGGGCCGTACTTCTTCGAGCCCACCATCCTCGACGGCGTCGAGGCGCCGATGGCGGTGTGTGCCGAGGAGACCTTCGGCCCGGTCGTGTCGGTCTACCGGTTCACGACCGACGACCAGGCGGTCGAGCACGCCAACTCCACGCTGTACGGGCTGAATTCGTCGGTGTGGACGAAGGACGCCGGCCGGGGCCGGGCCGTCGCCGCGCGGCTGCGCACGGGGACGGTCAACATCAACGAGGGCTACGCGTCCGCGTACGGCAGCGTGCAGTCCCCGATGGGCGGCATGAAGGAGTCCGGCCTGGGCCGCAGGCACGGCTTGGAGGGCATCCTCAAGTACACCGAGTCCCAGACCGTCGCGCAGCAGCGCCTGCTGCCGCTGGCGCCCTCGCTGGGCATGGACGACGAGAAGTACGCGGCGTTCATGAGCACGAGTCTGCGGGTCATGAAGGCACTGCGGCTCAAGTAAGGGGTCGCGCGCCGCGGGCGCGGCAGACCGCGTGTACGGCCACGGACGGCCGCGCGCACGGCCCATTCGCTCCAAGCACTGCACACTCAAAGGGGAGAAGGCACGTGCCTGAGGACGCTTCCGCGCAGGACCACGAGGTGCAGGACCACGAGGCCCAGGACCACGAGGCGCGGGACCACACCGCGCCGGATCGGGCCGCACAGGACCACGACGCGCGCGATCACGACCCACACGACCCGGCCCCGGCCCCTACGCCTGCGCCTGCGCCTGCACCTGCACCTGCGCCTGACCATGCCTACGTCCACGCCGACGACTATGACTACGACTATGACTACGACGTCATCGTCGTCGGCTCCGGCTTCGGCGGCTCCGTGACGGCCCTGCGGCTGACCGAGAAGGGCTACCGCGTCGGCGTCCTCGAAGCGGGTCGCCGCTTCACCCGCGAAACCCTCCCCAGGAACTCCTGGGACCTCAAGAACTACCTCTGGGCGCCCAAACTCGGCATGTACGGCATCCAGCGCATCCATCTGCTCGGCAATGTCATGGTCCTCGCGGGCGCGGGTGTGGGCGGCGGCTCGCTGAACTACGCCAACACCCTCTACGTACCGCCGAAGGCGTTCTTCGACGACCCGCAGTGGAAGGACATCACGGACTGGCAGGAGGAGCTGAAGCCGTACTACGACCAGGCGCGGCGCATGCTCGGCGTACGACTCAACCCGACCATGACCCCCTCCGACGTGCACCTCAAGGCCGCGGCGCAGCGGATGGGCGTGGGCGACACCTTCCATCTGGCCCCGGTCGGCGTGTTCTTCGGCGACGGCGAGGACGCCGACGGCAGGGCGGAGGCGCGGCCGGGGGAGCAGGTGGCCGATCCCTACTTCGGCGGTGCCGGCCCGGCCCGCAGCGCCTGCACCGAGTGCGGCGAGTGCATGACGGGCTGCCGGCACGGGGCGAAGAACACCCTCAACGAGAACTACCTTCACCTCGCCGAGCAGGCGGGCGCGGTGGTGCACCCCATGACGACGGTCGTGTCGGTCACCGACGACTCGCGGGGCGGCTACGCGGTGGCGACCCTGCCGACCGACGACCGCAAGAAGGGTGAGGGCCGGACCTTCACGGCCCACCGGGTGGTGCTGGCCGCCGGTACCTACGGCACCCAGACCCTGCTGCACCGCATGAAGGCGAGCGGACAACTGCCGTATCTCTCCCGCCGGTTGGGTGAACTCACCCGCACCAACTCCGAGGCCCTGGTGGGCGCGCAGACCGACGACCGGCGCTACCGGAAGGCGCACGGCACCGCGCGGGCCGACTTCACCCGGGGCGTGGCGATCACGTCGTCCATCCACCCGGACGCCGACACCCACATCGAGCCGGTCCGCTACGGCAAGGGCTCGAACTCGATGGGCGGGCTCTCGATCCTCCAGGTCCCCTACGCCGAGGGCTCCTCGCGCGTCCTGGCCTGGCTGGGCAGCGCGGCCCGGCACCCATGGCTGGTGGTCCGTTCCCTGTCCAACCGCCGCTGGTCGGAGCGGACCATCATCGGCCTGGTGATGCAGTCCCTGGACAACTCCCTGACGACGTATCTGAAACCGGACGGCGTGGGCAAGGGGCTGCTCACCGCCCGGCAGGGCCATGGCGCGCCCAACCCCAAGCAGATCAAGGCGGCTTCGCAGGCGGCGTCCGCGCTCGCGGAGGAGATCAACGGCTTCCCGGGCAGCAACGTCGGCGAGCTGATGGGCACCCCCCTCACCGCCCACTTCCTCGGCGGCTGTCCGATCGGCGACTCGCGCGAGACGGGCGTCATAGACCCGTACCACCGGCTGTACGGCCACCCCGGCATCTCCGTGGTGGACGGGGCGTCGGTGTCGGCGAACCTGGGCGTCAACCCGTCCCTCACCATCACCGCGCAGGCCGAACGGGCGATGTCGTACTGGCCCAACAAGGGTGAGGCGGACCCCCGACCGGTCCAGGGGGCCGGCTACGAGCGCCTGGAGCCGGTGGAGCCGCGCAGTCCGGCGGTCCCGGCGGACGCCTTCGGTGCCCTGCGCCTGCCGTTCCTGGGGATACCGGCGGTGCCGCCCCAACAGTAGGCCGGAGACGTGCGCCGACCACCGACCGTGAGCCCGAGAACAGAGGAGAGGGAGCTGCGCCCCCCTCCGAGCGCAGCTGCCTCGCCTCTGTCTCGGTCATGCTCACGGCTGGATCCCGGAGAGCTTGTCGATCTCTTGGATCCAGCAGGTTTGATCAGCGAGACCGGGCTACGGTTGCGTGCTTCCTCACGGAATTCTTATGTGGGCTGGATCACATTTTCGCGTGGCTGTGGGGTGCCTCGGGTGTGCCTGCCGGAGGGGGCGGGCGTACGTACCGTGGGCCCCATGTCGAAGGGCCCCACGTCAGTCGAAGGGCCCCACGTCTGTCGAAGCGCCGCATGTCTGTCGAAGCGCCCCATGTCGAAGGGCCCCGCGGGACGGAATCCGCGGGGCCCTTCTCCTCAGCACCGACGTCAGGGCAGCGTCGGTGCCCGGAAGCGGCGCCGGGGGGTTGCGCCGCTCGTCCTTCCGTCAGCCCTGCGCCCCTCGTGCCCTCGGTCGGCGCCCCGGCGCACCCGGGGTGTGCGCATGGTCTCGACCTCTGGCAGACGGGCGGTGCATTGCCATGCGGTTGTCTGTTCCGGGGACTTGGGGGTTTCTCCGCATCGTGCTGGATGGACGCGGCATCCGCAACCGTTTGACCCAGCCCTTGCGCATTTTTGCACTTTCCGCCGATCGGCTCCGGGCGTCCCCGGAGCCGATCGGTTCTCTTGGGCGACCGGGCTGCTGTCCCCTGCGGTCCGGTCGCTTGCCTGGAGCGAGGTCCCACGACGTACGGCTGATCCGCACGCCTCATCGCTCCAGCGAGCCACGCGTGGTTCTTCGGGCCCGCCCCTGGCTGGCACGGACACCGGGACCAACGAAGCGGTGCGCGGGGCGGTCACGCGCCGTACGAGTGAGAGGGGGACCGAACTCAGATGCGACCACGGCACAGTTCGAGGAGGGTCATGGCGAGGGCGGTGCCGGGCTTGCCCAGTTCCTCCCGGTAGCGGCCGAGGATCTCCATCTCCCTGGAGAGGTTCACGCGCCGTCCGCCGGACGCGATCCGTGCCTCCTGGATCACGGAGGACACGGCCATCCGTTCCTGGACGAGGCCGATGATCCGGTCGTCCAGCGCGTCGACGCGTTCTCGGGCTTCGCTGATCGTGCCGGCGGCCTCGGCGGTACGGGCGCCGGTCTTCTCGGTGCTGGTGGTCATCTCGGGGCTCCTTGTCGGTGGACCCCGGCCCGGCAGGCTCCGCAAACGCCAGGCGCCCCGGGCCTTGTCGGCCCGGGGCGCCTGGGGAAGTCGCTTGTCAGTTGCTCAAGCAGCACGACCATGGCAGCCGGTGGGCCGGTTGCCATAGGTAAACAGGAAGGTCGCATGCGTGAGCATGGGTCCAGTATGCCATGACACGGGTTTCGGCGGCGGGGCCGGGAGTCCGGCCGGGCTCCGGAGCGGGCCGTGGCCGGCGCGGCGAGGCCGTCACGCCCGCGCCGTTAGAATCGGGAACCAGCAACCCCCGCCCAAACCCGCCGGAAGGCACCCCGTGTCATCAGCGACTCCCGCTGCCGCCACCCCCGACACCGTTCTGGTCGTCGACTTCGGCGCGCAGTACGCCCAGCTCATCGCCCGTCGTGTCCGCGAGGCGCGGGTCTACAGCGAGATCGTGCCGAGCACCATGCCGGTCGTCGAGATGCTCGCCAAGAACCCCGCGGCGATCATCCTCTCCGGCGGCCCCTCCTCCGTGTACGAGGCGGGCGCCCCGACCGTGGACCGCGCACTGTTCGAGGCGGGCGTCCCCGTCTTCGGCATGTGCTACGGCTTCCAGCTGATGGCTCGGGCCCTCGGCGGCACGGTGGACAACACCGGCGCCCGCGAGTACGGCCGCACCGATCTGCACGTCTCCAAGCCGTCCTCCACCCTGTTCGAGGGCACCCCGGCCGAGCAGTCCGTGTGGATGTCGCACGGCGACGCCTGCTCCGCCGCCCCGGCGGGCTTCACGGTCACGGCCTCCACCGCCGTCGTACCGGTCGCCGCCTTCGAGGACGACGAGAAGCGGCTTTACGGCGTCCAGCACCACCCCGAGGTGATGCACTCCACCTACGGCCAGCAGGTGCTTGAGCACTTCCTGTACCGCGGCGCGGGCCTGACCCCGTCCTGGACCACCGGCAGCGTGATCGAGGAGCAGGTCGCCGCGATCCGCGAGCGGGTCGGCGACAAGCGCGCGATCTGCGGCCTGTCCGGCGGCGTGGACTCCGCGGTGGCCGCCGCACTCGTCCAGCGGGCCATCGGCTCCCAGCTGACCTGCGTCTACGTCGACCACGGCCTGATGCGCAAGGGCGAGACCGAGCAGGTCGAGAAGGACTTCGTGGCCGCCACCGGCGTCCAGCTGAAGGTCGTCGACGCCGAGGAGCGCTTCCTCGCGGCCCTCAAGGGGGTCGCCGACCCCGAGGAGAAGCGGAAGATCATCGGGCGGGAGTTCATCCGGGTCTTCGAGCAGGCCCAGGCCGAGATCATCGCCGACGAGGGCCCCGCGGTGGAGTTCCTGGTGCAGGGCACTCTCTACCCGGACGTGGTCGAGTCCGGCGGCGGCACCGGCACCGCCAACATCAAGTCCCACCACAACGTGGGCGGGCTCCCGGAGGACCTGGAGTTCCAGCTCGTCGAACCGCTGCGCAAGCTGTTCAAGGACGAGGTCCGGATGGTCGGCCAGGAGCTGGGGCTGCCCGCGGAGATCGTCCAGCGCCAGCCCTTCCCGGGCCCCGGCCTCGGCATCCGTATCGTCGGCGAGGTCACCAAGGAGCGGCTCGACCTGCTCCGCGAGGCCGACGCCATCGCCCGCGAGGAGCTGACCGCGGCCGGCCTGGACCGCGACATCTGGCAGTGCCCGGTGGTGCTGCTCGCGGACGTCCGCAGCGTCGGTGTCCAGGGCGACGGCCGCACCTACGGCCACCCGATCGTGCTGCGGCCCGTCTCCTCCGAGGACGCCATGACCGCCGACTGGTCCCGGCTGCCGTACGACGTCCTCGCGCGCATCTCGACCCGGATCACCAACGAGGTCGCCGACGTCAACCGCGTCGTGCTCGACGTGACGTCGAAGCCGCCGGGCACCATCGAGTGGGAGTGAGCCCCGGGTACCGCCGGGGCCCTAGCGGCGCCTGAGCGTGCGCAGCGGCCGGCCCGGTTGCCAGATCTCGGTGACCAGAAAGGTGCCGTCCGCGATGTAGGTCCGCACGACCTCCGTCAGCTCGGCACGGAAGAGGTGGAACGGCTGCGGCGGTTCCACCTCTTTCACGTACGCCTCCTTCACGCCCGGATCCTCCACCTCGACCGCGCGTCCGCCGACCCGGAAGTCGCCGTCACCGAGGTCCGTGCCCTCGCCGAGGTCCGTGCCGTCGCCGGGGTTCGACTGGAGCGCGAAGCGCGGGTCGCGGCGCAGGTCGAGCGCCTTGAGCGAGTGCGGCATCATGCCGAGCCAGAGTTCGCCGTCCAGGAAGCGGACCTCCAGGCCGCTGGTGCGCGGTGAGCCGTCGCGGCGCAGGGTGGCGAGGACGTGGTGACGGAACGCGCCGAAGCGCCGCTCGGCGCGGCTCGCGAGTTCCGGTGCGGTGGTGCTGAAGGCTGCCCAGTTCATGCCCCCACCCTCGCTGCCATACCGGACATCTCCTGTCGGGTTTCCCTTGCGGACGTCATCTTTGCGCAACTTCTCTGTTCTCCTGCGCTGACCGACGGTAACTTCCGCCCCGTAACGCAACCCAGTGCTGGAGGACCTATGCACGGGCCGACCCCCACCCCGCCGCTGCCACTGCCCACCGACCAGTTGCAGTTCGCGATGCCGCCCATGCACGACTCGCTCGACGCCGAACGACGGCACCGCAAGGAACGGCTCGCGGGCGCGCTGCGGATCTTCGGGCGGGCCGGATTCGAGGACGGGGTGTCGGGGCACATCACCGCGCGCGACCCGGAGTACTCCGACTGCTTCTGGGTCAACCCGTTCGGGATGCCGTTCAAGCACGTCACCGTCAGCGATCTCGTCCTGGCCAACCAGGATGGGCAGGTCATCGAGGGCCGCTACCACGTCAACCAGGCCGCGTTCACCGTGCACGCCCAGGTGCACGCCGCCCGCCCGGACGTCGCGGCGGTCGCGCACTGCCACTCCGTGCACGGCCGGGCGCTGGCCGCGCTCGGCGACCTGCTCGACCCCATCACCCAGGAGAGCTGCGCCTTCTACGAGGACCACGCCCTCTACGACGCCTACACGGGTGTCGCCGTCGACGCCGAGGAGGGCCGCCGGATAGCGGCCGCGCTCGGCAGCCGCAAGGCGCTCGTCCTGCGCAACCACGGGCTGCTCACGGTCGGCGACTCGGTGGACGCGGCGTCCTGGTGGTTCCTGTCGATGGAGCGGTCCTGCCAGGTGCAGCTGACGGCGAAGGCGGCCGGCCGGCCGGTCCTGATCGACCACAGACTGGCGGTGGCGACCCGCGAGCAACTGGGCGGCGACCTGGTGGCCTGGATCAACTATCAGCCCCTGTGGCAGGACATCAGCCGCAGCGAGCCGGATCTGCTCAGTTAGCCCGCGTCGTCCCGGCCGAAGCCCTCGGAACTCGCGCGGCCCCGCCACAGCAGCGGTACGCCGTGGTGCCCGCAGCAACGGCGCGCCGTGGTGCCCGCAGCAGCTGTGCGCCGTGGTGGTGGCCGACCGGTGTGGGTACGGGCGTAGGTACGGGCGTGGACGCCCGCGTAGGTACGGGCGTGGGCTCGTGGGGGCCGCATGGCGCGCGTATGGCGGCCGCCTGGTCCACGTGCGGCGGACATGCGGCAGACATGCGGCAGACGTGCGGCAGACGTGCGGCGGACGTGTGGCGGACGTACGGCGGATGTGCGGCGTACGTGGACCAGGCGGCCGCACCGCGGGCCGCCGTCGGCCGGTGGCGCCCGACGCCGGTCCGGGCGGAGAGGTGCGGCAGTCGGCCGCCCGGGGCCTGGGCCGCGGACGGGCCCCCCGCGTGGTACGGCGATCTCCCCGAGCCGGGTCAACACGGCGGGCCGTGCCTCACCCGCGGTGACCGTACCTGCCGGACGCCGGTTCCTCGGCATAGGGCACAATTCGCAGTCAGCACAAGGGAGTTGCGTGACGGCGGTCGAGCCCCGAGAGGGCCCGCCGGTCGCGCCGCGGGTCGTGGGGAAGGCGGGCGTCGGGCGTGGCGGTGCAGGAGGCGGGGCAGGGTGCGGGGACGGCCGCCCACGGGGGTGGCTGCACCTGCGGGGACTGCCCGCACGGGGCGCGCGAGGGGCACCGCCGGGCGGTCGCCGAATTCGTCGCCAGACGCGACGAGTTCGCGGCCGGACGGGGCCTGCCGGCGGCGGTGGCCTACTCGGCCTCCGCCTCCCGCCAGTGGGTCTCCGAGGAGTTGACGCAGTCGGCCGTGGCGGTCGCCGAGCGCGGCCGGGCGGAGGGCACGGCCTGGCTGGCACGACTGTGGCTGCGCACGCTCTACGTGCTGTGGGCGGCCGTCGTCCTGCTGCTGCTCGTCCAGGCGCTGACGGCGGTCGGCGCGGGCTGGACCGGCGCCCGCACCGCCGGGCTGCTCGCCGCGCTGGTGGTGGTCTGCGCGCTCAGTGCCGCCTCCTGGTTCCACCGGGCCCGGGGCGGGGCGCTGGCTCCGGTCATCGGCGAGGACAACCGGCTCTCCACCTCCCGGACCGTCGCGGCGGCCTGGGTGCTGTTCGTGGCGTACGCGGTCCTGGTCCTGGCGGGCCGGCTCGCCGCCGCCTCCGACCCGGCCGAGCGCGACGCGCTGATCTCCGGTCTCGACCTGGCCCGCGGGGCCGGCGTGGTGACCGTCCTCGCGGTGGTCTGCGGGATCGCCGTACTCGTCCGGCGGGTGGTGGGCCTGCGCATCCTCGGCCAGCGCTTGCAGAAGGCACGAGCGCACCGGCCGCGCGCGGCCGACCTGCTGACCGACGACGCGGGCCGGGGCACGTTCACCGACATCCAGTACGTCGTGATCGGCGCGGTGGCCCTGGTCTTCGCCGCGGTACGGCTCGCCCGCCGCCCCGACCAGCTCCCCGACCTGCCCTGGGGACTGGCCGTACTGGTCCTGGTGTCCGCCGCCACCTATCTGGCCGGGAAGTACGCGGAGGGCGGGCGTCCGGTGATCCTCTCCGTGGTCCGCGCCCGCGAGGCCGGCGACCTGGACGGGCCGATCCGTACGGGCGACGACATCGAGATCCGCGGCGCCGGTTTCGTCCCGCCCGGCGCCCAGAGCGCCGACCGCCTCTCCCGCATGGTCGTCCGCATAGGCGCGGTCAACGTACACGTCCCGTTGATCCCCGTAGCGGGCGGTTTCAGCA
The DNA here is from genome assembly GCF_042268025.1 of Streptomyces sp. NPDC056161. Lineage (NCBI taxonomy): Bacteria > Bacillati > Actinomycetota > Actinomycetes > Kitasatosporales > Streptomycetaceae > Streptomyces > Streptomyces sp. NPDC056161. The sequence continues at coordinate 21,505 of NZ_JBHJUV010000004.1, forward strand.
ATCCGACGGACGGTGTGCTGACGGTCCCGGTCCCGGCTGAGGTGGAACCCGGATCGGTGGAGGTGCAGGTGGTCACCGCGGCGGGCGTGGTGACCAACCGCTGTGTCGTCGAGGTCACGGAGTGAGCGGCCGGTGAACGGGTGCGGGGGGCACGGTCCGACCGGCCGGTGAGCGCGTGCGAGGGGTACGGTCCGACCGGCGTACATCCGTCCTCCGATATCGGAAAAACGTCCCGGGGGAGGATTGAGCAGACGCCGTTTGTCATACGTATGGTCTGGCGAGGGCCTGACACGCGGGTGAGAGGCGGCAGTTTGCAATGACTCATGGTATTCGTTCCGAAATGCATACGTCCTATGTCGACGGTCGCCATGACTGGCGGGAGAACGCCACCCATTACGCCCTCCTTCCTTTGCGTGTCTTCCTCGGTATCACCTTCATCTACGCCGGCCTGGACAAGCTGACCGACAGGGCCTTCCTGAAGTCCGGTGGTTCCGGCTCCATCGGCGACACCATGCGAGCGGTCCGCGACTCCTCGGCCGTCCCGGCCCTGGTCGACCTGGCCCTGAAGAACCCCGTCGGCTTCGGCTACGCCATGGCCTTCGGCGAACTCGCCGTCGGCGTCGGCATCCTGATCGGCCTGTTCTCCCGGCTGGCAGCACTGGGCGGTGCGCTGATCTCGCTCAGCCTGTGGCTAACCGTCAGCTGGGCCTCGACCCCCTACTACTACGGCAACGACCTCGCCTATCTCATGGCCTGGCTGCCCCTCGTCCTGGCCGGGGCGCCCTATCTCTCCTTGGACTCGGTCCTGCGCACAAGGCGACAGTCGGGAACCTTCCACTGACCATCCCGGCGCGGTGCTCGGCTGATCACTCAGCAGAGCGCTTCGCCGCCGAGCGCTCTCCTGCCGAGGGCTTCGCCGCCGAGTGGTCCCCTGCCAAGGGGCGTCGCCGTACGGGCCGTGGTTGCGGTGTCGGCCCGTCGGCCCGTCGGCCGTCCGGGGCCCGGTGGCCGCCGGTGTCGCTCAGTTGCCCGTGTCTCTTCGCGGCACTGTCCGGGTCGCCGTGCGTCGTCTGCGTATGAGCCGTGCCAGCACGGCTGCCGCGCCCGCGAGGCACAGGCCGCACACGACGAGGGGGACCATCGCGAACCAGGGGGTGTCCCACAGGCCGCCCGCGTCACCGGCGTACGCCACGGCCGCGCCGCTCAGGAAGACACCGATGACCAGCTTGCCCGGCTGGAACTCATGACCCTGCACGACTCACCTCCGCCTGTCCCACACCGACCTGGAGGTCGACGTCGAGGGTGCCGCCGCTCTTGCCGTTCTTACCGGGCGGCGTCGTCGGCGACAGCGTCACCTCCTTGTGCTTGCCGGGCGCCACGTCCACGTCCTCCTTGCCGTCCCCGGGCAACTGGATGTCGCCCACCCCCACATCCACGCTCAGCCGCACGGTCGCGTCGGGCGGCACGACGACCCGCAGCCGGCCCACACCCACCTGGGCTCTGGTCGACAGGGACTGCCCCTCGCTGAGCCGGACCTTCGTCAGGTCCAGCGTGCCGACCCCGGTCCCGAGGTCGTACTTGGGCCGCACCTCCGCCACCGCGGCCGGCTGCCAAGAGGTGGTCCGCCAGTGCGTGGTGATGTCCTTGGGCAGTGCCGCCGAACCCGCGAGCAGCGCCGCCGTGACGAGCGCGAGGAACACCGAACCGGCTCCCGTGCGCCCCAGGAAGGCGCTGACCGCGATGCCGAGACCGAAGACGGCGAGCGCGCAGGCCAGCCCGGTCTGCAGGCTGGTGCCCAGCGGGTGCCCGTCCCACATCGCACCCGCGCCGAGGGCGCCGGCCAGCAGCGCGAGCAGGAAGATCCAGCCGCCGATCCAGCGCGGGCCGCGCGGGCTGGGCACCGCGGGGCGCGGGGCACGTCCGCTGCCGCGGGCATCCCGGAAGACGCCGGGGCCGACGGGCCGGAACGGGTCCGCCCCCAACGCGTCGCCCGGACCCCACAGATATCCGGTGCCGCCCACGTGTGTGCCGTCCTTCACGATGGGGTCGCGCCACCAGGACGGGTACGCGGGCGGCGCGGGCGGCGCCTGGGCCTCCGGCGGGGCGTCCGGGAACACCGGGGCGGCGACGGGACCGCCCCGGCCCGAGCTCTGCCGAGAGCTTGGCGAAGGGTCCGGGGCGGGGACGCCGCGCCGCTGCGACCAGTACCCGGCACCGGCCAGCAGCAAGGAGACGACGACGGCGAACGTGAGCACGCCGCCGTTCCTCAGCATGGCCAGGAACACCCCGCAGCCGACCAGGGCGAACAGCACGGCCGCCAGGGCCTGCCCGTCGACCCGGCCGGTCAGCAGCTTGCGGACCTCGTTCTCCTCCTCGTCGTCGTACGACACGAAAAGCCAGGCGAACCCGTAGAAGATGAGCCCGACGCCCCCGCTCGCGGCCAGCACCGCCAGGGTGATCCGGAAGATCACGGGATCCATGTCGGTGTGCCGCCCGAGGCCCGAGCAGATCCCGGCCAGTACCCTGTGCCGCCGATCGCGCCGGAACGCCCGGAGCGGCGGCACACCGCCCCCGACGAGGGGCCCGGCGCCGTCGCCCGTCGTCCCGTCGGTGCCGGGCGCGCCCGTGTCGCCGCGCGTCCCGCTCGTGTCGGCCGCGGCGGGTGCGGCACCCGACGGCCCGCTGCCCGGGGCGGGGCGCGGGCCGGGGCCGGGTCCCGGACCCGTCGCGGCGTGGTCGTGATCGGTCATGTCTCCATGGTGACGGCCCGGCCGCCGCGACGGCAGTCACGGCGACCCTGGCCGAACCCTGAAATCGCCCTGAGACGATGCCAGGGGCGCGTTCCGCGGCCGGTCGCGCCGGTCCGCGGACCTGAGTCCTCGGCCGAGGTCGCATTGGTGGAGGACCCCTGCTGTGGCCGGTTCCACGCCGGTCCCGGACCCCGCGGTGCCCCTCCGTTCTGTGCCGGTCCCGGACCCCGCCCCGCCCCCGTTTCGCATCGGACCCGGGGCCGTACCGCGAAGATCAGGGGCGTATTGGGGTAGACCCTGATGCCCTGCCCCTGCCGCCGTGTGACCATCGATGGCATGCCGGAAGCCGCAACAGCGCCACTCGTCGAACCGCGGGCACCGCGCAAGCTCTACCGCAGCAGCGACGGCCGCTGGCTCGGCGGCGTCGCGCGAGGGCTCGCCGGGCACCTCGGGCTGCCTGTGATCTGGGTGCGGCTCGTCTTCGTCGGCCTGTTCATGGCCGACGGCCTCGGCGGGCTGCTGTACGCCGCGTTCTGGTTCTTCGTCCCGCTCGGCGTCGGCGGCGTCGGCGACCAGAGGCCGCCGTCCCTGGTCGGTGCCGAGACCGCGCCGGACGGCCGCCGCAGGCTCGTCACCCGCAAACCGGACCGGGGCCAGATCCTCGCGCTGCTCCTCATGGTCGTCGTCGCGATGGTCTTCGTGAGCAACGTCAAGCTCGGTGGCGGGGCCAAGGCGTACCTCGTACCCGCCGTCCTGGTCGCCGCGGGCGTCGCCCTCGTCTGGCGCCAGGCGGACAACGCCCGCCGGGCCCGCTGGGTCGAGGTCGGCGGTCGCCGCCGCACCCTCACGCTGCTGCGCGCGGGCGCGGGCGTCCTGCTCGTCACCGCCGGGGTCTCGGCGATCTTCGTGCTCCAGGGCTCCGCCGCCCACCTAGGCTCGGTCCTCCAGGCCGCGCTCGCCGTCATCGTCGGCATCGCCCTGCTCGCCGGTCCCTATCTGGTCCGTATGACCCAGGACCTGTCCGAGGAACGGCTGATGCGCATCCGCGCCCAGGAGCGCGCCGAGGTCGCGGCGCACGTCCACGACTCGGTGCTGCACACCCTCACCCTGATCCAGCGCAACGCGGAGAACGCCGGCGAGGTCCGTCGCCTGGCCCGCGCCCAGGAACGCGACCTGCGCACCTGGCTGTACAAACCCGAGGGCACCGGCAAGGACGAGGACGACGAGCCGACCACCCTCGCCGACGCGGTCCGGCGCAACGCGGCGGAGGTGGAGGACAAGCACGGCGTGCCCATAGAGGTCGTCGTGGTCGGCGACTGCCCGCTCGACGAGAAGACCGCGGCCCAGATGCAGGCCGCGCGTGAGGCGATGGTCAACGCGGCCAAGTACGGTGGCGAGGGCGGCGCCGTTCAGGTCTACGCCGAAGTGGAGGGCAGGACGGTCTTCGTGTCCGTCCGCGACCGCGGTCCGGGCTTCGACCTCGATTCGATACCCGCCGACCGCATGGGCGTCAGAGAATCGATCATCGGCCGTATGGAGCGCAACGGCGGCACGGCGCGGCTGCGCGCGGTGCCGGACGGCGGCACGGAGGTCGAGCTGGAGATGGAGAGGGCGGAGAAGACGTCATGAGCGACCCGACCGAGGCGAACGGCACGGCGGCAGCGGCGGACCCGGCCGGGCAGGCCGACGGGCAGCCCTCCGACGGCGTGGACGAGCGCCGCGTACGCGTGGTCCTCGTCGACGACCACCGGATGTTCCGCACGGGCGTCCAGGCCGAGATCGGCCGGACCGAGCAGACCGGTGTCGAGGTCGTCGGTGAGGCCGCCGACGTCGACCAGGCGGTCACGGTGATCACCGCGACCCGGCCCGAGGTCGTCCTCCTCGACGTGCACCTGCCGGGCGGCGGCGGCGTCGAAGTGCTGCGCCGCTGCGCCGCGTTGATGGCCGACGCCGAGCGGCCCGTGCGGTTCCTCGCGCTGTCCGTGTCGGACGCGGCGGAGGACGTGATCGGGGTGATCCGCGGTGGCGCCCGCGGCTACGTCACCAAGACGATCACCGGTACGGACCTCGTCGACTCCGTCTTCCGCGTCCAGGAGGGCGACGCCGTCTTCTCCCCGCGGCTGGCCGGCTTCGTCCTCGACGCCTTCGCCTCCACCGACGCCCCGCCCGTCGACGAGGACCTGGACCGGCTCACCCAGCGTGAGCGCGAAGTGCTGCGCCTCATCGCTCGCGGCTATGCGTACAAGGAGATCGCCAAGCAGCTGTTCATCTCGGTGAAGACGGTCGAGTCCCATGTCTCCGCGGTCCTGCGCAAGCTCCAGCTGTCCAACCGGCACGAGCTGACGCGATGGGCCACGGCACGCCGGCTGGTGTGAACGCCCGGTGGGCGCATCGACGACGGCTTGACGGCAGCGCTCACCAGTGACCTGCTACGTGGGGTTTGAAAGCTGTGTGACGAGCTCGAACCACACTTCCTTACCGACACCGCACTCCCTCCTCACCGCACCCCAGTCGTCCGCCAGCACAGCTACCAACGCGAGCCCCCGGCCCGACTCGTCCTCCAGTGAGGCCGTGCCCGGCGTCGGGAGGGTGTCGTTCGCGTCGGACACCGTCACCTGGACCCGGTCCTCCGTCACCACGCAGCGGGCGCGGATCTCCGCGCCGTCCGGGGCGTTCGCGTGGCGGTACGCGTTCGTCATCAGTTCGCTCAGGAGCAGTTCCGCCGTGTCCGTCACGTCCTGCTGCAGCCCCCAGGACGCAGCCTGTTCGCGGAACAGCGCACGCGCTCTGCCCACGCTTCGCGCGTGACGCGGCAGGCGCAACTCGATGTCCTTCGGGGCCGTCCTGGGCAGCGGGAGCCGCTGGGTCTGCATGCGCTGTTCATTCCTTGCGTCGATGTTTTGACGTTTGGCGAGATCACGGTCCCGGCCCGCGCGTAGCCTCACGAGTAACGGCGCAGGTACAGCCAGTAGCCGTACCTCGCGTGGATCCGGCGGAGGTGTGTATGACGAACGAGGTGAACTCCCAGCCGCCGATCGCCTGGCGGTACTGCGGCAGCCAGATCAAGATGTGGCGCACGGACGCCGGTGTCGGCCGCGATGCGCTGGCCAAGGAGGCCGGTTACGACTACGAGTACGTCAAGTCCATGGAGAACGGCCGCCGAAGGCCCACCCTGCGGTTTCTCCAGATCGCCGATCAGGTCTGCGGGGCGGGCGGGAAACTCGTCGCGGCTCAGGAGTATTTGAAGCCGGAGCCGTTCCCAACGTTCTCGCAGGACTTCATCCGGTACGAGTCCGAGGCCATTTCCTTGAGTTGGTACGAGCCGTTGCTCATCCCCGGCCTCTTGCAGACAGAAGAGACCACCCGCTCGCTGCTCAAAGCCCACTGGCCGCCCTTGGATGACGAAACGGTCGAGGAGCGTGTGACCGCTCGTCTCAAACGGCAGAACCTTCTGGCGAGGCAGACCAGAACCTTCAGCTTCGTCATCGGGGAATCAGCACTGCGGAACCAGGTAGGAGGGGCCGACGCGCACGCGCGTCAATTGCGTCATCTGCTTGCTCTTGCTGAGCAGCGGAACGTGACCATGCAGGTGTTGCCGATCCTCGGGGCACATCCGGGCCTCAACGGACCGCTTGTCTTGCTGGAGACAGCAGAGCACGAGCACCTTGGGTATGAGGAAGGGCAGACGACTGGGGTGCTCTACTCGGATCCGGATCGGGTCAGTATCGCCACACAGCGCCATGCAATGATCCTGAGGCAGGCGCTGAGTCTTTCGGAGTCTGCGCGATTCATCGGCAAGGTGGCGGAGGGGCCATGAACAACGACCTACGGTGGTTCAAGTCCAGCTACAGCGGTACCGAAGGCGGTGCCTGCCTCGAAGTTGCCCTGGACTGGCGCAAGTCCACCTACAGCGACAGCGAGGGCGGCGCCTGCTTCGAAGTAGCCACATGCCCCCACACCATCCACATCCGAGACTCGAAGCTCGGCCCCCCAAGCCCCCGCTTCGCCGTCGCCGGGGCGGCCTGGGCCGCGTTCGTCGGGTACGCCCGTACCGGCGCTTGAGCTTCGAGAGACAAGAGCCGGGAGTCGAGCCGCGTTTGCAAGGAATGGGTGGTGGGTTTGAACCCACCACCCACCCTCCCGCGCCCGAGGGCCTGAGTCGTCCAGTGCTCAACTTGCCTGGCTGCCAGGGAACATGACTTTTCGTGACCGGCTTGCAACCCGCCGTCGTCACCCTCTAGCGTTCGCGACAACAAACAACCCCGGTCGGGTGTTAGCGCACCCGCCGGGGTCTCACCCCAAGATCGAAACGTGAGAGCGATCCTGTGGCTTGCGAAAACTCTAGCGCTGACCTGCCCGTCCCCGCACAGCCCATGGCCAGCCCCGGCTACGGGAAGCGAACTGTCCCGGCCGAACCCGGTACCGCCGCCCGCGTCCCCACCGACTTCTCGCATCTCCCGGCCCGTGAGGCGTACATCGCCGGGTTCATCGAGGGGCTGCCCGACGGTGCTGCGATGGACATCAAGAGCCTCGCCAAGGTCGTGCCCCTGTACGGCCAGCAGGCGGTCCGCAGCGCGCTCACCAGCCTGTCCCGCGCCGGTCACCTGCACCGCGCCCGGGGACTGGCCGCCGTCGGCGAGGTCGGCACCCGCTGGGTCTTCCGTACGTACTGGTCCCGTACCGCACGGGACGACGCCTGGTGGGCGGCCTTCCTGGATGCCGGTGAGGCCCCGGACGGCTCCGCCCCCACGCCCGGCAACCCTGTCAATCCGACGACCGGCCTCACCGCCCCATCCATCGACGCGCCGGACGTGCCCCAGCCAGTCGAGTCCCTGCCCGTCGGGTCGCACGCCACCACCGCCTACCACGTCCTCGCCCGACTCGGCAGCCGTGAACCCCGGCTCGCCCTGTCCGCCGCCGACTGCCAGGCCCTGGCAGACCTGGTCATCCCCTGGCTGGAGTGCGGCGCGAGCGCTCTCACCGTCACCCATGCCCTGACCGGCGGTTTGCCCGATGTCGTCCACTCTCCGCGTGGGTTCGTCGCCCGCCGGCTCCGTGACAAGTTGCCACCCGTACCCGTACCCGTAGCTGTACCTGTCTCCGGATCCGTACCGGACAACCGCCTCTTCATGCCGGAGTGCACCGACTGCGGCGTTCCAGGGCGTCCCTCGGCCTTCAACGGCGGCCTGTGCCGGGGTTGCCGTCGCCGTACCGCCACCTCCGACGCACACCCTCCCGCCACAGCCGTTGTGCAAGTGATGGCACCCGGTGCGGAAATGAACCGCCGGACCGCCGTCGCCTTTGCCCGTGACGCCCTCGCAACCCGCTCCCGAGAGCGCCGAGAACCGGCCCAGTCCCGTCTGGCAGGGAGCCTCCAGCTCTAGCCGTCGTACGGACTCCTGCCCGAAGTCGGACGTGGCGTGGCGGCGCGGTCGGCCGAGGAGCCTCACACCACCCGGGTCGCCCCCGCGAACGGCATCTGGCCGACCGGGGCCAGCCGCACCGGAGCCGACGGGTTCGGGGCGTGGATCATCTGGCCGTTGCCCACGTAGATGCCGACATGACTGACGCCGGAGTAGAAGAACACCAGGTCACCGGGGAGCAGTTCGGAACGGGAGACGCGTCGGCCCGCGCTGATCTGGGCGTAGGTCGTACGGGGCAGGGCCACGCCGGCCGATCGGTAGGCGGCCTGGACGAGACCGGAGCAGTCGAAGGCGTTCGGGCCCGTCGCGCCCCACACGTACGGGCTGCCGATCTTCTGGTAGGCGTACGCCACGGCCGCCGCCGCGCGGGGACCGGGCGCCGCGACCGGCCCCGCGACCGGCAGGGCGGTGCGCCCGTCCCCGGGATCCGCACGCGAGGCACGGTCGCCCCCGCTCCCCTCGGCGGTCACGCCGGCCCGTTCCGGTGGCGACAGGCGGTCCAGGAGCTGCCGGGCCGTGCCCAGCTTCTCGTTGATCGTCCGCTTGCTCCGCTCCAGCTCGGCCTGCCGGGATCGCAGCGAGGCCACTTCGATCCGCGCGGCGCCGCGCAGTCGCTCGATCTCCCGTAACTGGTTCCGTACCCGCGTCACCGCCGCCGACTGACGGTCGCCCGCCCGCTCGGCGAACTCGGCCCCCTCCAGGTACTGGTCGGGATCCGCGGACAGCGCCAGCTGGAGGGCGGGGTCGAGACCGCCGTTGCGGTACTGCGCCGCCGCGACCGTGCCGAGCGCGTCCCGTGCCGAGTCGAGCCGGTCCTCCCTGCGGGCCGCTTCGTCCTGCAAGGACCTCAGCCGCCGCTGCGCCGCGTCCGCCTTCTCCTTCGCCCCGTTGTACTTCTCGGTGGCGGCCTCCGCCTCCTGGTACAGCTCGTCCACCTCGGCCCTGACCTGGTCCGGTGTCCGCTGCGGCTCGGCGTGTCCGGTGCCGTCGAAGGCCGTCGCGGTCGCCGCGCCCGCCAGGGCGAGGGTGGCGGCCGTCCGGGCCGTACTGCCGCCGAGCGGGCGGTTCCGGGGCTTGCGGTGGGCTGCCACCTGGACCGTCACGTCCTTTCCTGCTGTCCTACGAGTGGTCGGTGCGGCCGGCGGAGGAGTGCCGGCCGCTGGTGGAGGACGCTAGGCCCGACTGTGACGAGTCGGTAACGGAATGTACGGAACTGGTGCCGAGGGTGCCAACGGTGACCGTATGTGACCGTGAGGGCGATGTGGAACCGCCGAGTTCACGTGACGCGCTGACCGAAGCGGCGCTTCCGGGGCGCACGCGGTCCGCCTGGTGCTATGAGACAGGCATATGCCGTGCGATGCCCGAAGGCGGGGGCCGGTGCCCGGCCGCCTTTCCGCCCCTCATTAGGCTCCGGGCATGGACGTACTCATCCATCTCTTCGTCGCGCTGCACATCATCGGCATCGCCGCCCTCCTGGGCGGCTTCCTCACCCAGATGAAGGCGATGGGGCAGGGCACCGCGCGCTTCGTCCCCGCCATGCTGCACGGCGCGCTGACCATGCTGGTCACCGGCGCGATCCTGGTCGGTCTCAACGAGGCCGACCACCACCACGTCAACAACATCAAGATCGGCGTGAAGCTGCTCGTGCTGATCGTGATCCTCGGTCTCGTCTATGTGAAGCGGGACGAGGAGCGCGTGGACAAGAACATGTTCGGCGTGGTGGGTCTGCTGACCGCGGTGAACATCTTCATCGCCGTGCTGTGGACGTGACGCCCGGAATATGACATCGGGGACACCCGGGGTTCCCGGAGATCCCGACGGACGTCTTGAACATCTTGAATGTGAACGTCTTGAACGTCTTGAACGTCTTGGGCGTCTTGAACGTCTTGGGTGTTCACGACGGCCAGGATGTCGAGGAACTCCTGGGGACGTCAGGCCCGGCGATGGTGCGCCCGGGGACGTTCCGCCCGGCCCGCGGCCCTGATCCCCGCGCGGGCCGCCACGACCGCGCCCGCGCCGACGGCGAGCCAGGCCGCGACCGCGACCCACAGCAGCACCTGCCCGAGGCCCCGCAGCCATGAGATCCCGGCGGCGGCCGACACGGACAGCGAGGCCGCCGCGGTCATCCCCAAGGGGAACACCGTGGACCAGCGACGCACGTCGTAGCGGAGGCGGGGCCTGAGCACCTCGGCGATCAGCAGTACGGCGTAGCAGGCCAGGTCGAGGACGAGCAGCCCGATGGTCACGGTGTGCAGGACGCCCCGGTCGTCCTTGTTCCACAGGTACAGGGCGGGGCTGTCGGCGGAGAGCAGTTTCGCTCCGGCCAGCGCCGAGATGGCGAGCGCGCCGGCCGCGACCCAGTGGTCCCCGGCCCCCTTCAGCACCTGCCCGGGGTCGAACCGGGCCAGCGCGACCAGATAGAGCACCAGACCGAGCCAGAACAGCACCAGCGCGGTGTGCGCGAGCCACGCCGTCGCCTCCGTGGCGGCCAGGGTGGCGCCGAGCACGGCGAGCCCCTCGGTGGCCACGCAGATCAGGAACACCGCCCCGGGCATGCGCCGCTTCCGGTTCCGTACGACGAGGAACAGCAGCACCGGCCAGAGCACGGCCGCCAGCGCGAGCAGCGCCTCCGCGAGGGTGGACCAGCCGAGCAGGGCGAATCGGGTGCCGAGCACCGTCGTCGCGGCCACCGCGGTGAGGGCGCCGGGCGTCTTCGCCTCGGCCAGCCACCGCTCCCGGTCGTGCAGCAGGCCCGCGACGAAGTCGGCGGTGAGCGCCAGCCAGGCGACACAGCCCAGTGCGAGCGCGATCAGTGAGAGGATCTCGTAGCCGGTCAGCCGCAGGGCCACCGAGACGATGCCGGTCGCCATCACGGCGGCACCGGCCGCCGGCGGTCGCTGCGCCCACCAGGCGCGGAGGGGAGAGGTGCCGGGCATGCGCCCGATGCTAGGGAGCGCCGGGCGCGGCGGCGGCGTGGCACGCGTGCGTACGCCGCAAAAACGCGCGGGTGCGGGACAAGAACGCCCTCACGCGCGCGTGGCGCTCAGGTACGGACACTCGGTCACGTACGTTGCGGCACGCGCGCGTGAGGGCGCATCCACAGACGTGGCCCTCGATCAGGACTAGTCCTTCGATCCCGTCGCCGTCTTGGAATAGGAGTCGTGCCAGGCGGCCTTCGCTCCGGAGTCGCCGATCCGGTAGACGTCCACCACGGCTCCCACCGCGACGGCCACCGAGAGCACTCCCACGACGATCCGTACGGGCAGGGCGGACCAGCGTATGCCGCGGGCCCCGCCCGGCTCCCCGCTCGACGCGGACCGCCCCGCCCACCACACGACCGCGGCGAGCACGAACAGCCCGGCGGCCCACGGCAGCAGCCCGTCACCCAGCTCGGTGTGCCGACGTACCAGCGCGTCGCTCTCCACGTGCCGCTCCAGCCACTCGCCCGCCTGCGTCGTCAACGGCACGCTGACCAGGGCGAGGAGCGCCAGGACCGGCAGCAGCGGCCCCAGTCGCCGGGCGGCGCGCGGCCACAGCGCCGCCGCCACCAGCGCCAGCGCCGCGAGAGGTACCAGTACGACGACTACGTGGACCAGCAGGACATGGGCGGGCAGGCCGTTGATCAGGGTCATCGAGGCGCTCCTGAGCGGGATAGGGGGCGCCAGCGTGGCACATGAAACTCTCAGCTTCTTCTCAACGACGCCCCCGGCGGCAGCCCCCGCTCCCCGCGCGGGTGCAGCGCGATACGGGGCCCGCGCGGGAGCAGAAAGAGGCAGGCCCGCGCGGTTCGGTCGACGCGGCCCGCGCGGGTCGGTTCGACGCGGGCCCGCACGGCGTCAGGCGGGTCGCACCACGCTGTGGATGATCGAATCGCCGCCGTAGTAGATCGACTCCTCGCGGACGTAGGCGCCGGGCTTCGGGGCGTGGATCATCATCCCGTTGCCGATGTAGATGCCTACGTGGCTGACGTCGTCGTAGAAGAAGACCAGGTCACCGGGTTGGGCATCGGCGAGGGAGACCGTGGTTCCGGCGTCGACCTGGCTGTAGGTGGTGCGCGGCAGGGTGACACCGGCGGCCTTCCAGGCGGCCTGGGTGAGCCCCGAGCAGTCGTAGGAGCCCGGACCGGTGGCACCCCAGACGTAGGGCTTGCCGATCTGCGCGCGGGCGAAGTCGATCGCCTTCTGGGCCTTGGCGGCCGACGAGGAAGAAGAGGACGAAGAAGACGAGGAGGAAGACGACGAGGACGATGAGTCCGTGGCGGACGACGCGTCCTTCTTCTGCTGCGCGGCCTGCTGCTCCTTGGCCAGCTCCGCCGCCTTGCGCGCGGCCTCCTCCTGCCGGCGCTTCTCGATCTCGGCGAGCCGCTTCTTCTCCTCCGCCGTCAGCTTGGCCAGCAACTCGCGCGCGGAGGAGAGATTCTTCTGGACGGTGGCCTTGGCGGTCTGGAGTTCGTCCTGCGACTTGGTGAGCGTTTCGAGGCTCTGCGTGGCCTCCCGCCGCTTCTTCATCGTCGCCGACTGCTCGGTGACGTAGTCGTCGACCACGGTCTTCTGTCGGGCGGTCAGCCGGTTCATCAGCTGGCTCTGGTCGAAGTAGTCCTGCGGGTTGTCGGCGAGCAGGAGGGAGGTGGCGTCGGGAACGGAGGCTCCGGTCCGGTACTGCGCGGCGGCGAACGAGCCGAGCTCGTCACGTGCCTTGTTGAGCCGGTCCGTACCGCGGGCGACGTCGTCCAGGAGGGTGTCGACGCGCTTGCGCTGCCGGCCGGTCTGCTCCTTGGCCGCGTTGTAGTGGTCGGTTGCCGATTCGGCCTGCCGGTACAGGGCGTCGACCTTCTTCTGCACCTCCTCCACGCTCGGCTTGCCGTCGGTGGGGGCGGCGACGGCCGTCTGGGAGAGCAGGGCTACGGAGGTGAGGGCTACGGAGGTGAGGGCGACGGTGGCCAGGGCGGGGGTGCGTATGCCTGCTACACGCGTACCCGCGGAGCGCGGCTTGCGGTGCGACGCCAAGAGAGGCGACTCCTTCCGTGTTCCGCCTGCCGAGTCAGCGGTGGGGGTACCCCCAGGTCGTTCGGGCTCTGGGGAGGGTTCGGGCGGGTGGTTCGGAAGGTTGCCCTACGGCCGTTTCCCCTGAGAGGGATTGGGCCGATCCACCCCAAAGTCGGTGGGGGTCCCCGGCTCCCGCGTGCCACGGGGACACGCCGGACTCGGCGGAGGCCGCACGGCCCGGCGAGGTTCGCCGGTGGGGGTCGTACGGCCCGCCCGGCACGCTAGCCAACTCGTGTGGCCCCTGTGAAGGTTGGTGGGTGATATGCCCGATACATTTTCGTGACCTGATGGTGAGTTTCCTCCAGGGTCATCGGGCGGTTCCGCACGGTGAGCGGAACCGGCGCGGATGCGACCGGGTGGATCCCGGCCGGACGGAACGGGTCACGCTTCGGGGGCGACCTGGGATCGACCTGCGAGCGACCTGCGAGCGACCCGGGATCGTGGTCGACCTGCGGCGGTCTGCGGCCGGCCTCGGATCGACCTGGGATCGGCCTGGGACTTCACTGGGACGGCGGAGCGGTACCGGTGAAGTTCTGCGAACGGCACCGGTCATGTTCTCGGGGCGGCAGCGGGTTGTCAGTGGGGCGCCCTAGACTCGGAGAGCGATGAGCAGCCTCTTTGACGACAGCTTCCTGGCGGACCTCCAGGCCCCCCGCGGGCAGGAGGGGGAGCCCCCACCGCCCGAGGACGAGCACGCTCCGGAGCCGGTTCCGGACGATCTGTTCGGCGGGAAGTTCGACGTGCCCCCGGACCCGGACTCCTACTACGGGGACGGTGCCCCCCGGCCGGTCATCGACCCGGCCGCGCTCCTGCACGGGCTGAACGACAACCAGCGCGCTGCCGTCGTGCACTCCGGCTCCCCGCTGCTCATCGTGGCCGGCGCCGGCTCCGGCAAGACCCGCGTGCTCACGCACCGCATCGCCCACCTGCTCGCGGAGCGCAAGGTGCATCCCGGGCAGATCCTCGCGATCACCTTCACCAACAAGGCCGCGGGCGAGATGAAGGAGCGCGTGGAACAGCTCGTCGGCCCGCGCGCGAACGCGATGTGGGTGATGACCTTCCACAGCGCGTGCGTGCGCATCCTGCGCCGTGAGAGCAAGCGCCTCGGCTTCACCTCGTCCTTCTCGATCTACGACGCCGCCGACTCCAAGCGCCTGATGGCCCTGGTCTGCCGCGACCTGGACCTCGACCCCAAGCGTTTCCCGCCGAAGGCGTTCAGCGCCAAGATCAGCAACCTGAAGAACGAGCTGATCGACGAGGAGGACTACGCCGCCGAGGCGGCCGGGGGCGCGTCCCAGTCGGACTCCGGCGGAAGCTTCGAGAAGACCCTCGCCCAGGCGTACGCCCTCTACCAGTCGCGGCTGCGCGAGGCGAACGCGCTCGACTTCGACGACCTGATCATGACGACGGTCAACCTGCTGCGCGCGTTCCCGGACGTCGCCGAGCACTACCGGCGCCGCTTCCGCCACGTCCTCGTGGACGAGTACCAGGACACCAACCACGCCCAGTACGCGCTCGTGCGCGAACTCGTCGGGACGGCCGAGCGCCCGGTGGACGTGCCCGCGCAGGAGCACGACCTGCCGCCCGCCGAACTGTGCGTGGTGGGCGACGCCGACCAGTCGATCTACGCCTTCCGCGGCGCGACCATCCGCAACATCCTCCAGTTCGAGGAGGACTACCCGGACGCGACGACGATCCTCCTGGAGCAGAACTACCGCTCCACGCAGACGATCCTGTCCGCCGCCAACGCCGTCATCGAGCGCAACGAGTCCCGCCGCCCCAAGAACCTGTGGACCAACGCGGGCGCGGGCGCCACCATCACCGGGTACGTCGCGGACACCGAACACGACGAGGCGCAGTTCGTCGCCGACGAGATAGACCGGCTGACCGACGCGGGTGAGGCCAAGTCCGGCGACGTCGCCGTCTTCTACCGCACCAACGCCCAGTCCCGTGTCTTCGAAGAGGTCTTCATCCGCGTCGGCCTGCCCTACAAGGTCGTCGGCGGCGTCCGCTTCTACGAACGCAAGGAGGTCCGGGACGTCCTCGCCTACCTGCGGGTACTGGCCAACCCGGAGGACTCGGTCCCGCTGCGCCGCATCCTGAACGTGCCCAAGCGCGGCATCGGCGACCGCGCCGAGGCGATGGTCGACGCGCTCGCCCAGCGCGAGAAGATCAGCTTCTCGCAGGCGCTGCGCCGCGTGGACGAGGCGTACGGCATGGCCGCGCGGTCGACCAACGCCATCAAGCGGTTCAACGTGCTGATGGAGGAGTTGCGGACGATCGTCGAGTCCGGAGCGGGCCCGGCGACCGTCCTGGAGGCGGTGCTGGAACGCACCGGCTACCTCGCCGAGTTGCAGAACTCGACCGACCCCCAGGACGAGACCCGGATCGAGAACCTTCAGGAACTCGCCTCCGTGGCCCTGGAGTTCGAGCAGGAGCGGGGCGAGGGTGCGGCGGCCGAGGGGGCTGCGGGCGCCGCGGCCCCGGGCGGCACGCTCGCCGACTTCCTGGAACAGGTCGCGCTGGTCGCCGACTCCGACCAGATCCCGGACGAGGAGGAGGGCGACGGCGTCATCACCCTGATGACCCTGCACACCGCCAAGGGCCTGGAGTTCCCGGTGGTCTTCCTGACCGGTATGGAGGACGGCGTCTTCCCGCACATGCGTGCCCTCGGCCAGACCAAGGAACTGGAGGAGGAGCGGCGCCTGGCGTATGTCGGCATCACGCGCGCGCGGGAGCGGCTGTACCTCACCCGGTCGACGTTGCGCAGCGCCTGGGGCCAGCCGTCGTACAACCCGCCCTCACGCTTCCTGGAGGAGATCCCGGGCGCCCATGTGGAGTGGAAGCGGACAGGAGCCCCGGCGCCTGTCTCCTCCGGGCCCGCGTCCGGTGTCGCGTCCTCGCTGTCCTCGTCCCGCTCCCGCTCGTCCGGGGCGGGCGCGTCCGGGTTCGCCACGCGCAGGGCGTCGGAGAAACGGGTGGTGTCCCTTGCCGTCGGCGACCGGGTCACCCACGACCAGTTCGGTCTCGGCACGGTCGTCGCGGTGGCCGGCACGGGGGACAAGGCCCAGGCGACGATCGACTTCGGCGACGCGAAGCCCAAGCGACTGCTGCTGCGGTACGCGCCGGTGGAGAAGCTGTAGCGCCGTGCAGAAGCCGTAGCTCCTTGAGACGGAGCCCGCCCCGCCGCGCGTCGTGTCGTTTGCGGGGCGGGAGCGGTAGGTCCGTGGGACGGGAGCCGTACGTCCGTAGCGCGGGCCGCCCTTCATGCCCCCAGGACGGGCCTCACGCCCGCAGGGCTGGCCCTACTCCTGTGGGGCGGACCTCACGCCCGTGGGCGGGGCCCTTACGTCGGGTCGAGTCCGTGGCTGCGCAGCCACGGCAGCGGGTCTATGGCCGAACCGCCCGCCGGGCGCACCTCGAAGTGCAGATGCGGGCCGGTGGAGTTGCCCGAGTTCCCGGAGTAGGCGATCGGCTGCCCGGCCTTGACGCTCGTACCGGAGACGACCTGGTAGCTGGAGAGATGGCAGTACCAGGTCTCCGTGCCGTCCTTCGCCGTCACGATCATCATGTTGCCGTAGGCGCTGTTCCACTCCGTGCGGACGGTGCCGTCGGTCGCGGCCATCACCGTCGTGCCGTACGAAACGGGGAAGTCGATCCCGGTGTGCACGGACATCCAGTTCACACCGGCCTGGCCGAAATAGGCGCTGAGCCCGTGCTGGGCGACCGGGAGCGCGAACTTGGGCCGCAGCCGTTCCTTGAGCGCCGCCTCGGCCAACGCCTTCTTCTTCTCGGCGTCCTGCTCGGCCTTGAGATCGATGCGTTCCTGGGTGCGGCTGGCCCGGTCCGCGAAGTCGTCGGCGCCCGCGGAGAGGCTTTCGAGCTGGGTGTCCAGCTTGTTGTTGGCGGCGGATGGTTTCACCGCCTGCGGGTCCGGGGCGGAGGCGGTCGTGTCCGTACCGTCGTCGGTCAGGCCGCCCACGGACGCGGCGGCGATCCCGGCAACCCCCATCACGCAGGCCGAGGGCACGGCGATGGTCAGCAGCGCGGAGCGCTTGGCGGGCGGACGGCGCCGCGAGCGGGACGCGGACCGCGAACCCGCGCGCGGGACGGGTACCGGCGCGACCTCTTCCTGGCCGTCGAGCAGCGACGCCACCGCGGGCAGCTCACCCGTGGCCGTCAACTCGCCCCCGCCGGGGGCGGGTTCCTCAGCCACGACAGCCGCGTAGGTGGAGTCCTCGTAGGCGGAGTCCCCGTAGGAGGGGGCGTATGGGCTCTCCCCGTAAGCGGCCGCTTCGTACGAGGGCTGCTCGAACGCGCCGGTCGGCTGGTGCTCGAAGGGCTCGGCCGGATGCTCGGACCGGGCGCCGTCGGAGTTCCACTGCGTGGCGTCGTACGCGCCGGTGTCGAATGCCTGGGTGCCCCACTCCCACTGCTGGGTCGGGTCGGCACCGCCGAGTTGATCGGTCTGCAACCAGGCACCGGCGTCCCACTGGCCGCTCGTGTCGGTCCCCGAGCCCTGCTGCTGCGGCATCGACCACGCCGTGACGTCGTAGGCGCCGCTGTCGTAGGCGGCATGGTGCTGCGCCGCGTACGGGTCGTAGTTCAGGGTGTGGTGCGTGCCGGTCGACCAGTGCGTGGTGTCGTACGCACCGGTGGCCCCGGAATCGCCCGGGAGACTGCCGAAGAGAGGGTCGGCCTCGAAGGCGGCGGTGTGCGCGCCCTGCGGTGCGCCGCCGACGTCGTAGCCTCCGTGCGTGGTGAAGTCGCCGTACTGGGCTTCCTGTCCGCCGTACGACGCGTAGTGCGCCGAGGTGGCTTCGGAAGCCGGAGCCGGGGTGGTCAGAGTCCCCGACGGGTGACGGTCGTTCACCAACTTCTCTTTCGCCTCGACAACAGGGGCTGCCAGAGCAGTGCGGCGACTGTACCCGGCGGTATGCGGGCGCGACAATCTTCGGCTGGTTTCGCGTCCGCAGGAAACGGGCATTCGGCCGTGTTTCGGGGAGCGTGGGCGCGGGTTTGGCTTTGTGTTCGAAGGGTGTTCGACGGTCGGGGCAGGGGCAGGCCGACGACCGGGCTCGTGTCCCGTCCGTCGGGCGGGACGAACGGGCGCCGTGGCGATCGGGTGAACCGGTCTCGTACCGGTCGGCCGTCCGCCCGGGGCCCCGTGCCGTTCGTCCGGTACGGCCATTCGGGTGATCCCCCCGTCTCCGCACAGGTGATCAGCCTTGCCTCCGTGCAGATGATCTGCCTCGGCTCCGGCTCGGTTCCGGCTCGGTTCCGTGCGGCTTCCATTCGGCTTCCGTGCGGATGATCGGCCCAGCTCGGGTTCCGTTCGGCCTTCACGAGGATGATCAGCCCGGCCTCGGCCTCGGCTCCGGTTCTGTTCGGCCTCCGCTCAGGCCATGGTTCTCAGGCCACGGTCAGCCCGGCCTGGCCCGGGACGGCTCCCGTTTCGGCTCCCGTCTCCGTTGCCGCCTCCGCGGGCTCGGCGCCGAGCGCCTGACGTATCCGGGCCGCGACCGCGGGGTGCACGGGCAGGGCGAGGTGTCCGATCCCGGTGACCGGCACGTTCTCCACCAGCAGGTCCGGATGGTCGAGGCTGGCGGTGTCCAGCGGATCCATCACCGAATCGAGGTCGCTCCAGAAGCTGACGAACCGGGTGCGGCAGCCGGGTGCGGGCATGGCCAGCTCCTCGATCACCGCCGAGCCGGGCCGCATCTGGCGCACGATCGGGTGGGCGTTCGCCAGCGGGACGGCCCGGGTGCCGGAGTGCGGTGTACCGAGCGTCACCAGCGTGCGGATCCGGTGGTCGCCGCCCAGGCGCTGTACGTAGTAGCGCGCGATCAGTCCGCCGAGGCTGTGCCCCACGATGTCCACCTGCGGGCTTTCGGTCCGCCGGCAGATTTCCTCGATGTGCCTGCCGAGTAGTTCGGCGGCGATGCGAATGTCGCAGGTCAGCGGGGAGTAGTTGAGCGACTCCACCCGGTGCCTGCCGTGCTGGGCGAGATTGCGGCGGAGCAGGACGAAGGCCGATCGGTTGTCGATGAAGCCGTGCAGCAGGACGACCGGCAGTTCGGGCCGGGCCGGCAGCCGTGGTGTGCCGTCCGCGGGGGACGGGGGCTGGGAGCGGCGTTCCTGGATGATGCCGGTCGGATAGAGGAGGAGGTGTCCCGCGAGGATCGTGACCTCAAGGGCGGTCGCCTTGAGCAGCGTCACGGAGAGTCCCGCCAGTTTGCCCGGCAGGAGGAGCTGGTAGAGCGGACGAAGCGGCTGCACTGCCCTGGTGACCATCATGGCCGACCTCCTGTCGGCACAGGAGGACGTCTCTGTCCCCGTGTGCCCTTGTGGGAAGCCGTACGCAGGGTCACCGAGGTGCGTGTCGTGCACGCCGCATGCCTTTCGTGTTCCCGTGGACCACGCTGCGGCTCCCGAACATGTCCCACCGTGTGATTTCCCCCTCGGCCGCCACCGTAAAACCGCCGGTTGCGGGATGCTGGGGATAACGTTCGTTCACTTCCGGGCCGGTGGCGGAGCACACGGATGGTGCGGTACTTGTCGGTACGGATGGGTTACGGATGGATCCTGTCGTGGATCCGATCGCTTCATGGAGGCAGTGATGGGCGTGACAGCCGGTCCGATCCGCGTGGTGGTGGCCAAGCCGGGGCTCGACGGTCATGACCGCGGTGCCAAGGTCATCGCGCGAGCGCTGCGCGACGCCGGTATGGAGGTCATCTACACCGGGCTCCACCAGACACCGGAGCAGATCGTCGCCACGGCGATCCAGGAGGACGCCGACGCGATCGGCCTGTCCATCCTCTCCGGCGCGCACAACACCCTCTTCGCGGCCGTCATCGAACTCCTCAAGGAACGCGACGCCGCGGACATCCTGGTCTTCGGCGGCGGGATCATCCCTGAGGCGGACATCGCACCGCTCAAGGAGAAGGGCGTCGCGGAGATCTTCACCCCGGGCGCGACCACGGCGTCGATCGTGGAGTGGGTACGGGCGAACGTACGGCAGCCAGCCGCTTCCGGAGGCTGACCCACCCCTCCGTACCCCCGTAGGGCCGTGGGGAACGGCGCCCTCAGCCACGATCTGCCCGTAGGCGAGCGACGACGTTTTCCGCTCCTTCCCGGGTGGGGCGGCCCGGCTGGGGCGGCGGGCCCGGTGGGGGCCGGGCGTCCGCGTAGGGGCGCTGGGTACGGTGCGCTCAGCCACCACCTGCCCGCGGCCGAGCAACGGCCTACCCCGGCTCCCCCAGCGGACCGCCCAGCTCACGGGCCATGTCCGCCCGCAACCGCAAGGTCGTCACGAGCCGCTGGAACGCTTCCGCCCAGTACCCGCCGGCGCCCGGTGACGCGTCCTCCCCCTCCTCCGGCACGGCCAGCAGCCCGTCCAGCCGTGACGCCTCCGCGGGATCAAGACACCGCTCGGCGAGCCCCATCACCCCGCTGAAACTCCAGGGATAGCTCCCCGCGTCCCGGGCGATGTCGAGCGCGTCCACCACCGCCCGGCCGAGCGGTTCCGTCCAGGGCACGGCACACACCCCGAGCAGCTGGAACGCCTCGGACAGGCCGTGCATCGCGATGAAGCCGGCCACCCAGTCGGCCCTTTCGCCGGCACCGAGCGCGCCCAGCAGCTTCGCCCGCTCGGCGAGGGACACGGCGCCCGGCCCGCCCGCCTCGGGCGCGCCGGGCGTCCCGAGCAGCGCCCGGGACCACTCCGTGTCCCGCTGCCGCGCCGCCGCCCGGCACCAGGCCGCGTGCAGCTCGGCCTGCCAGCCGTCCGCCACCGGCAGCGCCACGATCTCCCGCGGCGTACGCCCGCCGAGCCGCCGTGACCACGTACCGAGCGGTGCCGCCTCCAGCAGCTGGCCCAACCACCAGGACCGTTCGCCTCGCCCTGTGGGAGGTTTGGCCACCACGCCGTCCCGCTCCATCGCCGCGTCGCACTCGGGCGGCGCCTCGACCGCGATCGTCGGATCGCCGCGCGTGTGGTCGATGGCGACACAGGCCCCGGCCCGGACCGCCATCCGCGCCGCCAGCGCCGAATCGGGCAGCGCGGACAGCAACTCCGCGGCCATCGCCCGCACATTCCGGCTGCGGTCGGCCAACGCCCGCTCCAGGAACGGCTCGTCAGGGGCGTCCAGACCCGCGCGCAGTGAGTCGAGGAACATCAGCCGGTCCTCGGCGCGCTCCGCCGACCACGTCGATGTCAGCAACTCGCGGCCCATCACGGGTCTGGACGCGCGGATCGCCGCGAGCAGGGCCACTCGCTCGGCGAACAGGCCCTCCTCCCACAGCCGTTGCACCTCGGCGGCGTCGTCGAGGTCCGGCAGCGCCGCACCGCCGCCCGGTGCCGCGCGCAGGGCGAACCGCCAGTCCGGGTTGAGCCGGGCCAGCCACAGCCCCCGCGGCCCGGCGAACGCGAGCGCCGCGGGGCGCAGGTCCGTGCGCCCCCGGGCCGCGTCCAGCAGCGTGGGCAGGGCCTCCGGAGGCGCGGCATAGCCGTGCGCGTTCGCCGTCGCCAGCCACTGCGGCAGCAGCTCCATCAGGTCGGGCGCGGCGCCGCGGCGACCGCCGCCGGTGCCGGGACGGTCGGCCAGCAGCAGGGCGAGCCGATTCGCCGCGGCGGCGGGCAGGGCGGGACGCGGGTCCTCGGCGGCCGGCTCCGGGCGCCGCGCCGCCGCAGCCGGGCGCAGGCCCGCCCGTCGCCGTACGGTCGCCAGGGCCGCCGCGTCCAGCAGCGCCACGGGTGCCTCGCGGCCCTGCCCCCCGCCTCTGGGCGGACGCCGGTCGGTGCCGAGCAGCGCCGTGGTGACGAGATCCTCCCAGGCGCCGACGGTGTTGGTGGCGGTGGCGGTGACGGTGGCGGTGGAGGTGGAGGTGGAGGAGGTGGTGGCGGTCACGGCGTTCGTGGTGTTCATGGCGTTCGTGGCGTTCGCGCTGTTCGTGGCGCCTGCCGGAGCGGCGGTGCCGGACTCCTGGGTGGCGGCATCGGATGTCTGGGCAGTGATCCCGGTCTCCTGGTCGGCGGCATCGGACGTCTGGTCGGCGACACCGGTCTCCTGAGCGGTGGCACCGGCATCTTGGGCGGCGGTGCCGGACTCCTGGACGGTGGCGCCGTTCATACGACTCCTTCTGGTCGGGGATCCCGCGGGCTCCGGTCGGTTCAGCACAGCGCCACCGCCTTCCCCTCGCCCTCCGGCCAGGCCGTCAGCGGAGTGAAGCCCCCGTGGCCGCACTCGCCGAACACTTTGACCGGGGCGCCGCCGGAGAGGGCGACCAGTCGCCACAACCCGGAGCGGGAGCGCGCGGCCGGCGTCAGCGGCAGCGCACCCGCCCCGTCGGCGTCCGCCAGCTGCCAGGTGCCGCCGTCCGGCGTGGGGACGACCCGGTCCAACGTCACCGGCACCGCGTCCAGCCACGGGTCGTCCCTCAGTGCTTCGCCGTACCGGGCGATCGCCCGCGCAGTCGTCTCGCCCGGTGGCCGGGTCGCGGCGGGTGCGGGTGGCGCGAACTGCTCCCCCAGCGTGGCGCGCGACTGGCCGGCGCCGGGGTGGACGGACACCTCCGCCTCCAGTGCCAGCCCGATCGGCAGGGCCTGCTCGGGGGCCCGGCCCGCCGCGCCGTAGGAGAGGAGCAGACAGACGCGGGCCGACTCTTCGCCGTACAGCCAGATCCGGCGCGTCGTCAGCTTCGCGTCCGCCGTGTCGTACTGGGCGAGGACCAGCCAGCGGTCCCGTACCGCCGGGCCGTCCGCCGTGGCGGGCAGGCCGATCCGGGAACGGACCGTCGCCGCGAGGCCGTCCGGCAGCCGGTCCCGGCGCAGCCAGCCCTGGTCGAGGAGGTGCAGCAGCGCGCACTCCTCCAGCAGCCGCACCGGCCAGCCCGGCCCGGAACCGGGCAGGGCGCCCAACTCCCGCACCCGCGCGGCCAGTCCGGGGGCCTGCGCGTCGACCATGCGGGCCGCGGTCTCCTCCCACAGCCCGTACCCCGCCTGCTCCGCTGAGGCCAGCCCGCCGCGCAGCAGGTCGGTCAGGCGCTGCTCCAGCTCCGTCGCGCCCGCCGTGACCCGCTCGGCCCGGCGCTCCGCCCGGCGCCGCGCGGCCTCGGGATCACCGGATCCGGCGGCGGACCCGGCCGCGACCGACTGCCGTTTCTCCTGCGCGCGCTGTTTCCGCCCCGTTGTCCACTGCTCCGCCCAGTCCGGCGCCTGCCCCGTCGGCACCGCGGCGGCCCCGCCCGCCCACAGCAGCAGCAGTCCGAGCGCGTGCTTGCACGGGAACTTGCGGCTCGGACAACTGCACTTGTACGCGGGGCCGGACGCGTCCGCGACGTCCACCACCGTCTGATACGGCTTGCTGCCAGTGCCCTTGCACAGTCCCCACACCGTCCCCTCGCCGGAACTCCCCGCCTCGGTCCACGGCCCGGCCGTGCCGAGTTTGCTTCCCGCTTTGCGTGATGCCGCGTCAGGCGCCAGTGCCAGCACCTGGTCCGCGGTCCAGCGCACCCCCTGCTGAGTCATGCCATCGAAGGTAGATCCCACCACTGACAATCGGACCGGCCGAAGCGTTTTCGCAGGTCAGGACGGATTGTCAGTGGTGTGGTGCACGGTGGACACCAGATCCGAACCGGCCGAGCTGGAGGGGGCCTCAGCCATGTCTGTGTCCGTGGAACCTACGTCCGTCGAACCGAGCCAGAACCACTCCGCGCCCGCGAACGCGGGGCAGGAGCTGCGCCCGCACGCCGAGGACGCCTTCGCCGCCGAACTCGCGGCGCTCGCCGCGCAGGACGACCGCCCGCGCCCGGCCCGCTGGAAGCTGTCGCCGTGGGCGGTCGCCACCTACCTGCTCGGCGGCACACTCCCCGACGGCACGGTGATCACACCGAAGTACGTGGGTCCGCGCCGCATCGTCGAGGTGGCCGTCACCACGCTCGCCACCGACCGCGCCCTGCTCCTGCTCGGCGTGCCCGGCACCGCGAAGACCTGGGTGTCCGAACACCTGGCCGCCGCGGTCAGCGGCGACTCGACGCTGCTGGTGCAGGGCACGGCGGGCACCCCCGAGGAGGCCATCCGCTACGGCTGGAACTACGCGCGGCTGCTCGCCCACGGCCCGAGCCGGGACGCCCTCGTGCCCAGCCCGGTGATGCGGGCCATGGCGGAGGGCATGACCGCCCGGGTGGAGGAGCTGACCCGGATCCCGGCCGATGTGCAGGACACGCTGATCACCATCCTGTCCGAGAAGACGCTGCCGATACCGGAGCTGGGCCAGGAGGTGCAGGCGGTCCGCGGCTTCAACCTGATCGCCACGGCCAACGACCGCGACCGCGGGGTCAACGACCTCTCCAGCGCCCTGCGCCGCCGCTTCAACACGGTGGTGCTGCCGCTGCCGGCCGACACCGACGCCGAGGTCGACATCGTCTCGCGCCGTGTCGACCAGATCGGCCGCTCCCTCGACCTGCCCACGGCGCCCGACGGCATCGACGAGATCCGCCGCGTCGTGACCGTCTTCCGCGAACTGCGCGACGGCATCACCGCCGACGGCCGTACGAAGCTCAAGTCGCCCAGCGGCACCCTGTCCACCGCCGAGGCCATCTCCGTCGTCACCAGCGGGCTCGCCCTGGCCGCCCACTTCGGCGACGGTGTGCTGCGGGCGGGCGACGTCGCCGCGGGCATCCTGGGCGCCGTCGTCCGTGACCCGGCGGCCGACCGCGTCGTCTGGCAGGAGTACCTGGAGACCGTCGTCCGCGAGCGGGACGGCTGGAAGGACTTCTACCGCGCCTGCCGGGAGGTGAGCGCGTGAGTGACGCCGGACCTCTGCTGCTCGGCGTGCGGCACCACGGGCCGGGCTCGGCGCGGGCCGTGCGGGCCGCGCTGGACGCCGCCGCGCCCCGAGCCGTGCTGATCGAGGGGCCGCCCGAGGCCGACGCCCTCGTCCCGCTGGCCGCCGACCCGGACATGCGGCCCCCGGTCGCGCTCCTCGCCCACGCCGTGGACGAGCCCGGCCACTCGGCGTTCTGGCCGCTGGCCGAGTTCTCCCCGGAGTGGGTGGCCCTCCGATGGGCCTTGGAACACGACGTGCCGGCCCGTTTCATCGACCTGCCCGCCACGCACACCCTGGCGTGGCGGAAGGAAGAGGAAGAACAGCCGCCGCCCGCGGGCGGCCCCGAAGAGTCGCCTTCGCCCTCCTCGCCCTCCTCGCCCGCCGACCCGCCCGCCCCTTCCACCTCCTCCACCTCCTCTTCCACCTCCTCCACCCCGTCCGCCCCCGCTGTTCCTTCCGTCCCTCCCGTCGATCACGCCCTGCGGCTCGACCCGCTGGCGGTGCTCGCCGAGACCGCCGGTTACGACGACCCCGAGCGCTGGTGGGAGGACGTCGTCGAGCACCGGGGGGCCGCGGACCCGGGGGAGGGGGCGGCGGGGCGGGAGGCCGCGCTCGCACCGTTCGTCGCCCTGGAGGAGGCGATGGGGGCGCTGCGGGAGACGTACGGCTCCGGTGGCCACGACCGGGACCTGGTGCGGGAGGCCCATATGCGCCTGCAACTACGGGCAGCGCGGCGTGAGTTCGGTGACGGCGTGGCGGTCGTGTGCGGGGCCTGGCACGTGCCGGCGCTGCGCCGGAGGCACGCCGTCACCGCCGACCGGGCGCTGTTGAAGGGCCTTCCCAAGGTCAAGGCGGACATGACCTGGGTGCCGTGGACGCACCGCAGGCTGTCCCGGAGCAGCGGCTACGGCGCGGGCATCGACTCCCCCGGTTGGTACGGACACCTGTTCGGCGCGCGGGACCGGCCCGTCGAGCGGTGGCTGACCAAGGTGGCGGAGCTGCTGCGCGAGGAGGACCGGATCGTGTCGTCCGCGCACGTCATCGAGGCGGTCCGGCTGGCCGGGACGCTCGCCGCGATGCGCGGACGCCCGCTGCCGGGACTGACCGAGACGACCGACGCGGTGCGCGCCGTGATGTGCGACGGCTCCGACGTGCCACTGGCGCTCGTGCACGACCGGCTGGTGGTCGGCGACGTCCTCGGGGAGGTGCCGGACACGGCGCCCGCCGTGCCGTTGCAGCGGGACCTGACCCTGCTCCAACGACGGTTGCGGCTCAAGCCCGAGGCACTGGACCGGGAGGCGGAGCTGGACCTGCGCAAGGAGACCGACGGCGGGCGCAGCCGGCTGCTGCACCGGCTGCGGCTGCTGGGCATCCACTGGGGCGAGCCGGTCTCGTCACGCGGCAGTACGGGTACGTTCCGGGAGACCTGGCGGCTGCGCTGGGAACCGGAACTGTCCGTCCGGGTCGCGGAGGCCGGGGTGTGGGGCACGACCGTCGCCGCCGCCGCGACCGCCAAGGCCGAGGCGGACGCCACGGGCGCCCAGGCACTCGCCGAGGTGACCGCGCTGGCCGAGCACTGCCTGCTGGCCGGACTGCGCGACGCGCTCCCGGTGGTGATGCGGGTCCTCGCCGACCGGGCGGCACTCGACGCCGACGTCGGTCACCTGGCGCAGGCCCTTCCCGCCCTGGTCCGTTCGCTGCGCTACGGCGACGTGCGCGGCACGGACACCCAGTCGCTCGCCGAGGTCGCGGCGGGGCTCGCCGAGCGGATCTTCGTCGGACTGCCGCCCGCCTGCACCGCACTCGACGCGGACGCTGCCGAGCACATGCGCGGCCAGGTGGACGCGGTGCACGGCGCGGTGGGGCTCCTCGCCGAGAGTTCCCCCGCCGGCCACGGCGACCTGCGCGGCCGCTGGCGCTCCGTACTGCGGTCGCTGTCCGGCAGGGACAGCGTGCCCGGAACCATCCGCGGCCGGGCCGTGCGGCTCCTGCTGGACGAGGGGGAGGTCGGCCAGGACGAGGCGGCCCGGCTGATGGGGCTCGTGCTCTCCCCGGGCACACCGCCGCCGGACGCCGCCGCGTGGATCGAAGGCTTCGTGGGCGGCGGCGGAGGCATGCTGCTCGTGCACGACGAGCGGCTGCTGGGGCTGATCGACGCATGGCTGACCGGGGTGCCGGCGGAGGCGTTCACCGACGTACTGCCGCTGTTGCGGCGGACGTTCTCGTCGTACGAACCGGGTGTGCGGCGCACCCTCGGCGAACTGGTACGGCGCGGCCCTGGGACAACGGGCGACGCGAGCGCAGGCCGGGCGCCGGGCACGACCGGTTTCGCGCCGGAACCGGACTCCGAGCGCGCGGACGCCGTAGTGCCGCTGGTACGGCTGCTGCTCGGCCTGGACACCGACGGCGGTGGGGTCCCGGGGACTTCGGGAGCCCGGGAGACGGGGGCCGACGGCGAGAGCCCGGCGGACGCCACCGGCGTCCACGGCGACGACCTGGTGGGGGCAGGCACATGACGACCACGGAGACCAAGACGGCCACGGAGACGACGGAGACCGTGGAAACCGTGGAGACCACAGTGCCCGAGAGGGCCGCGGAGCCCGAGAGGGCCGCGGAGCCCGAGACGGCCGCGGAGCCCGGGAGGATCGAGGAGGCGGGGAGGATCGAGGAGGCGGGGAGGATCGAGGAGGCGGGGAGGATCGAGGAGGCGGGGAGGATCGAGGAGCCGGGGACATCGGCGGCGTCCGGGACGGGCGCGGAGCCCGAGACGGGCGCGGAGCCCGAGACGGCTACCGAGGCCGAGACGGTCACCGAGGCCGAGACGGCCTCAGCCGAGTTCCCGGCGGCGGGGACGGTCGAGACCACGACGGCCGCGGTCGAGCCGGCGCCTCCCGCTGACCTCGGCGAGGCCGCCCAGGAGCGGCTGCGGCGCTGGCGCCTGGTGCTCGGCGGCGAGTCCGCCGACGGGACCGGATGCACCCTGCGCGGACAGGACGCGGCCATGGACGGGGCGCTGACCGCGCTCTACGGGAAGGGGGACAGACCTCAGTCGGGACGGGACCGTACGGCGGGGCTCGGGGCGTCCGCACCCTCCGTGGCCCGCTGGCTCGGCGACATCCGGACCTACTTCCCCTCCTCCGTCGTCCAGGTCATGCAGCGCGACGCCATCGACCGGCTCGGACTGGACTCCCTGCTGCTGGAACCGGAGATGCTGGAGGCGGTGGAGGCCGATGTGCACCTCGTCGGCACACTGCTCTCGCTCAACAAGGCGATGCCGGAGACCACGAAGGAGACCGCGAGGGCTGTCGTGCGCAAGGTCGTCGAGGACCTGGAGAAGCGGCTCGCCACCCGTACCCGGGCCACGCTCACCGGCGCCCTCGACCGCAGCGCCCGCATCAACCGGCCGCGCCACCAGGACATCGACTGGAACCGTACGATCGCGGCCAACCTCAAGCACTACCTGCCCGAGTACCGCACGATCGTGCCGGAGCGGCTCATCGGCTACGGGCGCGCCTCGCGGTCCGTGAAGAAGGAAGTCGTCCTCTGTATCGACCAGTCGGGATCGATGGCGGCGTCCGTCGTCTACGCCTCCGTGTTCGGGGCGGTGCTGGCGTCCATGCGGTCCATCGACACCCGGCTCGTCGTCTTCGACACGGCCGTCGTCGACCTCACCGACCAACTGGACGACCCGGTCGACGTCCTGTTCGGTACGCAACTCGGCGGTGGCACGGACATCAACCGGGCGCTCGCCTACTGCCAGTCGCAGATCACCCGGCCGACGGAGACGGTGGTCGTCCTCATCAGCGACCTGTACGAGGGCGGCATACGGAACGAGATGCTCAAGCGGGTCGCGGCGATGAAGGCGTCGGGAGTGCAGTTCGTGACTCTGCTCGCGCTGTCGGACGAGGGGGCGCCCGCATACGACCATGAACACGCCGCCGCGCTGGCCGCGTTGGGCGCACCGGCCTTCGCGTGCACGCCCGACCTGTTCCCCGACATCATGGCGGCGGCGATCGAGAGGCGCCCGCTGCCGATACCGGACGGCGGGTGAGGTCGAGGCCAGGGGGGTGATTACCGATCCCGGCGTGCGGCGTTGCGCTTACGGCGCGGCGCGGCGCGGCTCGCGGCGCAGTCGTTCAGAGCCCCCGTGCGGGTCCCCGTCTGCCCGCCTCGACGGGAGTGGGTTGTGTGACGCACCGGGTCACGTGACGCACGTGACCCGCCATGACCTGCGTGAACCGTGTGATCCACGTGGGCACTCGGGACCGGTCCGACGGCTGTGCCGGGTCTGACGTCTGTGCCCGGTCCGACGGGTCCGGTCCGACGCCCGTGTCCGGACGGGCACAGGCGCCCTCACTGACGAGGCTGACGGCTCTGACAAGAGTGACGAGGCCGACAGCTGTGACCTGACAACCGCGAGGGGGCTGATGAGCGTGATGAGTGTGACGGGTGTGGCAGAGGCGACCACCGGCTCACCACCGGCACCACCGGCGGCACGGGAATCACCGGCCCCACGGGAATCGTTGGCACCGGCACCACCGGCACCACCGCTGAGGGGGCCCACGGTCGCTGAGCCGGCCGCCCCCGTCGACTCCGTGGTGGTCGGAGCCGGGCGGTCGAATGCCGTCGGTGCGTCCGGTCCGTATCCCGCGGGCGGGCGGGTCGGTCCTCATTGGGGTGGGGATCAGCCGCCCCGGGCCCCCTTTCGGGCCCTACCAGGGGCCCCACCGGGTCAACCCCAGCCCGGTGGGGCCTCGCGCCGTCGGCCCGCTCTGGCACGCCGTGCCAGCAAACTCGGCATCATGTGACAGGTATCACCGCTCAGGTGTGACCCGCGATTTAGAGGCCCCCCTGAACCAGCGATAACCTGCGAGGCGGACATGCCGCGCGCTCGGACACCGTGTGCGCCTCCCTAGTGACACATGCGGACGTCACGTTGCCCTTCGCGGCACGCCCACGCATCCAACGAACCGCGAGATCACTGATAGGGACGGAAGCGCGTGGACCTGTTCGAGTACCAGGCGAGGGACCTCTTCGCCAAGCACGATGTACCGGTGCTGGCCGGTGAAGTCATCGACACGCCTGAGGCGGCGCGCGGGATCACCGAGCGGCTGGGCGGCAAGTCCGTCGTCAAGGCGCAGGTGAAGGTCGGTGGTCGTGGCAAGGCCGGCGGTGTCAAGCTGGCCGCCTCCGCGGACGAGGCCGTCGCTCGGGCGACGGACATCCTCGGCATGGACATCAAGGGCCACACGGTCCACAAGGTCATGATCGCCGAGACCGCCCCGGAGATCGTCGAGGAGTACTACGTCTCCTTCCTCCTCGACCGCGCCAACCGCACGTTCCTCTCCATCGCCTCGGTCGAGGGCGGCATGGAGATCGAGGAGGTGGCGGCCACCCGCCCCGAGGCGGTCGCCAAGACCCCGATCGACGCGATCGACGGTGTGACCCCGGAGAAGGCCCGCGAGATCGTCGAGGCGGCGAAGTTCCCCGCCGAGGTCGCCGACAAGGTCGCGAACGTCCTGGTCAAGCTGTGGGACACCTTCATCAAGGAGGACGCCCTCCTGGTCGAGGTGAACCCGCTGGCCAAGGTCGCCTCCGGTGAGGTCATCGCCCTCGACGGCAAGGTGTCCCTGGACGACAACGCCGAGTTCCGGCACCCCGACTTCGAGGAGCTCCACGACAAGGCCGCGGCCAACCCGCTGGAGGCCGCCGCCAAGGAGAAGAACCTCAACTACGTCAAGCTCGACGGCGAGGTCGGCATCATCGGCAACGGCGCCGGCCTGGTCATGTCGACCCTGGACGTCGTCGCGTACGCCGGTGAGAAGCACGGCGGCGTCAAGCCCGCCAACTTCCTCGACATCGGTGGCGGTGCCTCCGCCCAGGTCATGGCGAACGGCCTGGAGATCATCCTCGGCGACCCGGACGTCAAGTCCGTGTTCGTCAACGTCTTCGGTGGCATCACCGCCTGTGACGAGGTCGCCAACGGCATCGTGCAGGCCCTGAAGCTCCTGGAGGACAAGGGCGAGGACGTCACCAAGCCGCTCGTCGTCCGCCTCGACGGCAACAACGCCGAGCTGGGCCGCAAGATCCTCTCCGACGCCGCCCACCCGCTGGTGCAGCGCGTCGACACCATGGACGGCGCGGCCGACAAGGCCGCCGAGCTGGCCGCCGCCAAGTAAGCACCTAGGACGAGGACATCAAGACACCATGGCTATCTGGCTCAACAAGGACAGCAAGGTCATCGTCCAGGGCATGACCGGCGCCACCGGCATGAAGCACACCAAGCTCATGCTCGGCGACGGCACCAACGTCGTGGGCGGCGTGAACCCGCGCAAGGCGGGTCAGACCGTGGACTTCGACGGCACCGAGGTACCCGTCTTCGGCACCGTCAAGGAGGCCATCGAGAAGACCGGCGCCGACGTCTCCGTCATCTTCGTACCGGAGAAGTTCACCAAGGACGCGGTCGTCGAGGCCATCGAGGCCGAGATCCCGCTGGCCGTCGTGATCACCGAGGGTATCGCCGTGCACGACTCGGCCTCCTTCTGGGCGTACGCCGGCAAGAAGGGCAACAAGACCCGCATCATCGGCCCGAACTGCCCCGGCATCATCACCCCGGGCCAGTCGAACGTCGGCATCATCCCGGGCGACATCACCAAGCCGGGCCGCATCGGCCTGGTCTCCAAGTCCGGCACGCTGACCTACCAGATGATGTACGAGCTGCGGGACATCGGCTTCTCGACGGCCGTCGGCATCGGTGGCGACCCGATCATCGGCACCACCCACATCGACGCCCTGGCCGCCTTCCAGGACGACCCCGACACCGACCTGATCGTCATGATCGGTGAGATCGGCGGCGACGCCGAGGAGCGGGCCGCGGCCTTCATCAAGGAGAACGTGACCAAGCCGGTCGTCGGCTATGTCGCGGGCTTCACCGCCCCCGAGGGCAAGACCATGGGCCACGCCGGTGCCATCGTCTCCGGTTCGTCCGGCACCGCGCAGGCGAAGAAGGAGGCCCTGGAGGCCGCGGGCGTCAAGGTCGGCAAGACGCCGACCGAGACCGCCAAGCTCGCCCGCGGCATCCTCGGCAGCTGAACCCACCGGGCGCACCCGCGCCCACGCCGAGCGGGCACATGAGGCCCGCCGGCGCATGACGCCGACGGCACACGGCGCCGACCGGCGCGTCGGCGAAGGGGTCCGCATCCCATCCGGATGCGGACCCCTTCCGTCTGCCCTCTTCTCACTGGCTCACTGGCCCACCGGCTCACCCGGCTCACCGGCCCATGGGCTCACCGGCTCACCGGCTCACCGGCTCACCGGCCCATGGGCTCACCGGCTCACCGGAACCAGCCGCTCCGGTCCGTTCGTGGTCGCCGTCCGCAGCTTGGTCCTCAGCTGCTGTTCCGCGTGCGACAACGGACCCAGCGCCGCCTTGGCCGGAACGCCCCGGATCGCCTGGGCCGGTGCGAGCGGGGGCTCGTAGTGCGTCGGCGCGGTGCGCAGCGTGAGAGCCGTCGAACCGATGATGGTGATCGTGAAGGCGATGGCGGCCTGGGTCCAGAAGCGGTTCCGGCGCTCGCCGTGGGTCCGCACCGGCTCAGGCTTCGCCGGCCGCAGCCGCTCCGCGGCGGCCAGCTCCGCCAGCCGCCGGTGCAGCACCGCGGGGTCCGACACCTCGGGGACCCGCGCGGCCACCTCCGCGCGGGCGCGGGTCAGACGGCTCGCCGTCGCCGGGGTGCTGGCCTCCGTCTCCGCCGCGGTCTCGGGCAGGCCGAGCCCGACGCCGTCGTACAGCACGAGCGCGCGACGGTAGGAGGGGGGAAGCCCGAGAAGGGCGTTGAGCAGCGCGCGGTCGCCCGGGTCGGCGGGCGGGGGATCGGGATGCCGGTATCGGGGGCGGAAACGGTGCCAGGGGGAGAGGGCGTACTCGTACGCCGCCGCCCGTACCCAGCCCGCCGGGTCCCGGTCCAGGGCCACCTCCGGCCAGCTCTGCCAGGCCAGTTGAAAGGCCCGCTCCACGGATTCGCGCGCGAGTTCGGGCCGCCCGCTGAGCAGGTACGTCTGCCGTACGAGGGCGGGGGCACAGAACGCGTACAGCGCGTCGAACGCCTGAGCGGGCGTCAGGCCGGGCGGCGTCGCGTCCTCGTTCGCCAGGGGTGCCAGGCCGGGCTGGGGGGCCGTCACTTCTTGCGGTCCCGCAATGTGGTGACGGACCGTCGTCTGTTCCTCGTCGGACCGTGGTGGTGGGCTCGCAGGACTCCGCATCACCGTACGCCCTTTCGTGCGAAAAAGAACATAAACATATATTGAGCGACACTTCGGGGGTTCGCCTGTTACAGCGGGAAAGCGCGTGTCGTTGGGAGCATGGCGGGCGTGACGCAGATGACCGCTCGCCGACCGTCGTTGTCGTCCCTGCTGACCCGGCTGCGCGACCGCGCGCCCGGGTGGGGCGCGAGTCTCGTGGGCGGTGTGATCGCCGCGGGTCTCGGACTCGGCGCGGCCGCCGCGCTGGTGACGGCGCTGTGGATCAGCTCGCCGTATCCCGACAGCGGTCCGGATGGCGCGCTGCACGTCGCCGCATCGCTGTGGCTGCTCGCGCACGGCGTCGAACTGATCCGTACCGACACTCTGTCAGACACACCCGCCCCCATGGGCATCACCCCGCTGCTGCTGCTCCTGCCGCCGGTGTGGCTGCTGTACCGGGCGGCGCGCGACGCGGTGGACGCGCCCGAGGACTCCAACGGGCCGCCGGTCGCCGCGCGCACGGCGTGGGCCGGTGTCGTCCTCGGCTACCTCATCGTCGGCGTCCTCGCCACGCTGTACGCCTCCGGTGGTGCACTGCGGCCCGACTGGGTCTGGGCCGCGCTGTCTCTGCCGCTGGTCGCGGCGGGGGCTGCGGGCGTGGGGGTGTGGACGGCGTACGGCCGTCCGCTCGGGCGGCTCTCCGGTGCGTCGGCGCTGTGGCCGGGGCGGCTGCGCCGACCGGCTCCCGGGCCGGGCGCGCGCAGCGGCCTCGGTACGGCCGCGCGCGCCGCCGGGGCCGGGACCGCGGTGCTCCTGGGCGGCGGGGCGCTGCTGCTCACGGTGTCCCTGGTGACGCACGGCGGGGCGGCGCGCGGCGCATTTCTCCAGCTCACGGAGGGCTGGTCCGGGCGGTGCGCGGTGCTGCTGCTGTGCGTGGGGCTGGTGCCGAACGCGGCGGTCTGGGCGGCCGCCTACGGGCTCGGCCCCGGGTTCGTCCTTGGCACGGGGCACCTGGTGTCCCTGCTGTCCTCCGATCCCGCGCCGCTGCTGCCGCCGTTCCCCCTGCTGGCGGCGGTTCCGGACGCGGGGGCAGGCGGCCCGCTGAACTGGGCGGCCGGGGCGGTTCCCGTGATGGCGGGGCTGACGGTGGCCTGGTTCACGGCGGGATCGGCCGTGCGACGACGGTCCGTACACGGAGACACCGCTGCGGGCGCGGGTGCCGTTTCGGGTGCGGGTGCGGCTGCGGCTGTGGCTGTGGCTGTGGTTTCGGGTGCGGTTTCGGGCCGGACACCGCGGGCGGCACGGTCCGCGTGGTCGGCCGCGCGGACCGCGGGCGTGGTGGCGTTGGCGGGCGGGTTGTGCGGGGCGGTGTTCGCGCTGCTCGCCGAGACGGCCGGTGGCCCGCTCGGCAGCGCGGCGCTCGCCCGGTTCGGGCCGGTGTGGTGGCAGTCGGGCGGCGCGGCGGGGATCTGGATCGCGGGGGTGGGAATCCCGGTGGCGCTGCTGGTACGGGCGTGGCGGTTGCGGACCTGGCGGCTGCTCGGGTGGCGGCGACGGGAACGGACTACGCGGGGTACCGGTGCGGGCACGGTCAAGCCGGAGGCGGTCCGGGCGGCACAGCCCGCGGGCCGGGGCGGCGGGGCGGTCGGCGCCGCGCGCTCCGGCGGGGCTCGGTCCGGCGGGGCGGTGGGCGCCGAGGCGTACGACTTTCTGCCCGCGGTCGCGCCTCGTGCGACCTATGCGGCTGAAGTGGCCGACGTGATCGATGCGGTCGTCGCTGTGGCCGATGCTGCTGATGTGGCCAGTGCGGCCGATGTGGCCGGTGCGGCCGATATGGCCAGTGCGGGTGGTATGGCCGATGCGGGCCATGAGCAGGGCGTGCCGACCCGGCTTGACGAGGCTTCCCGGGAGGCCCGCTGGGCGGCACTGCGCGACGCCGCACCGCCGGACGGCCCGTGAGAGAGAGTCGGGAAAAGCCGCGAAACCCGCCAAACCCGCGAGGATCGAGGAGACAGCGAGCACCGCGGAGAACCGTGAGAACCGCGAAGGCAGCAAGGACCGCGAGCACCGCGAACGGCCCCTCGGCCTCCGACGGAACCGGACGCACCCGAAGGAGCCGAAGGGGGATCCGAAGGAGCCGAAGGAACCCGAAGGAGCCAAAGGGCCCGGGTCGGCCCGACCGGCTCCCGGATGGGTCGACCGGCTGGGGACGGTTCGGTGAGCGGGACCTGACGGGTTCAGCGGTGGTCCGGCCGCTCCGCGGTCAGCTGTTCGTGCCCAGCAGGCTGCGCAGCTCCTGCGGGAGCAGGTGGTTGCAGGACTGTCTGGCCTCGTTGGTGAGGGCGTCGTTCACACAGGTGTAGTAGTCGCGGTAGGCCAGCTGCGCCGTGAAGGTCGCGGCTACCACCGCGAGCGCCAGCAGCGCGGTGACCAGACCGCTGATCGCCGCCGTGGTCTGCGGGCGGCCGGTCTGCACGGGCGCCGGGCGGTCCGGGTCCGGGGTGCGCGGCTTGGCGCGCAGCGCGCTGATGCCCCAGTACAGGGCCAGCGCACCCAGCAGCAGCGCCACGTACGCCCAGCTGAAGAGGGCGAAGAAGAAGGCCCACATGCCGCACAGCAGCGCGTAGCGCGCGCGGCGCTGGGCGGGGTCCGTCGGGTCCCACCGCATGGCGGGGCCGGGGGCACCGCCGCCCGGACCCTCGGGACCGGCGCCGGGGCGCTCACCGAAGCCGCCGGGGGAGCGGCCGGGCTGCTGGTCGCTCCACTGACCGCCCCAGGGGGCGGGGCGCTGCGGGGGGCGGTTCTCGTCCGGGGCGGAGTCGTCCCCGCCGCCGACGGGTCGCCGCGGCTGCCAGGGACGGTCCGGCGTGCCCTCGGGCGGCGGCGCGAACGGATTGTCGTCCTGCGCGGCGCCGCCCCGCTCGTCCCCGTCCTGCCTGTCCGAGGGGGTGCCGGTGTGCTGTCCGCCCGAGGGCGCGTCGGGCGGCGAGGACGGCCGCTCCCGCACCAGCACGGCACCAGGCCCCCCTCCCTGCACCGACTGCGGGGGGAACGTGAGGAGTCGCAGACTGCGGTCCGGCATCAAATGAGCGTCTTCCCTAGGTGAATGAGGCTGTCCGACAAGAGCTGACACTTCGGCAACGCACCGCCCGACGACAGCGTTCCCGAGTTGCTTCGTCTCAGACGCTACCTTCCGGCCACGCCCCCGTCCCGCGGGGGCCGTTCCGAGTGCCGGTATCGTTGCTGACGGCCGACTGCTTCGTAGAGTTCCCCGGATCCAGGGGCGCGAAGCAATCGTACGAATGTACAAACCTCCGTACGGTGTTCGGCCGCCGTAGCGAAGTTCCGTGACGAAGTCCCCTACCGCAGTTCCCCAGCGAAGTCCTGTGCCGAAGTTCCCCGCAGTTCCCCCGAGAAAGGGCCCCACCGTGGCCGCCAAGCCCGAGGTCAAACGCCTCGTCGTGCTGGTCTCCGGATCCGGCAGCAATCTGCAGGCGCTCCTCGACGAGATCGCGGCCACCGGTGCCGAGCGCTACGGCGCCCGGATCGTCGCCGTCGGCGCCGACCGCGACGGCATCGAGGGGCTGGCCCGTGCCGAGCGCGCCGGGGTGCCGACCTTCGTGCGCAGGGTCAAGGACTACGGCACCCGCGAGGAATGGGACGCCGCGCTCGCCGAGGCCGTCGCCGAACACCGGCCCGATCTCGTCGTCTCGGCCGGCTTCATGAAGATCGTCGGCAAGGAGTTCCTCGCACACTACGGCGGACGGCTCGTCAACACGCATCCCGCTCTGCTGCCCAGCTTCCCGGGGGCCCACGGCGTGCGGGACGCGCTCGCGTACGGCGTCAAGGTCACCGGCTGCACCGTCCACTTCGTCGACGACGGCGTCGACACCGGGCCGATCATCGCGCAGGGCGTGGTCGAGGTCCGGGACGAGGACGACGAGAGCGCGCTGCACGAGCGCATCAAGGAAGTCGAGCGAAGGCTGCTCGTCGAGGTCGTGGGCCGGCTCGCCCGCCACGGCCATCGCATTGAGGGACGAAAGGTAGTAATCCAGTGACCTCCGAGAGCAACGGGAGCGGTACGCGGGCGATCCGTCGCGCGCTCGTCAGCGTCTACGACAAGACCGGACTCGACGAGCTGGCGCGCGGGCTGCACGAGGCCGGCGTCGCACTCGTCTCCACCGGCTCCACCGCCGGGCGGATCGCCGCGGCCGGCGTCCCCGTCACCAAGGTCGAGGACCTCACCGGTTTCCCCGAGTGCCTGGACGGCCGGGTCAAGACGCTGCACCCCAAGGTGCACGCGGGCATCCTCGCCGACCTGCGGCTGGACAGCCACCGCGAGCAGCTGGCCGAGCTGGGCGTCGAGCCGTTCGACCTCGTCGTCGTCAACCTCTACCCGTTCCGTGAGACCGTCGCCTCCGGTGCCTCGCCCGACGAGTGCGTCGAGCAGATCGACATCGGCGGGCCCTCCATGGTGCGGGCCGCCGCCAAGAACCACCCGTCCGTGGCCGTCGTCACCAGCCCCGAGCGGTACGCCGACGTCCTCGCGGCCGTGCGGGACGGCGGCTTCGACCTCGCCACCCGCAAGCGGCTGGCGGCGGAGGCGTTCCAGCACACGGCGGCGTACGACGTCGCGGTCGCGAGCTGGTTCGCGGGCGAGTACGCGCCGGTCGACGAGTCGGGCTTCCCCGACTTCCTCGGCGTCACCTGGGAGCGGGCGAACACCCTGCGCTACGGCGAGAACCCGCACCAGCCCGCCGCCCTCTACGTCGACACGGCGTCCGGCAGCGGCTCCGCCGCGGGCGGCGGCGGCCTCGCGCAGGCCGAGCAGCTGCACGGCAAGGAGATGTCGTACAACAACTACACGGACACGGACGCCGCCCGCCGTGCCGCCTACGACTACGACGAACCGTGCGTCGCGATCATCAAGCACGCCAACCCGTGCGGCATCGCGATCGGCGCGGACGTCGCCGAGGCGCACCGCAAGGCGCACGCCTGTGACCCGCTGTCGGCCTTCGGCGGTGTGATCGCCGTGAACCGGCCGGTCAGCAAGGAGATGGCGGAACAGGTCGCCGAGATCTTCACCGAGGTCATCGTCGCGCCCGACTACGAGGACGGCGCGCTTCAGGCCCTGGCGAAGAAAAAGAACATCCGGGTCCTCAAGGCACCGAACGGCC
This sequence comes from Streptomyces sp. NPDC056161, assembly GCF_042268025.1. Lineage (NCBI taxonomy): Bacteria > Bacillati > Actinomycetota > Actinomycetes > Kitasatosporales > Streptomycetaceae > Streptomyces > Streptomyces sp. NPDC056161. The sequence goes on from NZ_JBHJUV010000004.1 coordinate 59,969, forward strand.
CGTCCAACCGGGTGGAGACCAAGCAGCTCGACGGTGGTGTCCTGTTGCAGGTCACCGACCGGTTCCAGGCCGACGGCGACGACCCGGCCAACTGGACGCTGGCGACCGGCGAGGCGCTCGGCGCGGACGAGCTGGCGCAGCTCGCGTTCGCCTGGAAGGCGTGCCGCGCGGTGAAGTCCAACGCCATCCTGCTCGCCAAGGACGGCGCGTCGGTGGGCGTCGGCATGGGCCAGGTCAACCGGGTCGACTCGGCGAAACTGGCCGTCGAGCGGGCCGGTGCCGAGCGCGCGCGGGGCGCGTACGCGGCCTCCGACGCGTTCTTCCCCTTCCCGGACGGCCTGGAGATCCTCACCGCGGCCGGAGTCCGGGCCGTCGTCCAGCCCGGTGGCTCGGTCCGCGACGAACTCGTCGTGGAGGCCGCCCAGAAGGCCGGCGTCACCATGTACTTCACGGGGACGCGGCACTTCTTCCACTGACGCTGATTCCCCCCGTCCGCCGGGCCGGGCCGGGCCGGGTCGGGCGCTGTCGCCGGCCCGGAACGGCCAAGGGCCGTGTCCCACTCGTACGGTGGGACACGGCCCTTGGCCGTACCTCGCGGGCCGACGCGGGTCCGCGTCCGCCCCGGTCAGCTGTTGTGCACGACCATCGTGCTCGCGGCCTTGTCGTGCCAGCCCTGCTGGCGGCCCGACTTGTCCCAGAACGGGGACAGGTACACGATCAGCGCCCCGATACCGCAGACGAAGCTGCCGACCACCGGAATGATGTAGCGGATGAGCGCCGAGCCGATGCCGGGCTTCCGGCCCGTGTCGACCTTCACCACGCGGATGCCGACGGCCAGCTTGCCCACGGTCGCCCCGACCAGAGCGGTCATCAGCCACTCGTAGAGCAGACCTATGATCGCCAGCACACCGATGACCGCGCCGAACTTGGCGACGAAGTCCGAGCTGGCGTTGTTGATGCAGGTGTCGTAGTTGGCCGCGTTGGGGTCGCAGTCCTTGGCCGCGCCGACGAGGCTGGCGAGGCCGGCGGCGGCCAGGATGCCGTAGACGACGCCGAACACGACACCGTCGATCACGCGGGCGCCGAGGCGGCGGCCCATCGACGCGACCCGCGGGCCGACACCGCCCGGATAGCCCGGCTGCTGGGGGTAACCCGGCTGCTGCGGGTAGCCGTAACCCTGCTGCGGCGGAACTCCCTGCGGCGCCTGCGGGTAGCCGTAGCCGGGCTGACCGGGTTGACCGGGCTGTCCCGGCTGGCCGGGCTGCTGCGGGTAGCCGTAACCCTGCTGGGGATTCTGCGGCTGTCCGTAGGGGTTCTGGGGCGAGCCGAAACTCATGGCGGATTTCCTCCGTTGCACTGCGGGGACGACGCGGACAGGCGCGGAGGAACGTCAGAACTTGAGCGGTTTGCCCCCCAACACGGACCGCGGTACTGCGCCGTTCATCGTTATGGCTGGGGGACCCCTTGTCCAGCCACTTACGACAGGCGTTGTGCAAGCGAAACATCAACGATCTTGGGCGAACCGGAGACGGAGGAAACGGACGGTCCCGGACCGAAGCGGCCCCGGCCGCGACGACGGAGGGGACGACGGAGGGGTCACCGACGGCCCCGGATTGGAACCAACGGGCGGTCATCCTGGAGGATGGGGGGCATGACCGCCCAGATTCTCGATGGCAAGGCCACCGCAGCCGCGATCAAGTCCGATCTGACCGCCCGCGTGGCGGCGCTGAAGGAGAAGGGCATCACGCCCGGCCTCGGCACGATCCTGGTCGGGGACGATCCCGGCAGCCAGAAGTACGTAGCCGGCAAACACCGGGACTGTGCCCAGGTGGGCATCGCCTCCATCCAGCGCGAGCTGCCCGCCACGGCGACGCAGGAGGAGATCGAGGCGGTCGTCCGCGAACTGAACGAGGACGCGGCCTGCACCGGCTACATCGTCCAGCTGCCGCTGCCCAGGGGCATCGACGAGAACCGCATCCTGGAGCTGATGGACCCGGACAAGGACGCGGACGGCCTGCACCCGATGAACCTCGGCCGTCTCGTCCTGAACGAGCCGGCCCCGCTGCCCTGCACCCCCAACGGCGTACTGACCCTGCTGCGCCGCCACGGCGTGGAGATCAAGGGTGCCGAGGTGGTGGTCGTCGGCCGCGGCGTGACCATCGGCCGGCCGATGCCGCTGCTGCTCACCCGGCGCAGTGAGAACGCCACGGTCACCCAGTGTCACACCGGCACCCGTGACCTGGCGTCCCACCTCCGGCGCGCGGACATCATCGTCGCGGCGGCCGGATCCGCCCATCTCATCCGGCCCGAGGACGTCAAGCCGGGCGCCGCGGTCCTGGACGTGGGCGTCTCGCGCAGCGCGGACGGCAAGATCGTCGGCGATGTGCACCCCGGTGTCGCCGAGGTGGCCGGGTGGATCTCCCCGAACCCGGGCGGCGTCGGCCCGATGACCCGTGCGCAACTGCTCGTCAACGTGGTCGAGGCGGCGGAGCGCAGTGCCGGCTGAGAACACCCACCAAGACGCGGAGCCGACGGTCCGCGACGCGATCAGCGCACCCGACGCGGCCGGGCGCCCCAAGCGGGTCACGCGCCGCTTCCCGCTGTTCACCAGGGACACCGCGCGCCCCGAGGGCGGCGGCCGGGCCGCCTCCGGCGACCTGCCGGCGCCGGCCCGCCAGTGGCCGATCCTCATAGTGCTGGGCACGGTCGCCCTCGGCCTGCTGCTGACCGCCCTCGATGTCTTCCGGTTCGGGATGCTGCTGGTCGGCGCCGCCCTGCTGGCCGGCGCCGCGCTGCGCTGGTTCCTGCCCGGCGTCGGCATGCTCGCCGTCCGCTCGCGCTTCACGGACATCGCCACCTACGGCGTGCTGGGGCTGGCGATCGTCCTGCTCGCGATGATGGCCCAGCCCAGACCGTGGCTGGAGATCCCGTTCCTGAAGGACACGCTGCACTTCACGATGAACCAGTAGGCGGCGCCGGCCGGTCCGGTCCGCGCCCCGCCCGAGGACGGCGGCCCGTCTCTTCCCCCGAGCCGGGACGGGCCGCCGTCGTCCCTCAACCCTCCCGTGCCGTGACCGGCCCGTTCCATGCCCGTCCGCACGCTGTGTCATGGAAGTGACCGTTCCGCGGTCATGGAAGTGACCGTTCCGCCACGGTCCGCGGGCCCTGCGGGAGGACGGGCCCTGCGGGATACGCCGTGCGGAGTGTGACGTACGGAGCGCGGCGCGTGGGCTGCGGAGCGCGGCGCGTGGGCTATGGCGCGTCGCCTGCGGTGCGTGGCCTGCGGCGCGCGGTGGTGTGTGACCGGTCGGCTCGATGCTCCAGTGCACCCTCGCCCGCGGACCTGCGGTCCGTGGGGAACGCATCCCTGTGGGTGGCCAGAACGGGGACCGGCGACGGGGCGCCACCCGCGGGGGGAACTGCGGGGACGGCGGCGGGGACCCGCCGCCGGGCACACGACAGCACCGACCGGGGGAAGAGGGGGGAACGCATGCCTCGTTGGAAAGCCCTGCCCGACCAACTCGATCCGCAGGTCAAGGAGTTCACCGGCCAATTACGACGGCTCGTGGACCGCGCGGAGCTGAGCATCGCGGCGCTGGCCGACCGCACGGGCTACAGCAAGACGTCCTGGGAGCGTTACCTCGACGGCCGGCTCCTCGCGCCGAAGGGCGCGATCGTCGCGCTCGCGGAGGTCACCGGCACCCATCCCGTCCACCTCACCACCATGTGGGAACTGGCCGAACGCTCCTGGAGCCGTTCCGAGCTGCGCCACGACCTGACCATGGAGGCGATACGCATCACCCAAGCGCGCGCCGCACGGGGGGAGTTCGGCGCGCCGCCGCGGGGACCGGACCCGGGCGCCGCCTCCGGGGGCCGGGGCGGCAGGCGGCAGGCGGCGATGTTCCTCGCCGGGTTCGTGGGGGTGCTCCTCGTCATCGCCGGTTTCCTCCTCCTGACCGGCAGAGGCAGCGACAAGAAGAACAACGGGGGCACGGCCAGGTCGCCCGCCCCGTCCACGGGCACCGCCGCCGACCTGCCCGCCGGGGTCAAGTGCGTCGGCGGCGACTGCACGGGCAAGGACGCCGAGGCCATGGGGTGCGCCGGCGACCTGGTGACCACTGCCGGGACCGCCACCGTCGGCACCGTCACCGTCGAAGTCCGTTACAGCAGGACCTGCGGCACGGTCTGGGGGCGGATCACCGGCGCGGGACCGGGTGACGAGGTCCGCCTCACCGTCGGCACCACCGCCGGCCGCACCGGCACGGTCACGGAGGCCGGCGACACCCTCGCGTACACCCCGATGGTGGCCGTACGGAACGCCACCGGGGCGAAGGCGTGCGCGACGTTGACGAACGGACGGACGGGGTGCACGCGCTAGGAACACCGGGGAGTGGGGCGGGAGTCGGGCACCGTCGGGCGGATGGGCGTACCGGGTCAAGGGCGTACGCGAGGGGTGAGGGGTGAGGAGTGAGGGCTCTACGGGGGTGGCGTACGGGAGGGGCGTGCGGTGGGGGCGTGCGGCGGGAGCCAGGCTGCGGGGGACGAACGGCGGGGCGGCGTGCGGGCGGGGCATGCCCCGTTCTGATGAAATTCCGCGCGGTGTGCATGGTTGGCGGCAACGAGGGAACGCGAACCGTACCCCCACGGGAGTCCGGAATCCGGTATCCCCGAACGGCGGCCGCCCTTGTCTCTCCTCTCCCGGACGGGCGGCCGCCTCTCCCTGGGGTCTGCGGGACGGGCCACCGGGGTCTGTGGGACGGGCCACACGGGGTGGGCGGTGCGCCAAGTCCGACGCGCGATAGCCTGATCGCTGGATCTCTCTTGACGCCAAGAGATCGATCAACTGAACCGTGATCGATCGTCGCGGCGGGCACCGGTCACAGGCCGGGGCGGGATCCCGTACCCCCGGGGCAGGGACGCCCCACCGCCAGCTGTCATACGGAGAACGCCATGACCCGCACTCCCGTGAACGTCACCGTCACCGGCGCGGCCGGCCAGATCGGTTACGCCCTGCTCTTCCGCATCGCCTCCGGCCAGCTGCTCGGCGCGGACGTGCCGGTCAAGCTGCGCCTCCTGGAGATCACCCCGGCGCTGAAGGCGGCCGAGGGTACGGCCATGGAGCTGGACGACTGCGCGTTCCCGCTCCTTCAGGGCATCGACATCACGGACGACCCGAACGTCGCCTTCGACGGCACCAACGTCGCCCTCCTCGTCGGCGCCCGGCCGCGCACCAAGGGCATGGAGCGCGGTGACCTCCTGGAGGCCAACGGCGGCATCTTCAAGCCGCAGGGCAAGGCCATCAACGACCACGCCGCGGACGACATCAGGGTGCTGGTGGTCGGCAACCCGGCCAACACCAACGCGCTCATCGCGCAGTCCGCCGCCCCGGACGTACCGGCCGAGCGCTTCACCGCGATGACCCGCCTCGACCACAACCGCGCGCTGACCCAGCTGGCGAAGAAGACGGGTTCGACGGTCGCCGACATCAAGCGGCTGACCATCTGGGGCAACCACTCCGCCACCCAGTACCCGGACATCTTCCACGCCACCATCGCGGGCAAGAACGCGGCCGAGGTCGTCGACGACGAGAAGTGGCTGGCCGACGAGTTCATCCCGACCGTCGCCAAGCGCGGCGCGGCGATCATCGAGGCCCGCGGCGCGTCCTCCGCGGCCTCCGCCGCCAACGCCGCCATCGACCACGTCCACACCTGGGTCAACGGCACCGCCGAGGGCAACTGGACCTCCATGGGCATCCCGTCGGACGGCTCCTACGGTGTTGCCGAGGGCCTGATCTCCTCCTTCCCGGTCACCGTCAAGGACGGCCGGTACGAGATCGTCCAGGGCCTGGAGATCAACGAGTTCTCCCGCGCCCGTATCGACGCCTCCGTCAAGGAGCTGGAGGAGGAGCGCGAGGCGGTCCGCTCCCTGGGCCTCATCTGATCCGCTCCCCAGGACTGTCCGGGTCTCCCTGATCCGTGCCCCGGGCCTCCGTGCCCCGGGCCTCCGGGCCCCGGGCCTCCGGGCCTCCGGATCTTCGGACACCCGGTTCTCCCTGAACCAAGAGCAACACGGGCCCCGCTCCTGCCACCTCGGAGCGGGGCCCGCGTACGTCTCCGTCCCCCGGCTACGCGCCCACGTCCCCGTCCGGAACCGGGTCGGGCACCGGAACCGGGTCGGGCACCGTGTCCGGGTCGGGCACCGTGTCCGGGTCCGGGCCGGGAACCAGGTCCGGGTCCGGACACGCGGCCGGCCGCGTCAGCCGCTTCTCGAACCAGTGATGGGCGTAGACGCCGTCGACGTACGCCGGGAGCAGGTCGGACTTGTCGAAGCCCTCGGCGAAGCGCTCGTCGATGTCGGCGGCATACGCGTCCAGGCAGGCGCGGGCGTCGGCCGAGGCGCCGTCGACGACCCGCACGGTGGGTGCGCGCAGGTGGGCGTGTGCGCCTTGGCGGGCAGGGCGGCGCCGAGCGTCCGCCCCCGCCCGCTCAGCGCACGAGTCCGCCCGCGATGCGCCGCAGCGCCGCGTCCGCCGAGTGGTGCAGGCCCGGACCGAACGTGATCCGGGTGGCCCCGAGCCGGCTGAGTTCCGCGGGCGGCGGGCCGTCCCCGTCGAGCCGGCCGAGCACGTTGAGCGGGCCCTGGATCCCGGCCCGCAACTGCGGGATCAGCTGCGCCGGGGCCATGATCGGATACACGCAGTCGGCTCCGGCCGCGACATACGCCGCGCCCCGCTCGATGGCCGCGCCGGGATCCATGACGCCGCGCAGGAAGGTGTCCACGCGCGCGTTGACGAACAGTTCGTCCCCCGCGGCCGAACGCACCGCGGCGAGCCAGTCGGCCTGCTCGTGCGGGTCCCTGAGGGTGCCCGCCACGGAGTCCTCCAGGTTGCAGCCCACGGCTCCCGCCTCCAGCAGCCGCTCCACCAGCTCCTTCGGCGCGAGCCCGTAGCCGCTCTCGACGTCCGCCGACACCGGCACGTCCACCGCGCCGGCGATCCGGGCCACCGCGGCGAACATCTCGTCCGCCGGAGTCTCCCCGTCCGCGAACCCGAGGGAGGCGGCGACCCCCGCACTGGGCGTGGCCAGCGCCGGGAACCCGGCCTCCGCAAGGGCCCGAGCGCTCGCCGCGTCCCACGGTCCCGGCAGGACCAGAGGATCACCCGGCGACCGCCGCCGATGCAGTGAGCGGAAGACCTCCACCTTCCGTACCACCGGCAGTTCTCCGAGTAGATCGAGATTCCTCATGTGTCCTGCCTCCGCCCCGCTCAAGGCCGGTACCCACCGGGCGCGACCCGGCGACTGACCATCAGCCGGTTCCAGCTGTTGATCGCCGTGATCAGCCCGATGAGGTGGGCGAGTTCGGTCTCGTCGAAGTGCTTGGCGGCCCGCTCGTACACCGCGTCCGGCACGAAGCCCCGCCCGGCGGCCGTGCGGGAGGCGCTCGCGGTCAGGACGGTCACCGCCTCGGTGAGCGCCAGTGCGGCCCGCTCCCGTTCGCTGTAGTTGTCCTCGGCCTCTTCCCAGGCGTTGAGCAACTGCAAGCGATTCTCGGACACGCCGCCCTTCCGGGCCAGGGCGAGATGCATGTCCAGGCAGAACGCGCAGTGGTTGAGCTGCGAGGCGCGGATCATCACCAGCTCGGCCAGGACCGGGTCGCCCAGTCCCCGTCTGGCCGCCCCGGAGAGCGCCGACAGGGCCTCGGCGACCGAACGGTCCAGCACCTGCGTACGGGTCACGGGTGCTGACCCGGCTGGTAGTGGCCCGGCGTCGTCCGGGTGGTCACGCCGAACCGGTTCCAGGCGTTGATCACCGTGATCGCGGCGATCAGCTGCGCCAGCTCGGCCTCCTCGAACAGCTTCGCCGCCTTCTCGTACACCTCGTCGGGTACGAAGCCGTCGGTGAGGACCGTGATCGCCTCGGTCAGCTCGATCGCCGCCAGCTCCTTCTCCGTGTAGAAGTGCCGCGACTCCTCCCACGCGCTCAGCTGCACGATCCGCTCCACGCTCTCGCCGGCCGCGAGGGCGTCCTTGGAGTGCATGTCCAGGCAGAACGCGCAGTGGTTGATCTGCGAGGCACGGATCTTCACCAGCTCGTACAGCTTCGGGTCCAGGCCCTTCTTGGCCGCGGTGTCCAGCCGGATCATCGCCTTGTACACCTCCGGCGCCAGTTCGGCCATGCGCAGGCGGGGGGCGATCTCGGATGCGTACTGAACGTTGTCCTGTGTGGTCATGGCTTCGACACTAGAAGCCAGGCAGCCCAGGAGTATGGTCCATTTCCATGGCGGAATCCTGGGCCACTTTGGGCATCGACCTGCATCTGGAACCGACCGGGGCGGGCGGTCTGCGGCGGGGCCTCACCGACGCGCTGCGGGACGCGGTCCGCACCGGCCGCCTCGCCCCCGGCACCCGGCTGCCCTCCTCCCGCACCCTCGCCACCGACCTCGGCATCGCCCGCAACACCGTCGCCGACGCCTACGCCGACCTCGTCGCCGAGGGCTGGCTCACCGCCCGGCAGGGCTCGGGCACCCGAGTGGCCACGGGGATACCGGCCACCGTCGGCGAGGCCGCCCCGGCACCCCGCCGCCGTGTCCGCGGCCGGCCGACCCACAACCTGACGCCCGGCACCCCCGACCTCGCCGCCTTCCCGCGCACCGAATGGCTCAAGGCCGCCCGCCGCGCCCTCACCGCCGCCCCCAACGACGCCCTCGGCTACGGCGACCCGCGCGGCCGTCCCGAACTGCGCACCGCCCTCGCCGGCTATCTCGCCCGTTCCCGGGGCGTGCGCGCCGATCCGGGGAACATCGTGGTGTGCGCCGGTTTCGCGCACGGCCTCCAGATCCTCGCCAAGGTGCTGCGGGCCCGCGGCGCCCGCACGGTCGCCGTCGAGTCGTACGGCCTGTCCGTCCACTGGAACCTGCTGACCGACGCCGGCCTGGCCATCCCCCCGCTGCCCTACGACGAACGGGCCACCGACACCCGTGCCATACCGGACGCCGGTGCCGTGCTGCTCACCCCCGCCCACCAGTTCCCGATGGGCACGGCCCTGCACCCCGACCGGCGGGCCGCCGTGGTGGACTGGGCGCGGCGCACCGGCGGCCTGGTCCTGGAGGACGACTACGACGGCGAGTTCCGCTACGACCGCCAACCGGTCGGCGCGCTCCAGGGCCTCGACCCCGACCACGTCGTCTACCTCGGCACCGCCAGCAAGTCCCTCGCCCCCGGTCTGCGGCTGGGCTGGATGGTGCTGCCGCCGTCCCTGGTCGAGGAGTGCGCCGCCGCCAAGGGCAACAGCGACGGCTGCGGGGTACTGGACCAACTCACCCTGGCCGAGTTCCTCACCTCCGGCGCCTACGACCGTCAGGTGCGCTCCGCCCGCCTGCGCTACCGGCACCGCCGAGACGCCCTCGTGGCGGCTCTCACCGCCCGCGCGCCCGAGGTCCATGTCACGGGCATCGCGGCCGGTCTGCACGCGGTCCTGCGCCTGCCGCCCGGCACCGAACGGTCGGTGGTCCAGGCCGCCGCCTGGCAGGGTCTCGCCCTGCACGGCCTGGCCACGTACCGCCACGGCCACGCCGACACCGACCCCCTGGACGCCCTGGTCGTCGGCTACGGAACCCCACCGGACCACGCCTGGACGGCAGCCCTGGAGGCCCTGTGCCGCGTACTGCCGTAACCACTCTGCCCGGTTTGGTACCGGAACCACTCTGCCTGGCTTGGTACCGGAACCACTCTTCCGGGCTTGGTACCGGGACGATCCCCAAGGGGCACGGTCCGGGGCGATCCCCTCGCGGCCTGATCCGGGGGCGATCCCAGAGGGACTTGGTCCGTGGGTGATCCTCTCGCGGCTCGGCCCGGGGGGCGATCCCCTCGCGGCTTGCTACGGGGATGATCCCGACCCGGCTTGGTGCGGGGACGAACCCCTGCGCGGGTGAGCGGGGCGCGGTGAGCGGGGGCGAGAGTCCGGTGTGAGGCTGCCCGGGGCCGGGCCCCGGGCCCTCCCGCTCGCCTACAGTCGCCTTGTGCTCTTCGGAATGGTGTGCGCCCTGGGCGCGGCGGTCTGCTTCGGTACGGCGACCGTGTTGCAGGCGATGGCCGCCCGGGAGGCGGCGGACGCCGGCGGGGGCGGTGACACGGCGCTGTTGCTGCGGGCGCTGCGGCAGTGGCGGTATCTGGCCGGGCTGGGGCTGGACGGGCTCGGGTTCCTGCTCCAGATCGCGGCGCTGCGGTCGCTCCCGATCTACGCGGTCGCCGCGGCGCTGGCGGCGAGCCTGGCGGTGACCGCCGTGGTCGCGGCGCGCCTGCTACGGGTGCGGCTGAGCGGGGTGGAGTGGGGCGCGGTGGCGGTGGTGTGCGCCGGGCTCGCGATGCTGGGGCTGGCCTCCGGGCCGGAGGGCCATCGCAGCGGCTCGGCGGCGCTGAAGTACGCGATGCCCGCGGTGGCCCTGGGGGTGCTGCTGGTCGGGGCGGCCGGCGGACGGCTGCGGGGACGGAACCGGGCGCTGCTGCTCGGGCTGGCGGCGGGGTGCGGGTTCGGGGTGGTGGAGGTGGCGGTACGGCTGATCGACGGACTCACGCCGACGGCCCTGTTCACCAACCCGGCCACCTACGCCCTGCTGATCGGCGGGGGCGCCGCGTTTCTGCTGCTCACCTCGGCCCTTCAGCGCGGCTCGGTGACGACGGCCACCGCCGGAATGGTGATCGGGGAGACGATCGGCCCGGCGGCCGTGGGCGTGGTGTGGCTCGGCGACCGCACCCGCGAAGGCATGGCCTGGCCGGCGGTCGTGGGCTTCGCGGTCGCGGTGGCGGGCGCCCTGGCCCTGGCCCGCTTCGGAGAGGCCCCGGCGGAGCAGTCCCTGACCGAACAGCCCCAGAGGAAAGCGGCTGGGACGGCGAAGCCCTAGCTAGGCGGCCAACACCGCCCGCAGTTGATCGAGACCCCAGTCCAGATCCTCCTTCTCGATCACCAGCGGCGGCGCGATCCGGATCGTCGAGCCGTGCGTGTCCTTCACCAGGACGCCACGCTCCATCAGCCGCTCCGAGATCCGCCGGCCCGTGCCGAGCGTCGGCGTGACGTCCACCCCCGCCCACAGGCCGCGCCCGCGCACCGCCGTCACCGCGCCGGTGTCGAGCAGTGCGGCCAGCTCACGGTGCAGATGTTCGCCCAGCTCCGCTGCGCGCGCCTGGTACTCGCCCGACCGCAGCATCGCGATCACCTCCAGCGCCACGGCACAGGCCAGCGGATTCCCGCCGAACGTCGACCCGTGCTCACCCGGCCGGAACACCCCGAGCACCTCCGCACCCGACACGACCGCGGACACCGGCAGGATCCCGCCGCCCAACGCCTTCCCGAGCAGATACACATCCGGTACGACCCCTTCGTGCTCGCACGCGAAGGTCCGTCCGGTCCGGCCGAGCCCCGACTGGATCTCGTCCGCCACGAACAGCACGTTGCGCTCCCGGGTCAGCTCCCGCACCGCCGGCAGATAGCCGGCCGGCGGCACGATCACGCCCGCCTCGCCCTGGATCGGCTCCAGCAGCACCGCGACCGTGTTCTCGGTGAGCGCCGCCCGCATCGCGGTCAGGTCCCCGTACGGCACGATCTCGAAGCCCGGCGTGTACGGCCCGAAGTCCGCCCGCGCCTGAGGGTCGGTGGAGAAGCTGATGACTGTCGTCGTACGGCCGTGGAAGTTGCCCCCGGCGACCACGATCTTCGCCATCTCCGCGGGCACCCCCTTCACCCGGTAGCCCCACTTCCGGGCCGTCTTCACCGCGGTCTCCACCGCCTCCACGCCGGTGTTCATCGGCAGCACCAGCTCCATGCCGCACAGCTCGGCCAGCTCCGCGCAGAACGCAGCGAACCGGTCGTGATGGAAGGCTCGTGACGTCAGCGTCACCCGTTCCAACTGCGCCCTGACCGCCGCCACCAGACGCGGATGGCCGTGCCCGAAGTTCAGCGCGGAGTAGCCGGCGAGCAGATCGAGATAGCGTCGGCCCTCCACATCCGTCATCCAGGCCCCGTCCGCGGTGGCCACGACCACCGGCAGCGGGTGGTAGTTGTGCGCGCTGTGGGCGTCGGCGGCGGCGATGAGCGTCTCCGTAGCGTTCACGGGAACTCCTGTGGCCAGCGAGTCGGATTCGTCCCCCTTTTCCTACCCTCTTCCCATCCTCGCGCGTGGGAGGGACCCGCAGGCGTCCCCGACATGCGACCACCGCCCCGCTTTCCCGTCCTGCGCGCCCGGTAGGCTGGCCGCGGGCCGTGACTGGCGCGCTGGGATGGGATGGACCATCGGGGAGCGGCCTCAGTGAGACCGAGTGCCGTGCGCCTGGGCCGAACCGTGAACGCTGTACGCACACCGTCCGGAGGTCCTCATGCCAGAGCAGTCCCCCGCCCCCCTCTCCTCGTCCCTCTCCGCCGAGTCCACCGCCTTCCGGGCCGCTCTCGACGTGATCCGCGCCGTCGAGCCGCGGGTGGCCGACGCCATCGGCCAGGAGGTCGCCGACCAGCGCGAGATGCTGAAACTGATCGCCTCCGAGAACTACGCCTCCCCGGCCACCCTTCTCGCGATGGGCAACTGGTTCAGCGACAAGTACGCCGAGGGCACCATCGGCCGCCGCTTCTACGCCGGCTGCCGCAACGTCGACACCGTGGAGTCGATCGCCGCCGAGCACGCCAGGGAACTCTTCGGCGCCCGGCACGCCTATGTCCAGCCGCACTCCGGTATCGACGCCAACCTCGTCGCCTTCTGGGCCGTCCTCGCCCAGCGTGTGGAGGCGCCCGCGCTGGAGAAGGCCGGTGTCCGGCAGGTCAACGACCTCTCCGAGGCCGACTGGGCCGAACTCCGCCAGTCCTTCGGCAACCAGCGCATGCTCGGCATGTCCCTGGACGCCGGCGGCCACCTCACCCATGGTTTCCGCCCGAACATCTCCGGCAAGATGTTCGACCAGCGCTCCTACGGCACCGACCCGACGACCGGCCTCATCGACTATGAGGCGCTGCGTGCCTCCGCCCGTGAGTTCAAGCCGCTGATCATCGTCGCCGGCTACTCCGCCTACCCCCGTCTCGTGAACTTCCGGATCATGCGTGAGATCGCCGACGAGGTCGGTGCCACGCTCATGGTCGACATGGCGCACTTCGCCGGTCTCGTCGCCGGCAAGGTCCTCACCGGCGACTTCGATCCGGTTCCGCACGCCCAGATCGTCACCACCACCACCCACAAGTCGCTGCGCGGCCCGCGTGGCGGCATGGTCCTGTGCGACGACTCGCTCAAGGACCAGGTCGACCGCGGCTGCCCGATGGTGCTCGGCGGCCCTCTTCCGCATGTCATGGCCGCCAAGGCCGTCGCCCTCGCCGAGGCCCGGCAGCCGTCCTTCCAGGACTACGCCCAGCGGATCGTCGACAACTCCCGGGCTCTGGCGGAGGGCCTGATGAGCCGGGGTGCCACCCTGGTCACCGGCGGAACCGACAACCACCTCAATCTGATCGATGTCGCCACCTCCTATGGCCTCACCGGCCGGCAGGCCGAGGCCGCGCTGCTGGAGTCCGGCATCGTCACCAACCGCAACGCGATCCCGGCCGACCCCAACGGCGCCTGGTACACCTCCGGTATCCGCATCGGCACCCCGGCCCTGACCACGCGTGGCCTGGGTACCGCCGAGATGGACGAGGTGGCCGCGCTCATCGGCCGCGTCCTCACCACGGCCGAGCCCGGCACCACCAGCAAGGGCACGACGTCCAAGGCGCAGCACGTCCTCGACCCGAAGATCGCGGACGAGATCTCGCAGCGGGCCTCCGACCTCGTGGCCGGGTTCCCGCTGTACCCGGAGGTCGACCTCGGCTGACACCCGGCCGGTGGCCCCGGTGGCCCGTAGCCGGTGGCCCGCAGGACTTCGCGGTTCCCTGGCACTTACATGTCCCGCAGCTCCTGTCTCGGCCCCGGCTCTCGGCTGCCACGCCGCAGGGCCGCGGGCGCCAGCCGGGGCAGGAAGCGGCGCAGCACGAGTGCGAGCGCCGCTCCCGCCGCCGCGCCCGGTATCGCCCACCACCAGTCGGTGCCGTCGTCCTCGGGTCCGGTGCTGATCGACACCGTCGTGGTGGTCTCGTCCTCCTGCGCCGGTGTGGCAGGGGTGTCCGACGACTGCCATGGGGCCGGGAAGATGCCGCTGTAGTCCGATTGGCCCGTTCTCTTGCCCATCACACCCAACTTCCCGAGCAGGGAACGCAGTTGGGCGGGCTGCTCGGCCTGGTGCCAGTAGCCGTTGCCCGAAGTGGGCAGGTTGGCCGCCGTGTGGATCCAGATCTCCCGAGAGGGCGAGTCGAGGGGGAAGACCCGGTCCACTCGCCAGGGCGATATGTCGTGCGCCAGCCAGGTCACATCGATCTGCCGGGCCAAGGACAGGGCCGCCTCCGGTGGCATGGTGCGTGAGCCCTTGTTCTCCGGGCCGAGCAGGGCCTGGAGTCGCTTGTACTCCCCGTCCGAGTAGTACCGCGCGGTGGCCTCTTCGCTCTGGGGTGAGGCCACCAGCACGCTGGTCGGGCCGCCGGCCACCGCGGACGACGCACCCCATAAGAGCAGCCCGAGCAAGGCAGCCAACACCCCGCCCAATGCCGTCAGTTCACGAGCCTTGCCTTTCGCCATGCGATCCCCCAGCCAGACGATTCCGTGTGGCCCGTCGGCGGGCCGCGTGTCACTTCTGGTACACCGCCCGGCCCGCCCGGGTTCCCTTTCCGCACCCACTGTTTCGAGGACTTGTCCGAGGTGTCACCGGACTGCCCGGATCCGCGGGGCCGCTCAGGCCGGGCGGCCGGCCGGCCGGGACAGCGTGGTCAGGGACTTCGCGATCTGCACCGCCCTCGTCCGTGTGTCCACGCCCTCCAGCCGCAGGGTCACCTCCCCGCCCGAGGACCCACCGGCTCCCTCACCGCCGGACCCTGCGCCGCCCCCGCCCCCGCCCTGGCCCCCGCCCCCGGTTCCAGCGCTCGGCTGTGCCGGGTGGGTCCACAGCAGGGTCGGTCCCGCCGTGCGCACCTGCCGCCGGTGGCGGTCGCCGTCCGCGTCCACCAGCCAGAACCCCAGCAGATGCGGCTGCGGGAACCACAGGGCGAAGTCGGGCATGCCGTCCGGCGCCTGTGCCCGGTGCAGCTCGATCCACTCCGGCGCCTCCCGCACGGTCTTGACGAAACCAAGGTCCAGGCTCGCCGGGAACTCGTCGAGCCGGACTGTGCCGCCCCGCTCCTGCCAGCACATGCTCAGCAGGAGCCGGCCGTGCGGCTCATCGGTCACGGTCACCGCGTCCGGCACCCCGAGGGCGTCCGGCACGAGCGGTTCGAATCCGGCCCGCCGGCTCGCCTGCGCGAGGGTCAGCGAGTGGCCGCAGCCGGGCACCTCGGCGCCGGGGGAGGGCACCGCCGAGGGGTCGTGGCGCACCTCGATCCCGCCGAAGCCGAACCAGTCGTGGACGGCGGCGCGCACCGGGGGCGTGAGCGCGAGCACCGTCAGCAGACCGCACAGCGTCGCCGTCAGCGAACGCCACCGCAGCCGCGTCCAGCGCCGGACGGCGCGCAGTCGCTCACGGAGGCCCGGCGGCTCGGCCACCGGGACCGGCAGCCGCTCGGCCAGGAGCTGCCCGAGCACCCGCTCGGCCATCGTCTCCGCGCCGATCGGACCCGCGGTGCCGTCGGGCTCGTCGGTCCCGGGTGCGCCCAGTGACCGGCCGAGCGCCCGCAGCTCCTCCGGCAGCCGGGCGGCGGCGGAGCCCCCGGACCGCCCGCGGCTCCGCCCCCGCGGCCCCCGGTGGCCGCCCGGACGGCGCGAGCCCCGGCCTCCGGCGCCTCTGGAGGCCCGTCCGTCCTCGCCGTCGTACGACTCAGTCACGCCCGTCACCCCCTTCCCTGGGCTGGAACTCCGGCAGCAGCCGCCCCAGCTTCCCCAGGGCGCGGTTCAGGCGGGACTTCACCGTCCCCCGGGGCCAGCCGAGGGCCTGCGCCGTCTCCGATTCGTCCATCTCCAGGAGATAGCGGTAGGTGACCACCAGGCGGTGCTCCTCGCTCAGCCGGTCCAGGGCGGCCAGCAGGGCGGTGCGGCGCTCCGTGTGGAGCGTGGCGACCGCCGGGTCCGCCGCCTCCGGTATCAGCGGCTCGGCCTCCGCGAAGGCGGCCTCCCGGCCGGCGAGCGTGCGCTGCCGCGCCGCCGTCCGCACTGTGTTCCTCGTCTCATTGGCGACGATCGACAGCAGCCAGGGCTTGAACACCGCGCCGTCCTTGAAACGGCCCAGCGCGCAGTACGCCTTGACGAATGCCTGCTGCACCACGTCCTCCGCGTCCGCACCCGCCCCGAGCGCCGCGGCCGCTCGCAGGGCGATGCCCGTATGGGCTCGCACCAGCTCCGCATACGCCTCCGGCTCTCCGGCGCGTACGCGTGCGATCACCGCGGCCTCATCGACGATGCGGCCCCCCTCCCGCGTCCTCACGCTCTTGATACACCGCACGAGCCGAATCGGTTCCCGCCCGTTTCCGGCCAGGTCGGGTTCGAGGCCCGGCACCTGAGAGAATGGTGAACATGGCCTCTGACAGTCCCCGCGTGCTCTCCGGAATCCAGCCCACCGCGGGCTCGTTCCACCTCGGCAACTATCTCGGCGCCGTCCGCCAGTGGGTGGCCCTGCAGGAGTCCCACGACGCGTTCTACATGGTCGTCGACCTGCACGCGATCACGGTCCCGCAGGACCCGAAGGAACTGCGCGCCAACACCCGGCTCGCCGCCGCCCAGCTCCTCGCGGCCGGCCTCGACCCGGAGCGCTGCACGCTGTTCGTCCAGAGCCATGTCCCGGAGCACGCCCAGCTCGCCTGGGTCATGAACTGCCTCACCGGCTTCGGCGAGGCGTCCCGCATGACGCAGTTCAAGGACAAGTCCGCCAAGCAGGGCGCCGACCGCGCCTCCGTCGGCCTGTTCACGTACCCGATCCTCCAGGTCGCCGACATCCTGCTCTACCAGGCCAACGAGGTCCCGGTCGGCGAGGACCAGCGCCAGCACGTCGAGCTGACCCGCGACCTCGCCGAGCGCTTCAACGGCCGGTTCGGGGCGACCTTCACCGTGCCGAAGCCGTACATCCTCAAGGAGACGGCGAAGATCTACGACCTCCAGGACCCGTCCGCCAAGATGAGCAAGTCGGCCTCCACGCCGAAGGGCCTCATCAACCTCCTCGACGAGCCCGCGACCACCGCCAAGAAGGTCAGGAGCGCGGTCACCGACACCGACACCGTCATCCGCTACGA
Source organism: Streptomyces sp. NPDC056161 (assembly GCF_042268025.1). Classification (NCBI taxonomy): domain Bacteria; kingdom Bacillati; phylum Actinomycetota; class Actinomycetes; order Kitasatosporales; family Streptomycetaceae; genus Streptomyces; species Streptomyces sp. NPDC056161. Next base: position 77,236 of record NZ_JBHJUV010000004.1, read on the forward strand.
CGCCGAGAACAAGCCGGGCGTGAGCAACCTGCTCACGATCTACTCGACGCTCACCGGGACGGCGGTGTCCGAGCTGGAGGCGAAGTACGAGGGCAAGGGCTACGGGGCGCTCAAGACGGATCTCGCCGAGGTCATGGTCGACTTCGTGACGCCGTTCCGGGAGCGGACCCAGCAGTACCTGGACGATCCCGAGACGCTCGACTCGATCCTCGCCAAGGGCGCCGAGAAGGCGCGTGCCGTGGCCGCGGAGACGCTGGCCCGCGCGTACGACCGGGTGGGATTCCTGCCCGCCAAGCACTGAGGCGCACGACCGCACACACGGGCATCGGGCGGGGCGCCGCACATCACTTCGGCTGCGCCTGCCCATGACTCGGCTGTGGCCTTAGAGTCGATAGTCGGACGGCCGAGTACGGAACCGGCGACCCGGCCCGGCCGACGACAGATGACGTCAGACGACGGCAGACGACGACAGGAGACGACGTGGGGACCGTAACGATCGGCGTGTCGATCGCGGTCCCGGAGCCTCACGGCAGCCTGCTCCAGGAGCGGCGCGCGGGCTTCGGCGACGCCGCGGCTCACGGCATCCCCACGCACGTCACGCTGCTGCCGCCGACGGAGGTCGACGCCTCCGCGCTGCCGGCCGTCGAGGCCCATCTGACCGAGGTCGCCGCGGCCGGCCGGCCGTTCCCGATGCGGTTGTCCGGCACGGGGACCTTCCGGCCGTTGTCGCCGGTGGTCTACGTCCAGGTCGTGCAGGGCGCGGAGACCTGCACCTGGCTCCAGACGCGGGTGCGTGACGGTTCCGGTCCGCTCGCGCGCGAGTTGCAGTTTCCTTACCACCCGCACGTCACGGTGGCGCACGGTATTGAGGACGCGGCGATGGACCGTGCCTTCCGTGAGCTGGCCGGGTTCGAGGCCGAGTGGCCGTGCACCGGGTTCGCGCTCTACGAGCAGGGGCCCGACGGGGTGTGGCGCAAGTTGCGGGAGTTCGCCTTCGGAGGGGCGTTGGTGCCGCCGCAGGCGGGCCGTGCGATGAGCGCTCCGCTGGGTGGGGCGTGAGGGGGTTGTTGTTCGGCTGGGGGTAGGTGGGGGGTTCGCGGGGTCGGGGGTGTGGGTTGTCGCGGCGGCGTTTGGCTGCGGGTGGGTGGGGGTTGATCGCGCAGTTCCCCGCGCCCCTGTGTGTGTGGGGTGGACGGTGGGTGTTCGGGTGCGGGTGGGTGGGGGTTGATCGCGCAGTTCCCCGCGCCCCTCTGGGTGGGGGTTGGTCACGCAGTTCCCCGCGCCCCTGTGTGTGTGGGGTGGACCGTGGGTGTTCGGGTGCGGGTGGGTGGGGGTTGGTCGCGCAGTTCCCCGCGCCCCTCTGGGTGGGGGTTGGTCGCGCAGCTCATCGCGCCCCTCTGGGGGGCGGGCGGGGGTGTACGTGGGTGGAAGTCGGTTGCGCGTGGTTCCTCGTGGGTCTTTGGGGTCGTTAGATCGGGAGGCGGCGGAACAGCGCTCTTGGGGTGTGGCGTAGGGCTGTCATGAGCAGGCGGAGGGGGCCTGGTACCCAGATGGTTTCCGCTCGGCGCCGTAGGCCCAGTTCGATGGCCGTGGCCACGGCCTGCGGCGTGGTGGCGAGGGGAGCCTCGTCGAGGCCGGCCGTCATCCGGGACCGTACGAATCCGGGGCGTACGACCATGACGTGCACGCCCGTGCCGTGCAGTGCGTCGCCGAGGCCCTGGGCGAAGGCGTCCAGGCCCGCCTTGCTGGAGCCGTAGATGAAGTTGGAGCGGCGGGCCCGCTCGCCGGCCACCGAGGAGAGGACGACCAGGGAGCCGTGGCCCTGCGTCTGGAGCGCGGAGGCCGCGATCAGGCCGGCCGAGACCGCGCCGGTGTAGTTGGTCTGGGCGACCCGGACCGCGCTCACCGGCTCGCGTTCGTCGCGGGCCTGGTCGCCGAGGATCCCGAAGGCGAGCAGCACCATGTCGACGTCGCCCTCGGCGAAGACCTTGCCGAGCACCGCCTCGTGCGATTCGGGTTCGAGCGCGTCGAAGGCGACGGTGCGGACGTCCGCCCCGAGGCCGCGCAGTTCCTCGGCGGCCTTGTCCAGGGTGGGCGAGGGGCGGCCCGCGAGCCACACGGTGCGGGTGCGGCGAGCGATCAGCCGGCGCGCGGTGGCCAGGGCGATCTCCGACGTACCGCCGAGGACGAGCAGGGACTGGGGGAGGCCGAAGGCGTCCTTCACGACAGCTCCAAGGGAGGGGGACTTCAGGGGCTTTACAGGCCGAGGCGGCGGGCGAGGTCCGAGACGAACACCCCGCGCGGGTCGAGCTGAGCGCGCAGGGCGCGGAAGTCGGCGAGCCGGGGGTACATCGGGGCGAGCAGGTCGGGGCGGAGCCGGGAGTCCTTGGCGAGGTAGACACGGCCGCCCGCGGCGGCGACCTCCTCGTCCAGTTCGTCGAGGAAGGCGCCGAGCCGGGGCAGGCCCGCGGGGACGTCCAGGGCGAGCGTCCAGCCGGGCACCGGGAAGGAGAGCCAGCCGGGGTCCGCCTCCCCGAAGCGCTTGAGGACGGCCAGGAAGGACGGGCAGCGGCGGGCGGAGATGCGGCGCACGATCCGGTGCAGGGCCTCCTCCTGGCCGTGTCCGACGACGAACTGGTACTGGACGAAGCCGCCGCGGCCGTAGATCCGGTTCCAGTGCGGTACGCCGTCCAGGGGGTGGAAGAAGGTGGGGATCCGCTGGAGTTCGCCGGTACGCGCGCGTGGCGCCCGGCGGTACCAGATCTCGTTGAACAGGCCCACGCTGGTGCGGCCGAGCAGGCCCTCCGGGACGAGGGGCGGGGCGGGCGGGAGCTGCCGGGGGCGGAAGGACAGCGGGCGCCGCCGCGCGCGCGTGCCCGCCTCCAGCGCCTCCAGGGGCGCGTGGTCGCCGCGGGTGAGGACGGCGCGGCCGGTGGCCGTGCCCCGGGCCAGCAGGTCGATCCAGGCGACCGAGTAGCGGTAGCGGTGGTCGGTGGCGGTCAGCCGGGCCATCAGGTCGTCGAGGTCGGTGGCGCGTTCGGTGTCGACCGACATGTACGAGGTCTCCACCGGCAGCAGCCGCACGGTGGCGGTCAGGATCACGCCGGTCAGGCCCATGCCGCCGGTGGTCGCGTCGAACAGGGGCGTGCCGCGGCCGACCGCGCGGATCTCGCCGTCGGCGGTGAGCAGTTCCAGCGCGAGCACATGGCGTGCGAAGGAGCCGGAGACGTGGTGGTTCTTGCCGTGGATGTCGGCGCCGATCGCCCCGCCGACCGTCACCTGGCGGGTGCCGGGCGTCACCGGTACGAACCAGCCGAGCGGCAGCAGCACCTCCATCAGCCGGTGCAGGGACACGCCCGCGTCGCACAGCACGGTGCCGCCGTCGGCGTCGATGGCGTGGATGCGGTCGAGGCCGGTCATGTCGAGCACGGCACCGCCGGCGTTCTGCGCCGCGTCCCCGTAGGCCCGGCCCAGGCCCCGCGCGATGCCGCCGCGGGCCCCGCAGCCGCGGACGGCGGCCACGGCCTCCTCGTACGTCCGCGGGCGGACCAGCCGGGCTGAGGTGGGGGCGGTGCGACCCCAGCCGGTGACGGAAACCATGGCTCCAGACATGCCGGTGACCGTATCGCCCCTATGCGGGCGATTAATTAAGAAACATCCAATCTCTCCCCGAAATGGGTGATTAATGGGATGTCGCTCAATATTGCCGTAATTCTGGCGGTGTGGGGGTGAACAGTGGGTCCACATGGACGACATGGACCACATGGACCACATGGACGACATGGACGACCGGATCCTTTCCGCATTCCGCGGCTGCGGTGCCGATCCGCGCGTCGCGTCCGCCGCACGCGGCCTGTCGCTGGCCGGTGAGCACGGCGCGCTGTGGCTCGCCGCGGGCCTGACCGCGGCCGTGGCGGACGGCGCGCGGCGCGGTTCCTGGCTGCGCGCGACGGCGCTCGTCGCGGGTGCCCACCTCACCAGCACGGGCGTCAAACGCCTGGTGCGCCGAGCGCGCCCCGGGCACGTCGAGCCGCTGGTCCGCACCGTCGGCCGGTACTCCTTCCCGAGTTCGCACGCCGCCTCGGCGACCGCCGCCGCGGTGGCGTTCGGGGCGCTGGGCGCCTACGGGTTCCCGCCGCTGGCCGCCGCCATGTGCCTGTCCCGTCTGGTGGTCGGCGTGCACTATCCGACCGACGTCGCCGCCGGCGCGGCCCTGGGCGCGCTCACCGCACGGCTCGGCGCGCGCTGGATGACCGGGAGCGGCCATGACTGAGACAGCGCCCCTCACGGACGGGGTGCACGCCGGCGAGGCCGGGCTGCCCGAGCGGCGGCGGAACTCCACCGCGTCCGCCGCGCCCCCCGCCAAGGGCACCGTCCTGGGCGGCCTGCTGCGCACCACCCGGCCCAAGCAGTGGGTGAAGAACAGCCTCGTCGCCGCCGCCCCGGCCGCCGCGGGGCAGATCTTCTCCCGGCACGCGCTCACCCAGGTCGCCCTCGTCTTCGTCCTGTTCACCGCCTGCGCCGCCGCCGTCTACCTGATCAACGACGCCCGCGACGCCGAGGCGGACCGCGCCCACCCCACCAAGTGCCGCCGCCCGGTCGCCGCGGGCCAGGTCCCGGTACCCCTCGCCTACGCCGCCGGAGCCGTCCTGGCCGTCCTCGCGCCGACCGCCGCCGCCTGGCTGACCTCGCCGCTCGTCGCGGCCCTGCTGACCGCGTACGTCGTGCTGCAACTGGCGTACTGCGTCAGCCTCAAGCACGTCCTGGTCGCCGATCTCGCCGTCGTCACCATCGGTTTCGTGATGCGCGCGATGATCGGCGGGGTCGCGCTCGGCATCCCGCTGTCCCGCTGGTTCCTGATCACCACCGGGTTCGGGGCGCTGTTCATGGTGTCGGCCAAGCGCTACTCGGAAGCCCTCCAGACGGCCGGAAAAGCGGGCGCCACGCGCGCGTTGCTCACCGAGTACACGACCGGATACCTGCGCTTCGTCTGGCAACTGGCCGCGGGCGTCGCCGTCCTCGCGTACTGCATGTGGGCCCTGGAGGAGGGCGGCGGCCCGCACGCGGGCGTGCTGCCCTGGCGGCAGCTGTCGATGGTCGCCTTCATCCTCGCGATCCTCCGGTACGCCGTCTTCGCCGACCGCGGCACCGCGGGCGAGCCCGAGGACGTCGTCCTGCACGACCGCGCGCTGGCCCTGATCGGGCTGGCCTGGCTCGCCATGTACGGGCTGGCGGTGGCGAACTGGTGACGGCCGCCCGACGCGAGCTGGTGGGCTTCGCCACCGCCGGGCTCCTCGCCTACGCCACCGACCTGGCCCTCTTCACCTGGCTGCGCGGCCCCGCCGACCTCGACCCGCTCACCGCGAAGACCCTGGCGTTCGCGGCGGGCTGCACGGTCGCCTACCTGGGCAACGCGCACGGCACCTACCGCCACGCGCAGCCCAGGGGCGTGCGCCCGTACGCCGTCTTCGTCGCCGTGAACCTCGCCGGCGCCCTCGTCCAGCTCCTGTGCATCGCCGTCAGCCACTACGGCCTCGGCCTGACCTCGCAGTACGCCGACACCGTCTCCGGTGCCGGCATCGGCATGGGCCTCGCCACGATCCTGCGCTTCTGGGGTACCCGGACATTGGTGTTCCCCGCAGAGGGCAGAGTCGGATCATGGACTGGCTGAAGAGGCTCCCCGGGATCGGCCCGCTCGTCACGCGGCTGACCGCCACGCACGCCTGGCGGGCGTACGAGCGCCTGGACCGGGTGAAGTGGACCCGGCTGGCCGCCGCGATGACGTTCATCAGCTTCATCGCGCTGTTCCCGCTGCTGACCGTGGCCGCGTCGATCGCCGCGGCCACCCTGAGCACGGCGCAGCAGGCACAGCTCCAGAAGAAGATCGCCGAACAGGTCCCGGGCATCTCCAACCAGTTGGACATCAACGCCCTGGTGCAGAACGCGGGCACCGTCGGACTCATCGCCGGTGCCGTCCTGCTGTTCACCGGCATCGGCTGGGTCGGCCAGATGCGTGACTGCCTGCGGGCGGTGTGGGAACGGGCCGAGGCCACGGAGAACCCCGTCCTGCGCAAGGCCGTCGACGCGGGGGTCCTCGTCGGCCTCGGCGGTGCCCTGCTCGCGACCATCGCCATCTCGACCGTGGCGTCCGCGCTGGTCGGCTGGGTCTCCGACCAGCTCGGCCTGGACCGGGCGAGCTGGGGAAGCCTCCTGCTGCGCGTCGCCGCGTTCGCCGTCGCCGTGCTCGCCGATTTCCTGGTGCTGCTCTACGTCCTGACCCTGCTGCCCGGGGTCGAGCCGCCGCGCCGCCGGCTGATCGTCGCCGCACTGATCGGCGCGGTCGGCTTCGAACTCCTCAAGCTGCTGCTCAGCGGCTACATCCAGGGCGTCGCGACGAAGAGCATGTACGGGGCCTTCGGGGTGCCCGTGGCGCTGCTGCTGTGGATCAACCTCACCGCGAAACTGGTGCTGTTCTGCGCCGCCTGGACGGCGACGCAGAGCGACGGGGCCGAGGTCAGGAACGGGACGTCCGACGGCGCACCAGATCCGGCAGCGGCCATCGGCGATTGACCAGGAACACCCCGCCGGCCAGCACGACCAGCGCCCCGCCGGCGATCGCCAGCGCGGTCCCGACGCCGCTCGAACCGTCCGTGGCGGCGGCCACCGGTTCGGTCGAGGCCCCGCCGGCCGCCGCACCGGCGCCCTTGCCGTCGGCGGGCGACGTGGCACCCGGCGCCGTGCTCGGTCCGTCGCTGGGCGAGGCCGTGGCCTGCGCGCTCCTCGGCGGCACCAGCTCGCCCACCGGCTGTACCTTCCCGGCCGCCGCGAAGCCCCAGTCGAGGAGCTTCGAACTCTCCTTGTAGACCTCGTTGTGCGCGTTGTTCGCCGGGTTCATGACGGTGACCAGCAGCACCCTGCCGTTGCGCTCCGCGACACCGGTGAAGGTGGCGCCCGCGTTGGTGGTGTTGCCGTTCTTCACGCCCGCGATCCCCTGGTAGACGGGGACGTCGGTGTCGCCGCTGAGCAGCCGGTTGGTGTTCTGGATCTCCGTGGTCCGCTCGACCGTCCTGCCCTTCTCCTTCTCCGTGCCGACCGGGATCTTCGCCCGGACCGTGGAGCAGTACGCGCGGAAGTCCTTCTTCTGCAGCCCGGAGCGGGCGATGAGCGTCAAGTCGTACGCCGACGACACCTGTTCCGGCTGGTCGTAGCCGTCGGGGCTGACCACGTTCGTGTCGAGGGCCTGCAGATCGTCGGCGTGCGTCTGCATGTCCCGGACGGTCTCGGCTATGCCGCCGTTCATCGCGGACAGCACGTGCACGGCGTCGTTGCCGGAGCGCAGGAAGACGCCCAGCCACAGGTCGCGGACCGTGTAGGTCTGGCCCTCCGTCACCGGGACCACGCTGGATCCGGCGCCGACGCCCGCCAGGTCCGACGGCACCACCTTGTGCTTCGTCGCGGCGGGGAACTTCGGCAGCACGGTGTCGGCGAACAGCATCTTCAGCGTGCTCGCCGGGGGCAGCCGCCAGTGCGCGTTGTGGGCGGCGAGCACGTCGCCGGTCTCGGCGTCGGCGACGATCCAGGAGCGCGCGGTCAGGTCCTTGGGCAGCACGGGTGCGCCGCCCGCCAGGTCGACCTGGGTGCCCGCCTGGCCGAGGCGGACACCCCCCACCGTCGACATCTGCGCCGGTGGCGTGGCCGACGGACCAGTCGAGGGGCCGGGGGCCGCCAGGGCGGCGGGGGCCGTGAGCGAGAGGGACAGCAAGGCGGCGGAGGAGACCAGCAGAGATCGCCTCACGGTCTGATGAGGAACGGGCACGGTCGAGAACGTACCTGTCGCGGGCCGTGAAGTCTTCCGGCCCGCCCCACCCCGGACACGGATCCGGACAGCCGACGGTGATACTGAAGGTATGAAGCTCAGCCGCCCGGTGTCCTGGTTCCTGCTCGTCTTCGGGGTGTGGAGCTGGGTCATCTGGGTCACTTTCGTCAAGAACCTGGTCAAGGACAGCAGCGGGCTCGCCTTCGACAACGGGCACCCGACGGCGTACTTCTGGGTGCATCTGCTGCTGGCGATCGTCTCCTTCCTCTTGGGGACAATCATCGGGGTCATCGGGTTGCGCGGACTGCGCGCACTGCGTCGGACGTCATAGCGGGAAGAACGCGGGGGACACAGCGGAGTGGTCATCGTCTTGGTGCTCGGCGCACTGGCCGTGGTGGCCGTCGTCGCCGGGCTGCACTGGTACGTCTGGCGGCGCCTGGTCCGTGACACGACGGCCGGGCCGGGCCTCGCCCGCCGGACCGGCACGGCGGTGTTCGTGGCGGGCCCGGTCCTGATGGTCGCGGCCCTGGTCGCCGAGCGCTCCGGGGTTCCGTTCTGGCTCCAACGGGCCCTGGCCTGGCCCGGTTTCCTCTGGATGGCGCTGGCGCTCTACCTCCTGCTGGCGGTGGTGGTGGGGGAGGCGGCACGGCCGCTGCTGCGCCGGCTGACGTCGCGGTCCGCCGCGGGCCGTACCGCCCCGGCCCCGGTGGCGGTGCCGGCGGGCGCGCCACCGGTACCGGCTCAGGCGGCGCCCCGGGAGCCGGCGCCGCAGCCGGCCCCGGCCGCCGGGCCGCCCCGCGCCACCGGCCCGAACACCGCCCCGGGCACCGACCTGAACACCGACCTGAACACCGGCCCGGACACCGCTCCCGACATCGGTCCGGAATCCGCCCCGTCCGCCCGGCCGGAACCCTCCCGCCGTCTCTTCGTCTCCCGGGTGGTCGGCGGGGCCGCGGCCACGGCCGCCGTGGCCACGACCGGGTACGGCACCTACGGTGTGCTGCGCGGACCGCGGGTGAAGCGGGTCACCGTCCCGCTGGCCAGACTCCCGCGCTCGGCACACGGGTTCCGTATCGCCGTCGTCAGCGACATCCACCTCGGCCCCGTACTCGGCCGGGGTTTCGCGCAGCGGGTGGTGGACACGGTCAATGCGACCCAGCCCGATCTGATCGCGGTCGTCGGCGACCTGGTGGACGGCAGCGTGCACGACCTGGGTCCGGCGGCGGCGCCGCTCGCCCAGTTGTCGGCGCGGCACGGGGCGTACTTCGTCACCGGCAACCACGAGTACTTCTCCGGCGCCGAGCAGTGGGTCGAGGAGGTACGGCGGCTCGGGCTGCGCCCGCTGGAGAACGCCCGGACCGAACTGCCCGGCTTCGACCTCGCCGGGGTCAACGACGTCCAGGGCGAGAGCGAGGGCCAGGGCCCGGACTTCGGCAAGGCCCTCGGCGACCGCGACCCGGCACGGGCGTGCGTGCTCCTCGCGCACCAGCCGGTGCAGATCCACGAGGCCGTCCGGCACGGCGTCGACCTCCAGCTCTCCGGGCACACGCACGGCGGCCAGCTCTGGCCGGGCAGCCTGCTCGCGGCGGCGGCCAATCCGACGGTGGCGGGCCTGGAGCGCTACGGCGACACCCAGCTGTACGTCAGCCGGGGCGCGGGTGCCTGGGGTCCGCCCACCCGGGTCGGGGCGCCGTCGGACATCACGGTCGTTCAGCTGGCCTCGGGACGGATCTGACCGTCCCGGGTGCCACCACACCCCCACACGTAACCCTATGGAGCGGTGACGCGCTCGGCGCGTGCTGTGAATGCGCAGGTCACGGCAGTCCAATAGCGGCATATCGGCATGAATTGAATCCCGCCATATCGTGATGAACCGACCACTGTGAACAGACTGTGAAACTCGGCGGTAACACGTGCTGGGTAAGTTCTCGCACATCTCTGCCCAATACTCTTCCCTCTGGCCAAACACGTGTGATTAGGTGAGCGGCGCCGCGCCGGGGCGTGGCACTTGTGCAAGGCCAGGGGTAGGGCCCGCGGTAGGCCCGGGGAGGGCATCACCATGCGATCGGTTCGCATGCGTATTCTCGTGACGCTGATCGTGCTGGCGATCGTGGGAGTGGGCGGCTGGCAACTGCTGCCGTCGCAGGCCGACAAGAACAAGACCATCAAGGTCGGCACGACGGACGCCATCACCTCGCTCGACCCGGCCGGTGCCTACGACGCCGGTTCCTGGGCCCTGTACAGCAGCGTCTTCCAGTCGCTGCTGACGTACGAGCCGGACGGCGTGAAGCCCGTGCCGGACGCGGCGCGCAGCTGCGGCTTCGTGGGCAGCGGCCTGAAGACGTACCGGTGCAGCCTGCGCGAGGGGATCACCTTCCGCAGCGGCCGGGAGATGACCGCCGAGGACGTGAAGTACTCCTTCGACCGGATCAAGAAGATCAACTCCGATCTCGGCCCGGCGTCGCTGCTCTCCACCCTCGGCTCGGTCACCGCGGACGGCAAGGACACCGTCACCTTCCACCTGTCGTCGCCGGACGCCACCTTCCCGTTCAAGGTGGCCACCGGCGCCGGTGCGATCGTCGACCGGGAGAAGTACCCGGCGGACCGCCTGCGCACCGACTCCGGGGTCGACGGCAGCGGCCCCTACACGCTGACCTCGTACACCAAGGACCAGCGGGCCGTCCTCGCACCGAACACGCACTACCAGGGCTACCTGAAGGACACGGGCCGGCCCATCGAGATGCGGTACTACAGCGACTCGGAGGCCCTCGACAAGGCGTGGCAGGGCAAGCAGGTCGACGTCGCCACCCGTCAGCTGCCGCCGGGCGTGCTGTCCGGCCTCAACGCGAGCGACCCGAACCAGCGCGTCACCGAGTCCGACAGCTCCGAGACCCGCAACCTGTACCTCAACACCCGCACCGACTCGCCGCTGCACGACGTACGGGTGCGCCAGGCCATGGCCTGGCTGGTCAACCGCGAGGAACTCGCCGCCACCGTGTACCAGGGCACGGTCGACCCGCTGTACTCGCTGATCCCGACCGGCCTCACCGGCCACACCACGTCGTTCTTCGACGACTACCCGACCCGGAGTCCCGCGAAGGCGAAGGAACTGCTCACCGCGGCCGGGGTGAAGCTGCCGGTGCACATCACCCTCGGCTACGGCAAGGGCCGCGGCGCGGGCGCCGGGGAGTCCGCCCTGCTGAAGAAGCAACTGGAGGCGGACGGGCTGTTCAAGGTGGACGTCGAGGGCTACGAGTGGACCGACTTCCAAAAGCGCTGGGCGGCCGGGAAGATGGACGCCTGGGCGGTCGGCTGGGTCGCCGACTACCCCGACCCGGACACCTTCGGCGCCGCGCTCGTCGGCAGCAGCTCCACCCTGGGCACCGCCTACCGCAGCAAGGCCGTCGACGACGTCATCCTGGACAGCCAGAAGTACGCCGATCGCACCGACGCGGCCCAGGACTTCCGTGACCTGCAGACGCAGGTGGCGACCGACGTGCCGCTGATCCCGCTGTGGCAGGCCAAGCAGTACACGGTCAGCAGCGAGGACGTCGGCGGCGGCCAGTACCTCTCGGACGGTACCGGCGTGTTCCGGCTCTGGCAGCTGGACTGGATCTGACGCCCGGTCGGCGGTTCAGGACCGCCGGCCCAGTTCCGGCCGCTTCGAGTAGTCCGTGAACCCGATGACGTTGCCCCAGGGGTCGGCGATCTCCACGGCCCACCCGGTGGCCACGGCGGCCGGCTCGTCGAGCGTCGCGATCCCGGCATCGGCGAGCCGGTCCGCCGCCACCCGCGCGTCCGGCACCTCCAGCCAGATCCGCGGCGCGGGCCACGGCGGCGGCCGGTGCCCGAACTCCTCCTCGGCCCGCAGCAGGATCCCGGGCGTCTCGCCGCCGACCTTCAGCAGCGCGATCCCGCCCTCGTCGAACCGGTACCCCACGGTGAACCCGGCCCGCTGGTAGAACCCGACGGCCTCGCCGAGGTCCCCGACGGGCACCAGCACATTGTCAAAACCGAGCAGCTCGTACGACTCTTCGTCTGACATGACGTCACATTAGCGGGGCGGATCCGGCGCCTTCCGGGACCGGTCCGGGGGACCTGGTCGTGATCACTCGTTGAGGTGAGGCGGTCCGTATTCCTCCTGGGTACGCGAAGGGGCGGGCGAGACTCCGTCGTATGGAAGCAGCGATGGACGACACGCCCCACGCCGAGACGGAGCGGGGAACCGAGCCGATCACCCGCTGGCCGGTTCCGCCCGCCGAGGGCTGGACCGCGGACGACCTCGACCGGATTCCCGGTCTTCCCTCGCACACGGAACTGATCGACGGGGCCCTTGTCTTCCGGAGCCCGCAGACCAGGTTCCACGCGTATGCCGCGCGTCTCCTGGACCACGCGCTCCTGAATCAGGCGCCGGACCAACTGGACGTCGACCGCGACATGACAGTGAGGCTCGACAAGAAGAACCGGCCGGAGCCGGACATCGTGGTGTTTCACACGAGGGCCGGGACGGGGCCGGACCAGACGTGGTACGGACCCGAAGACGTCGTCCTCGCCGTCGAAGTCGTCTCCCCCGACTCCCGCGAGCGCGACCGCGAGGTCAAGCCCCGCAAGTACGCGCAGGCCGGGGTCCCGCACTTCTGGCGGGTCGAGCAGGACGAGAACAAGGGCTTCCCCGTCGTCCACGTCTACGAACTCGACCCCGCCACCACGACGTACGCGCTCAGCGGTATCTTCCACGACCGTCTCAAGCTCACCGTGCCCTTCGACATCGAGATCGACCTGACGGCGATCGACCGGCGCCCGGGGCCGCTGACCTGACCCGTTCCGGCGCGGCCGGCCGGACCGCTCTCCCGGACGGACGGCCGGCTCCCCGGGCCGGGGAGGGCGTCCGACAGCGCGAAGGCCCCGTTCTCCCTCCGGACGTCCGGAGGGAGAACGGGGCCTTCGGCGGTGTGCGGGCGGGGCGTCAGAAGCGGCGCGTGATGAGCGCCCGCTTCACCTCCTGGATCGCCTTCGTCACCTCGATGCCGCGCGGGCAGGCGTCCGTGCAGTTGAAGGTGGTGCGGCAGCGCCACACGCCGTCGCGGTCGTTGAGGATCTCCAGGCGCTGCTCGCCGGCGTCGTCACGCGAGTCGAAGATGAAACGGTGCGCGTTGACGATCGCCGCCGGGCCGAAGTACTGGCCGTCGTTCCAGAAGACCGGGCAGGACGACGTGCAGGCCGCGCACAGGATGCACTTGGTCGTGTCGTCGAAGCGGGCGCGGTCCTCGGCCGACTGCAACCGCTCGCGCGTCGGCTCGTTGGTGTCCTTCGAGACGAGGAACGGCATGACGTCCCGGTACGCCTGGAAGAACGGATCCATGTCCACGACCAGGTCCTTGAGGACCGTGAGGCCCTTGATGGGCTCGACCGTGATCGGCTTCTCGGGGTTGAGGTCCTTGATCAGCGTCTTGCAGGCGAGGCGGTTCTTGCCGTTGATCCGCATCGCGTCGGAACCGCAGATGCCGTGGGCGCAGGAGCGGCGGAAGGTGAGGGTGCCGTCGACGTCCCACTTGATCTTGTGGAGGCCGTCGAGGACCCGCTCCTTCGGGTCGATCTCCAGCTGGAAGTCCTCCCACGTGGACTCCGCCGAGACCTCCGGGTTGAAGCGGCGGATGCGGAAGGTGACCGTGATGTAGGGGGACGCCGCGGCCTCCGCCTCCACCTTGTCCAGAACAGGGGTTGCCATCAGTACTTACGCTCCATCGGCTGGTAGCGGGTCTGGACGACCGGCTTGTAGTCGAGACGGACGGACTCGGTGCCGTCGTCGCCCACCTCGCGGTACGCCATGGTGTGGCGCATGAAGTTGACGTCGTCGCGGTTCGGGTAGTCCTCGCGGTAGTGACCGCCGCGGGACTCCTTGCGGGCCAGCGCGGACACCGCCATGACCTCGGCCAGCTCCAGCAGGTTGCCCAGCTCGACGGCCTCCAGCAGGTCCGTGTTGAACCGCTTGCCCTTGTCCTGGATCGACACGTTCTTGTAGCGCTCGCGCAGCTCCGCGATCTTCTCGACCGCCGTCTTGATCGTCTGCTCGGTGCGGAACACCATGACGTTGGCGTCCATGCACTCCTGAAGCTCGCGGCGGAGCGTCGCCACACGTTCGGTGCCCGTCGCGTCGCGCAGCTGCTCGATCTGCTCGACGACGAACGACGCCGGGTCCTCGGGGAGTTCGACGAAGTCGGCCTTCTGGCTGTACTCCGCGGCGGCGATGCCGGCCCGGCGGCCGAACACGTTGATGTCCAGCAGGGAGTTGGTGCCCAGGCGGTTGGCGCCGTGCACCGACACGCAGGCGACCTCGCCGGCCGCGTACAGGCCCGGCACGACGGTGGTGTTGTCCGACAGGACCTCGCCCTCGACGTTCGTCGGGATGCCGCCCATCGCGTAGTGCGCGGTGGGCTGGATCGGGATCGGGTCCGTGTACGGCTCGATGCCGAGGTAGGTACGGGCGAACTCGGTGATGTCGGGCAGCTTGGCGTCCAGCTGCTCCGGCGGCAGGTGCGTCAGGTCCAGGTAGACGTGGTCGCCCTCGGGACCGCAGCCGCGGCCCTCGCGGATCTCCGTGTAGATGGAGCGGGAGACGACGTCGCGGGAGGCGAGGTCCTTCATGACCGGCGCGTACTTCTCCATGAAGCGCTCGCCGTCCTTGTTGCGCAGGATGCCGCCCTCACCGCGGGCGCCCTCGGTGAGCAGGATGCCCATGCGCCAGATGCCGGTCGGGTGGAACTGGAAGAACTCCATGTCCTCCAGCGGCAGCCCGCGCCGGTAGACCGCGGCCTGGCCGTCGCCGGTCAGCGTGTGCGCGTTGGAGGTCACCTTGAAGAACTTGCCGCAGCCGCCGGACGCGTAGATCACGGCCTTCGCCTGGAAGACGTGGATCTCGCCGGTCGCCAGTTCGTAGGCGACCACGCCGGCCGAGCGCTTGACGCCGTCGACCTCGGTGATCAGCTGGTCCAGGACGTAGAACTCGTTGAAGAACTCCACGCCCTCCTTGACGCAGTTCTGGTACAGCGTCTGGAGGATCATGTGGCCGGTGCGGTCGGCCGCGTAGCAGGAGCGGCGGACCGGGGCCTCGCCGTGGTTGCGGCTGTGGCCGCCGAAGCGGCGCTGGTCGATGGTGCCGTCCGGGGTGCGGTTGAACGGCAGGCCCATCTTCTCCAGGTCGAGGACCGAGTCGATGGCCTCCTTCGCCAGGATCTCGGCGGCGTCCTGGTCGACCAGGTAGTCACCGCCCTTGATCGTGTCGAAGGTGTGCCACTCCCAGTTGTCCTCCTCCACGTTGGCCAGCGCGGCGGCCATGCCGCCCTGCGCGGCGCCCGTGTGGGAGCGGGTGGGGTAGAGCTTGGTCAGGACCGCGGTGCGGCTGCGCTTCGTCGACTCGATGGCCGCGCGCATGCCCGCGCCGCCGGCGCCGACGATGACGGTGTCGTACTTGTGGATCTTCATGATTCTCGCAGCCCCGTGCCTAGCGGATGTTCGGGTCGAAGGTGAAGATCACCAGCGTGCCCAGCAGGATGGTGAACACCGTGGCGGTGTAGAGCAGGCCCTTCAGCCACAGCCGGGTGTTCGTGCGCTCCGCGTAGTCGTTGATGATCGTGCGCAGGCCGTTGGCGCCGTGCAGCATCGCGAGCCAGAGCATGGCGAGGTCCCAGACCTGCCAGAACGGGTTCGCCCAGCGGCCGGCCACGAAGGCGAAGCCGATCTTGGAGACGCCGCCGTCCAGGAACAGCTGGATGAGCAGGTGGCCGAGGACCAGGACGACCAGCACGATGCCGGACAGCCGCATGAACAGCCAGGCGACCAGTTCGAAGTTGCCCCGGGTGGACTTCGGGGTCTTCTTGGTCCGCAGGCGCGGGGCCTCGATGAGCGGCGCGGGGTGGTCGACGCTGTACAGGGACTCGCCCTCGACGGGGCCGATCCCGGAAGCGGTGGTTTCAGTGGTGGACATCGGCGTCAGCTCCCGAACAGGACACGAGCGGCGTGGCCGAGCACCGGGTAGATCGAACCGGCCATCAGGACGACCCAGACACCTACGACCGTCCAGAGCATCTGCTTCTGGTAGCGCGGGCCCTTCGACCAGAAGTCGACGGCGATGACGCGCAGGCCGTTGAGCGCGTGGAAGAGGATGGCGGCGACGAGGCCGTACTCCAGCAGCGCGACGATCGGCGTCTTGTACGTGGCTACGACTTTGTCGTAGTCCTCGGGGGAGACACGCACGAGAGCGGTGTCCAGCACGTGAACGAACAGGAAGAAGAAGATGAGGACGCCGGTGACTCGGTGAGCCACCCAGGACCACATTCCTTCCCGGCCGCGGTACAGCGTTCCAGCCGGCACGGAAGAACCCTCCGGGAGCGGGGACAAGGGCCGCGCCGGCTTGTTCGGTGTCGGTCGGGCCCGGCCGGGTACGGTCCACCGGCCCCCAGCATGGTAGCGGGGTGCCCGCGGCGCTCGGCGGGGGGCCTCCCGGTGTGATCAAAACGGTGCTCAAAGGTGCACGGACGGGTCATCGGGCGGGCGCCGGGAGGCGCCTCGGGGGCGCGGCTACCGGGGCGGGGCCCCGGGTGTGCTGCGGTTCCCCCCGCTTCTCAGCCGCTCCACCAGACGTTGCCGTGCGAGGCGCCGCAGGTGTTCTGCCGTGATCACCCGTTCCTCGTCCGGGTCGTTCGCCAGCCGGGAGCGGATGCCTTCGAGGGTGCGGTCCAGCGCCTCGTCCGGCGGGATGCCGCCCAGGTGGATGAGGAAGACATGGCCGAAGCGGGCCTCGTAGGCGGCGTGCGCGGCGCTGAGGGCGGTGTGGGCGGCGGAGT
Organism: Streptomyces sp. NPDC056161; assembly: GCF_042268025.1. Lineage (NCBI taxonomy): Bacteria > Bacillati > Actinomycetota > Actinomycetes > Kitasatosporales > Streptomycetaceae > Streptomyces > Streptomyces sp. NPDC056161. The sequence continues at coordinate 93,895 of NZ_JBHJUV010000004.1, forward strand.
AGGTGCCCTCCGGGAGGGGTTGCGGGGTCTCGGCGGCCAGCGCCTGGGCCAGGTCCGCCGGCGTCAGGTCGTACGCCGCCTCGTCCGCCGCGGCCAGCAGCGCGTCGAGGTCGGGGTAGGGGCGGTGGGCGGCGACCCGCTGGGCCCAGCGCGGGCTGTTCAAGCAGGTCAGAAGGGCCTCGTGGGCCTCGTCGGCGCTGGCGGCGTTGAATCCGGCCAGTCGGCCGGGGTACGGCGGGACGCGGGTCTGCTCCGGGAGCGCCGGTATGGCCACTCCGCCGGAGGACCCGGACGGGTACGGGAGACGGTGCGCAGGCAGCGTGGGTCCTCGCGTCACATGTGGGGCGGCAGCGGATGCTGTGAAGGGTGTGTCACCACGTTATCGAGAGTGGTCATGCCGTGTCCGACGGATGCCCGGATTTCACCCGGACGGCAGAGTTTGGGAACCGTTCGTGGACGCATCGCGTCGACATCGGCTTTACGTTGGCGAGGTGAGCCAGCACAGGCGTCGCGAGTCGGCGCAGCAGGTCAGGCGGCGGCGCGCGGCGGTCGGCGGAGCGTTCGTCTGCACGGTGGCGCTCGGCGTCGGACTGGGCGTCTGGGCCTCCGCGGACGGCGGGACACGGCCCGCCGGGGTGGCACGGCCGGGTTCGGCCACCCCGAGCCCCAGCCGCTCCTATCCGCTGTCCCAGGCACCCCGCACCATTCCGGCCGTCCGCTCGCACACCGCCGAGCGCGGCCCCGGCTGGCGCCCGGCCGGCGGCGACCGGGTCGTGGTGACCGACCCCGCCCTGGCCGACGAGGGCAGGCTGATCGCGGGCGAGCTGGGCCTGGACTACGCGGGGCAGCAGCAGGACATGCGGGCCGGGGACGTACGGCTGGAGCTGAGCGGCGACAAGAAGGCGAACCCCGAGTCGTACACCATGACCGTGCGGGGCGGCGGCGTCACCGTCAGCGGCCCCACCGACGCGGGCGTCTTCTACGGCACCCGCACCCTCAAGCAGGAGGTGCACGGCGGCGGCACCGCCCCGGAGGGCGTCGTGCGCGACGAGCCCGCCGAGCAGCGGCGCGGCTTCATGCTGGACATCGCCCGCAAGCCGTTCACCGAGTCCTGGATAGAGGACCGAATACGTGAGCTGGGAGACCTGAAGTTCAACGAGCTGGGGCTGCACTTCTCCGACGACCAGGGCTTCCGGATCCAGTCGAAGACCCACCCCGAGATCGTCTCCAAGGACCATCTCACCCAGGCGCAGGTCAAGAAGATCACCGACCTCGCGGCCGGCCGGCACATCAACATCGTCCCCGAGATCGACTCGCCCGGACACCTCGGCGCGGTCCTCGCCGCCCACCCCGACCTGAAGCTGCGCAACGCACAGGGCACCGTCACGCCCGGCGCCATCGACATCTCCAAACCCGCCGCGGCCGGCCTCGTGGACGACCTCCTCAACGAGTTCGCCGGCGTCTTCCCCGGTCCCTACTGGAACCTCGGCGGCGACGAGTACCAGGCGGTCGCGGTGCCCGACCCCGCCGCCTCCTATCCACAGCTGGCCGCCGCCGCCCGCACAACGTACGGCTCGGGCGGCACCATCCAGGACCTGGCGACCGGCTGGCTGGACGGCCGCGCCGACACGGTCCGCGCCCACCAGCGCACGATGCGGGCCTGGAACGACGGCTTCTACCGCGGCACCTCCGTGCAGCCCGCCAAGGACCTGGAGGTCGCCTACTGGACGGGCAAGGAGATAGGCGCCCGGCAACCGACGGACTACCTGGGCGAGGGACGCAAGGTCATCAACTACAACGACGAGTTCCTGTACTACGTCCTCGGCCAGCCGCAGACCTTCGTCTACCCCACCGGGCAGCGCATCTACGAGCAGTGGACCCCGCGGGTGCTGCGCGGCACCACCGCCGTGCCCGCCCACTACGACCCGCAGATCCTCGGCGGATCCTTCGCCGTGTGGTGCGACGACCCGAACGCCCAGACGCAGGACCAGGTGGCCGCCGGGATCCGGATGCCGCTGCGGGCCACGGTGCAGAAACTGTGGGACCCGGGTGAACCGTCCGTTTCTTGGGCGGACTTCCAGAAACTGGCGAACCGGCTGGGCTGAGCCGGGCCGGCCCTGTGACCGTGGTGCGAGAGAGGTGGGGCGGTCCTGCGCCGGTTGCGCGCGCCGGTGCGGATCCGGGTGACGAAAGCGGCGCCCGTGTCGCTCTTGACTGTGTGACAGCGCATCAGGTGACAGCACAGCAGCGGACCAGGCCGCAGGCCGCGAGCAAGCCCGTGCGATGGGCGGCGGACGTGGTGGCGACGATGCGCGAGGGCGCGCGGGTCCGGCTCGACTACTCGGCGCAGAGCCTGTGGCGGGTCGACCGGATGATCGACGAGATACGGCGCGAGGGGCCGCCGTACGCCGCCGTGCGGGACGTGCTGCGCGGCTTCGGCGCCTACGCCGGTGAGGTGATCGTCCGGCAGACCGGCGCCGAGTGGTGGGCGACCGGCGGCGACCACTGGGTCCGCACGCCCGACGGCCGGCTGTGGGACCCGGTGGACGAGGCGCGGCGCTGCTTCGACGGGCAGGGCTCGCTGCGCCTGCTGTGCCGGGACGCGACGGCGTCGGCGACCGGGCGCTGACGACCGCCGAGCGCTGTGACACAAGCGCTGTGACACATCTGTCAGGTGCGGCGCTGATCACCATGGGGGACGCGAGTCGCCGTGTCGCACGATGCCGTGCGCTGTGAGGAGGAGCGGCGGCACGAGCACGGGCACGGCTCCGGACGGACGAGGACGGTTCTTGGGCCAGGGAGGGGAACGCCGCCGCCCGCAGGCGTACGACGGCGAACTGGGCGCGGCCGTCGCGCGGGCCCAGGACGGCGACGAGACCGCCTTCGCCGTGGCCTACCGGATCGTGCAGCCGGGGCTGCTCGGCTATCTCCGCGGACTCGTCGGCGAGGACGCCGAGGACGTGGCCTCCGACGCCTGGCTGGAGATCGCCCGGGACCTGGGCCGGTTCAAGGGCGACGGCGCAGGGTTCCGCGGCTGGACCGCGACCATCGCCCGGCACCGGGCCCTCGACCATCTGCGCAGGCAGCGGGTACGGCCCCGGGCCACCGGGCTGGAACAGGACGTACTGGACCTGCCCGGCCCGCACAGCACGTACGACCAGGCGCTGGAGGCCATCTCCACCGAACACGCCCTCGCCCTGATCCGGGGGCTGCCGCGGGACCAGGCCGAGGCCGTGCTGCTGCGGGTCGTCGTCGGTCTGGACGGCCCCGGCGCCGCACGCGTCCTCGGCAAGCGGCCCGGCGCGGTGCGCACGGCCGCGTACCGCGGGCTGAAACGCCTCGGCCGTGATCTCGGCCGGCCGGCGGCGGACGGCGGTGTGACGGATGAGGGCACCGGCACGCTGGGGGATGCGACATGAACGGCGGCGGGCACGGCTCGTACGGAGCCGGGGAGGCCGACAGGGCCGGGCGTCCCGCCGGGCGTGCGCTGCCGTGCCGCCGGGCGTGCACGGCGGCGGGTCCCCGGCCTCGGGGCTTTGGCGGGCCGCGGCGGACGGCGCTCGGCTCGGGTGGGACAGGGAACGGACATGGGCGAACGGCACAGTGACGGCGGGCGGTCCGGTCGTCGGCAGGCGCACCGGGCCGGCGTCGCGCCCGAGCGGGGCCAGGGGCAGGCGGGCCCGGACGCGGCGCTGGGGGAGCGGATCGGCACGGTGGTCCGGCGGGACGGCGCCGGTGTCGACCCGGAGGCCGAGCGGCGGGCCGTCGCCGCGTTCCGGGCCGCGCGCGGCACGCGGGCGCACCGGGCGCGGACCCGGCGCCGCGACGACTGGCGGCGCTCCCGGCCGCGCCGCGTCCGCCTCTCGGCCGGGGCCTCGCTCTCCGCGGTGCTCGCGAGCCTCGCGCTGGGCGGCCTGGCCGTCGCCGCCATCGCCTCGGCCGGGTCGCCCGCGCACGAGGACCGCAGGCCCGCCGTGCCGTCCGTGCGGCCGGCGGACGGCGGCGGTACGACGAGCGGCGGCGACCGGCCGTCCGCGGCACCGTCCACGAGCCCGACCGCCACGGGCCCCGCCCCCGCGTCGTCCGCGGCCACCGGATCCGCCGCGGACCACGCGCGCCGGGACCGCCCGGCCACGGCCGCCGACCTGCTGGCCCACTGTCGGGCGTACGAGCAGGTCAAGGGCCGTGGAAAGGCGCTGGATTCGACGGCGTGGCAGCGGCTCGTCACGGCCGCGGGCGGCGCGGAGAAGGTAGCGGCCTACTGCGCCCGGCAGTCGGCCACGGCGACGGCCACGGCGTCAGCGGCGGCCACGCGGACGGAGGAACCGCAGGCCGCCGCACCGCGGACCGCCGCCCCGCAGGTCCAGGAACCGCAGGCCGACGAGAAACAGCCCGACGAGAAACAGACCGACGAGAAACAGACCGAGGCGACGCAGGCTCCCGAGCAGAAGCAGACCGAGGGAACGCGGGCCCCCGACGAGAAGCAGGCCAAGGGGAAGAAGTGATCTCGCGCGGGGCGGTGTCCCTCGCCGAGGCAACGGCCTGGGCCGCCACTCCTGGCCCGACGGAGGCATGAAAAGGGCCGCTGACCAGTCATTTTGTTCCCTCGGTGCAGGTTCCCGCCTCCCGGCCGGATCGGTGCTCATCGCCGATTCGGAGGAGAATTCCAGTACGACGGAAAATGTCGAAGTAGACTTCGACGTAATCCGTCAGGGTCGAGTTGTCGGGAGGACGACCGATGGCAAGTACGCCGGCCAAGCCCGACGACGTCGTCGACCGGGAACGGGAGTGGGATCTGCTTGCGGAGTTCCTCACTGATCCGGATCCGGCGATGCGGCTCGGCATCGTGTCGGGGCGGCGGCGGTATGGGAAGTCGTACCTTCTACAGGCCCTGTCCGAGCAGGTCGGCGGCTTGTACGTCACAGCGGTCCGGGAGGAGGGGCGGCTGCCTGCCATCCAGCGGTTCAGTGACGCCGTCGCCACCCACGCCGGATTGCGGCCAGGGAGTCTGCGCCTGACCGACTGGCGCGACGTTCTGTCCAACGCCCTTGACGTGACCGCCCGTTCGGCACTCCCGTTCCTGGTGATCGACGAGTTGCCGTATCTGCTCCAGCACTCGCCTGAAATCCCCGGGCTGCTGCAACAGCTCTACGACGAGCGCCAGCGGGGTGCGCGGCCCGGTGCCGGGCCGGGTCCACGGCTGATCCTGTGCGGCTCCGCGATGAGCGTCATGCACGAATTGCTCTCGGGGACCAAGCCGCTGCGCGGACGCGCCGTGGTCGATCTATGGCTCGGTGCCTTCGACTACCGCGACAGCCGGGACTTCTGGCAGATCGCCGACCCGCTGACCGCGCTGAAGGTGCACGCGGTACTGGGCGGGGCCCCCGGCTACCGGCCGGTGGCGGGCCGACCGCATCCGGACGACGGCTTCGACACCTGGCTCACCCGCACACTGCTCGATCCTGGCCGGGCCGTGTACTCCCGTACCGAGACCGAGTACCTGTTGCGCGAGGACCCGAGGATCACGCAGCACACGCTGTACTACGACATCCTCACCGCGATCGCGCGGGGCGCCACCACCCCCAGCAAGATCGGGGCCGCCCTTGAGCGTCCGCGCAACGCCGTCGCCCATCCTCTCGGGGTGCTGGAATCCACCGGCTACATCCGCCGGGAACAGGACATCCTCCGCTCCAGGCATCCCGTCATCACCCTCGCCGACCCCGTCATCCGCTTCAATCAGCTCATCACCCTCCCGCAGGCCGCAGCCGTGGAGCAGGGTTTCGCCGAGCAGGTGTGGCAGCAGGCCACTTTGACCTTCAACTCCAAGATCCTGGGACCGCACTTCGAGGACCTGGCCCGCGAGTTCACCAGCCGGTACGCCCACGCCCTGTTGCCCGGCGGACTGCCCGGCCCGGTCGGTACCACCGAGGTCGCCGACCAGGCCGCCCGGACCAAGCACGAGGTCGATGTCATCGCCCTGGCCGCCGGTGAGCGCCCGCAGGCTCCCGGCGCGAGGATCGCGCTGCTGGGCGAGGCCAAGGCGACCGCCGCCCGCCGGGGAACCGGTGACCTGGAACGCCTGGAACGCATCCGTGCCCTGCTCGCGGATCAGGGGTACGACACCGCCGCCACCACGCTGGCGCTGTACTCCCTGCACGGCTTTTACCCTGATCTGGTCGACCTGGCCGGCCGTCGTGACGACCTCCTCCTGGTCGATCTGCCCACCCTCTACAGCGGTTGACACCAAGAGCAGGCAGTCTGCGAACCAGGCACGTAGCGGGCGGCAGGATGCAGCCGGTACTGGACAGGTGGCGGTGGCTCAAGAGTCGTCGACCCCGGGCGGTCCGGACCGCCCGGCACTCCGGCCCACCGGTCACGCCCTGGTCGCGCTGGTCACGGAACTCGCGCAGAGCCCCACGGCGGAGCGGAAGGGCCGAGGCGACGGCCGGGGCCGCCACCCCCCACAGGAGAGGCCCCGGCCGTCGCGCGGCACGGGCCGCGCGGCGGCCCGTACTTCCCTCAGCGTCGCCGGGGCGTTTTCTGTCACACCGATCCGTGTCACGAGGTGGTTGCACCTCGTACAGACGTGGACGGGAGCGGTTTCAGGTCGTAACGTGCCTTTCGCGCCGAGGCGCGGCGGGCGCATGACCACCGCATCCAGCTGCGGCCTCGAACACCGCAACCACCGATTCAGGAACCACGACGGCGAGATCCGGTCCGCGTGAGCGGAGCCGGTTCGCGCGAGGAAGGGCACCACGGGTGCTGGGGGACGACGCGGAGTTGACCGCCGCGGTGCGTGCGGCACAGGACGGGGACGAGACCGCGTTCCGGACCGTGTACCGCGCGGTGCAGCCACGGCTGCTGGGATACATACGGACGCTGGTCGGTGACGCGGACGCCGAGGACGTCGCGTCCGAGGCGTGGTTGCAGATCGCCCGCGACCTGGAACGCTTCAGCGGGGACGCGGACCGGTTCCGCGGCTGGGCCGCCCGCATCGCGCGCAACCGCGCGCTCGACCACATACGCATGCGCGGCCGCCGCCCCGTGACAGGCGGCGACGAGAGCGAACTCACCACCCGGGCCGCCGAGTCCGACACGGCCGGCGAGGCCATCGAGGCCCTGGCCACCGGCCGCGCCCTCTCCCTCATCGCCCGGCTCCCGCAGGACCAGGCCGAGGCGGTCGTCCTGCGCGTGGTCGTCGGACTCGACGCCAAGACCGCCGCCGAAACACTCGGCAAGCGCGCGGGCGCCGTCCGCACCGCCGCGCACCGCGGTCTGAAACGGCTCGCGGAACTGCTCGGCGCGGATCCGGAATCCGCCGGGCGGCTCGACTCCCTGCCGGCCCAGCGAGAACCACGCGGTCGTACGGTGACGTCCGCCACTGTGACGCAATCGCGTTCGCGGACGCAGAAGGACATGTGATGGCCGACGAGCAGTACCCGTGGCTGAACCGGGAAACGGCGGAACGTCTGCTGCGCGGCGAGCCGCTCGAAACCGTCGACGCGGCTGCCCGCGGCCAAGCCGAACGACTCGCCGGGACACTGGCCGCGCTCTCCGCCGAGGGTGCCCCCGCCGGGGCCGAACTCCCCGGTGAGGAGGGCGCGTTGGCCGCTTTCCGCAAGGCCCGGGGAGAGGCGTCCGAGTCGGCCGCCGTGGGGCTCCGGGAGGGTTCGCAGGAGCGACGTTCCGGTGCGGTGCGCCGGCCGTCCGACGCGGGGCTGGTCCGTATCGGCTCCGGCGCCGGCCGCGCGCCCGTCCGGCGCCGCCGGGCCCGTCCCGTGCGGCTGGCGCTCGCCGCCGCACTGGTCGTTGGCGCGGTCGGCGGGGTGGCGGTGGCCGCCGGAACCGGAGTCCTGCCGGTGCCCTTCGGCGAGGGAGACCCGGGGCCCGCCGCGTCGGTCTCGGTGGCCGGAACGCCCGAGGGCCCGCTTCTCTCGCCCTCCGCGCCCGCCACCCGGGGCGGCCCGTCGGGTCCGCCGACGCCGAGCGCCCCGTCGGGCCACAGCGCCGCCGTCGGCACCGGGGGCGGGACGCCCGGCCCGGACGCCGTCAAGCCGGGCGGCGACGACTCCACCGGCCGGGCCGGGAGTGCCTCCGGAACCTGGGGCGGCGCGCCCGCGGCCTGCCGTGACCTCCAGGACGGCAAGGAGTTGGGTTCCGGCCGCGCGCGCCGACTGGAGACGGCGGCGGGCGGCCCCACGCGGGTGCCGGCGTACTGCAAGAGCCTCCTGAAGAACGAGGGCGGTTCCGCGGGCGAGGTCCGCACGGAGAGCGCCGACGGCAAGGACGAGCACGGCGGCAAGGACAAGAACGGCATCAAGGACGACCAGGACGACCAGGGAGACCAGGGCGACCAGGACGGCCGTGGCGGCTGGGGCGACCGGGGCGGGGGAGGCGACGGCGGTCACCCGGACAAGGGCCGTGGCCACGACCACGGCCATGGTCGCGGCGACGGCAAGGGCAACAGCAACAGCAAGGGCAAGGGCAACGGCGGCGGCGGTCAGAGGACCGTCCCGTCCTCCCCCACCCCGGCACCCACGGACAGCCCCGCACAGTCGCCGGGCCCCTCGCCAAGCCCGACCTACACCGCGCTCTGACTCTCCTGCGCCGTCACCCGCCCGGTGCTTTGGCCGGTTCGGCCGGTTCGGCTGGTTCGGCCGAGTCTCCCGCCTTCGCCCCTCCGCCCCTCCGACCTGCGTCTTCGCGGCGCGGGGAAACTTTTTCCGGGGCGGGTGTGACAGTTTCGGCCGCTGTGACGCAGTACAGAACGAGCCGACTGGTCATCGGCTGTCGCACCGAGCCGGGGTTCCCCCCGTACCCACGGCTCGTGCACCTGGCGCGGGCGGGACACGTTCCCCCGGTCCCGCCCGCGCGCCAGGCCCGCACTCCGTGTCCGCCCGGCGCCTCACCGGGAGACGACGACCTTGTCGCCCGTCCGCACCTGCGCGAACAACGCCGCCACGGCCGTCTCGTCACGTACGTTGACACAGCCGTGCGAGCCGCCCGCGTAGCCCCGGGCGGCGAAGTCGGCCGAGTAGTGCACCGCCTGGCCGCCGCTGAAGAACATGGCGTACGGCATGGGGGAGTCGTAGAGCGTCGACACGTGGTGCCGTGACTTCCAGTAGACCTGGAACGCGCCCTCCCGGGTCGGCGTGTACTGCGCGCCGAACCGCACCGCCATCGTCGACACCGTGCGCCCGTCGATCATCCAGCGCAGCGTCCGGCTGGTCTTGTCGATGCACAGCACCCGGCCGGTCAGGCAGCGCGGATCGGGCGCGGCGGCCGGCTGACCGCCCATCAGGTACAGCTCCCACTTGCCCGGCTCGTGCGTCATGCCGACCAGCCGCTGCCAGGTGACGGTGTCCGTCCGCCCGGTCCGCGGCAGCCCGCGCTTGCCCTGGAAGCCCTTGACGGCCTCCTCCGTCAGCTCGCCGTACGTCCCCGTCGGCCCGTCGAACAGCCAGGCGACCTGGCGCAGCCGAGCCTGGAGTTCACGCACGTCCGGGCCGGTGTCCCCGCGGGACCACAGGACGCGCGGCGCGGGAGACGGCGGGGCGGGAGGCGGTGGTGGCGCGGGGGCGGGCGGCGACGTGGTGGTGCGCGACGGCGCGGGAGCGGACGGTGCCGCGGGCGCGGGCGTGGCCTTCGTCGGGCCGCCGCCCGATGCGGGCGTGGCCGGCGGGCGGGCGCTCGGCACCTCGATGTGCACCGGCGAGCGGTTCTTCCCGTCGGCCGCCGTGGGCTGCACGGTGCACCCGCACAGCGCGGTGAGCACGGTGAGCGCGGCGGCCGAGGCGAGTGCGGCGGCGGGCCGTCGAGCGATCCGGTCGATCCCCGTGAACCTCATGCCCATGATGCTTCCCAGCGCGACCGCCGCCGAACTACGGGGCATGGTGGGGAGTAGCCGACTGGCCGGAAGCGGTCGGCGGACAGCGGCGTACAGACGTACCGCGGAGGCAGCACCATGGCGCGTGAGTCGGAGTCCGGACTGCCCATCGAGCCGGTCTACGGGCCGGACGCGCTGCGCGGCTGGGACCCGGCCGGGCAACTGGGCGAGCCGGGCGCGTACCCCTTCACCCGGGGCGTGTACCCGACGATGTACACTGGCCGCCCCTGGACGATGCGCCAGTACGCGGGCTTCGGTACGGCCGCCGAGTCCAACGCGCGCTACCGGCAGCTGATCGCGCACGGCACCACGGGCCTGTCCGTCGCCTTCGACCTGCCCACCCAGATGGGCCACGACTCCGACGCCCCGATCGCGCACGGCGAGGTCGGCAAGGTGGGGGTCGCCGTCGACTCGATCGAGGACATGCGGGTGCTGTTCGACGGCATCCCGCTCGGCGAGGTCTCCACCTCGATGACGATCAACGCTCCGGCGGCGCTGCTGTTGCTGCTGTACCAGTTGGTGGCGGAGGAGCAGGGCGTGCCCGCCGACCGGCTGACCGGCACCATCCAGAACGACGTACTCAAGGAGTACATCGCGCGGGGCACCTACATCTTCCCGCCGGGGCCGTCCCTGCGGCTGACCGCGGACATCTTCCGGTACTGCCGCGCCGAGCTGCCGAAGTGGAACACCATCTCGATCTCCGGCTACCACATGGCCGAGGCGGGCGCGTCGCCCGCGCAGGAGATCGCCTTCACCCTGGCGGACGGCATCGAGTACGTGCGGACCGCGGTGGCGGCGGGCATGGACGTCGACGACTTCGCCCCCCGGCTGTCCTTCTTCTTCGTCGCCCGTACGACGCTGCTGGAGGAGGTCGCCAAGTTCCGTGCGGCGCGGCGGATCTGGGCGCACGTGATGCGCGAGGAGTTCGGCGCGCGGGATCCGAAGTCCCTGATGCTGCGGTTCCACACGCAGACGGCCGGGGTGCAGCTGACGGCGCAGCAGCCGGAGGTGAACCTGGTCCGGGTCGCCGTGCAGGCGCTGGGCGCGGTGCTGGGCGGCACCCAGTCGCTGCACACCAACTCCTTCGACGAGGCCATCGCCCTGCCCACGGAGACCAGCGCCCGCCTGGCCCTGCGCACCCAGCAGGTCCTGGCGTACGAGACGGACGTGACGGCGACGGTCGACCCCTTCGCCGGCTCGTACGCCGTGGAGCGGCTGACGGACGACGTGGAGGCCGCGGCGCTGGACCTGATGCGCCGGGTCGAGGACCTGGGCGGCGCGGTGGCGGCGATCGAGCACGGCTTCCAGAAGGCGGAGATCGAGCGCAACGCCTACCGCATCGCCCAGGAGACCGACGCGGGCGACCGGGTGGTGGTCGGTGTCAACCGCTTCCGGCTCGACGAGGAGGAACCCTACGAACCGCTGCGCGTCGACCCGGCCATCGAGGCCGGCCAGGCCGAGCGGCTGGCCGCGCTGCGGGCCGGACGGGACCGGGCCGCGGTGGACTCGGCGCTGGCCGCGCTGCGCAAGGCGGCCGAGAGCACCCAGGGCACCCAGGGCACCCGGGGCACCCGGGGCACGCGGGGCGCCGAGGACGTCAAGGACGCCGAGGACGCCAAGGACGTCAAGGACGCCGAGGACGCCGAGGATGCGGACAACGTCCTGTACCCGATGAAGGAGGCCCTGCGGGCCCGCGCGACGGTGGGCGAGGTGTGCGGCGCGCTGCGCGAGGTGTGGGGGGTCCACGTGCCCCGGGACCTATTCTGACCCGCCGTATCGCGCCAGGTACCGCGGGATCCCGGCCGTCGTGTCCCCCGCCCAGCCGACGTAACCGTCCGGGCGGACCAGGAACAGGCCGGGGCCGTACGGTGCGGGGGCCGGGCCGGGGACGGTCCGCAGCCCGGGGCGGCGGACCGCGTCGGCGGCGTCGGCACCCAGCAGCGTCCAGTGCGGGCCCCGGAACGCGTCGAAGAGTCGTACGCCGCCCACCGTCCCGTCCGGCGCCCGGTCGCCCGCCCGTACCCCGGTCACGGTCGACCGGGTCTCCGCCGTCAGTGACGAGTCCCGGTAGCCGAGCCCCAGCTGCTGGGTCGCCGGACCGCGCCGGATCTCGCCGCGGTGCACGGCGGTGGACAGGCCCAGCATGGCCGTGGCGACCGCCCGCCGCTCCTCCTCGTAGGTGGCGAGCAGGGACTCCGGCGCGCCCGCGGTCAGCACCGCACCCAGTTTCCAGCCGAGGTTGTAGGCGTCCTGGACGCTGGTGTTGAGGCCCTGGCCGCCCGCCGGCGAGTGGATGTGCGCCGCGTCGCCGGCGAGGAGGACGCGGCCCGAACGGAACCGGTCCGCGAGCGCCGCCCGCGGCTGGAAGACCGAGGCCCAGCGCACCTCCGTCACGTCCGCCGCGGTGAGGTGGGAGCGGGCGGCGACCACGGCGCGGATCCCGTCCGGGGTGGGGTCGGGGGCCGTGTCCGCGGGGAACCGGGCGACCAGTTGGAACTCGTCGGTGCCCGCGAGCGGGCAGAGCGCCAGGAAGCCGCCGCCGTCCTCGCGTGGCGGGAAGACGTGCCAGTGGCCGCGGTCGAGGCCGGTGATCCGGAGGTCGGCCACCAGGGCCGGGTCCGGGTCGACGGTCTCGCCGGTCATGCCGGTGCCCAGCGCCCTGCGCACCGCCGAGCGCCCGCCGTCGGCGCCGACCGCGTAGCGCGCCCGGAGCGGCGGGCCGTCGGCGAAGCGTACGGTCACCCCGTCCGGGTCCTGATCGAGGCCCACCGCCCGGCGGCCGAACACGATCCGCCCGCCCAGCTCCGCCAGCCGCGCGGCCAGGATCTCCTGGGTGCGCCACTGGGGCACCATCCACGGCTCCGCGTACGGCGCGCCCGCGCTCGGCTCGGTCGGGTCGAACATCGTCCGTTCGCCGACCCGCTGCCCGTCGCGCCAGATCAGCTGCACCGGGTAGGGCCCGCCGTGCGCGCGGATCGCCGGCAGCACCCCGAGGTCGTCGAAGACCTCCATGGTGCGCGGCTGGATGCCCTTGCCGCGCGATCCGGGGAACAGCCCGTCGGCGCCGTCCACGAGGAGCGCGGCCACGCCGCGCCGGGCCAGGTCGATCCCGAGGGCGAGCCCCGTCGGGCCCGCGCCCACGATCAGTACGTCGGTGTCCACTGTCATCCCGCTTCTCCTTAACGCTGTTAAGTTCCGCTGCTCACGAGCGTGCCCTTAACGCTGTTAAGCTGTCAAGCGTGAACGCGGAACGACGAGTCCCCCTCGACCGCGCCCGGGTCGCCGACACCGCGCTGCGGCTGCTCAACGAGGTCGGCCTGGACGGGCTGACGCTGCGCGCCATCGCGCGGGAACTGGACGTCAGGGCGCCCGCCCTGTACTGGCACTTCAAGGACAAACAGGCGCTGCTCGACGAGATGGCGACGGAGATGTACCGCCGGATGGTCGCCGCAACCGCGCTCGACCCCGGCGACACCTGGCGGGAACGCCTGCTGAGGTCCAACCGCGCGCTGCGCGCGGCACTGCTCGGCTACCGCGACGGAGCGAAGGTCTTCAGCGGCTCGCGCTTCACGGGGATCGAGCACGCGGCGCAGATGGAGGACAGCCTGCGGATCTTCGTGGCCGCGGGCTTCACCCTCGGGCAGGCCGTCCGCGCCACCACGACGACGTACTTCCACACCCTCGGCTTCGTCACCGAGGAACAGGGCGTGCGGCCCCTGCCGGGCGAGCGCAGGGAGGGGTACGACGTCGAGGAACGCGCCCGGATGCTGGCCGACTTCCCGTTGTCGGCGGCGGTGGGCGCGGAGATCTTTGACGACTACGACCGGCGCTTCGAGGAGGGGCTGGAGTTGGTGATCGCGGGCATCGAGGCGCGGTACGGCCCCGGCTGGGCACCGCCGGGAGCGACGCACGGCCGGGCTCACCGGCACATCGGCTAACCGGCACATCGGCTAACCGGCACATCGGCTAACCGGCACATCGGCTCACCGGCACATCGGCTCACCGGCCGTTCCCCGCTTGGTGCACCGTCCCCCGGTCGTCCGTCGTCCGTCGTCCGTCGTCCGTAGTCCGGGGCGCCGCCGCGCCGCCGTCAGCCGCCCGCCGCACCGTCCCCCGGCCGTCCCCCGCCCGGTACAGCGCCGCCCGGCCCGCTGCCACCGCCGTCGAGGGCGCCGCGCCTCCCTGCTCCGCCGCCCTGCTTCAGCCGTGGGCCGAGCGGTCGTTCCACGCAGCGGTGGATCAGCCAGGCCAGGCCCAGCAGCCCGAGCACCGTGACCGTGAGCGTCGGCCACGGCGGCAGGCCGAGTCCCCGGTGCAGCACCCGGATGACGAACCAGCCCAGGTGCTCGTGGACCAGGTAGAAGGGGTACGTCAGCGCGCCGGCCGCGGTCAGCCAGGGCCGGGCGGCCCACCGCGGCCGGCCCAGCGCCACGGCCGCCACGGCGGCGAAGGCCAGCGTCACCAGCAGCAGGATCACGTACGGGTTGCGGTGGAAGTCGCCGGTGGCGCCCGGCCGCCACAGCCCGGTCGTGACGGACTCCTGGCCGAGCAGCCAGGAGACGCCCACGAGGCCCCACAGGGTCGGGCTGTGCCCGAAGCGGTGGATCAGATAGAGCGCGAGGCCGCCGACGAAGAACGGCGCGTGCTCGGGCATGACCAACTGCGCGGTCAGTGGACTGCCGGCGTTCTTGCAGATCACCGCGGCCAGCGTCCACACACAGCAGAACAGCACGACCCGGCGGTAGGTGACGCCCCGCAGCACCACGCACACCGCGAACAGGGCGTAGAACCGGACCTCGACCCAGAGTGTCCAGCACACCCCCAGCACCCGGGGCACGCCCAACGGCTGCTGGAACATCGTCAGGTTGACCAGGATCTGGTCGAGGCGCAGCGGGTGCAGGACGACGGGTAGGGCGAACGCGGCGGCGGTGACCAGGAGCACGGCCACCCAGTAGGCGGGGTAGAGGCGGGCGACGCGGGAGCGGAGGAAGTCGCCGGGGCCGCGGCCCCAACTGCTCATGCAGATCACGAAGCCGCTGATGACGAAGAAGAACTGCACGCCGATGCAGCCGTAGACGGCCGCCTGGGACAGGTCGGGGAAGACCCGGGCCGGTGTCCGGCCCCAGGAGCGGGAGATGTCACCGCCGCGGCCGGCGAAGTGGTAGAGGCAGACCATCAGCGCGGCCAGCAGCCGCAGCCCGTCCAGGGCGAGCAGCCGACCACCGCGGCGGCCGGGACCGGCGGAGCCGGGAGGCGGGGTGGGGAGCGCGGCGGGCGGGGGAGGAGAGGGTACGGAGGCACGGGTGGGGGATGTCGCTGGCATGGTCCCGCACGCTTACCCGGATCCGCGGGTTCATTGCGGTGTTCTGTTCGGATATCCCCGGGATGCCGGAGTCGCTCACCCCGCACCCGGGGGAACCCCCCGCACCCGGGGGACACCCCAGGCACCCGGGGGAAACCCCGGCACCTGGGGGGGCACCCCCTGCACCCGGGGGAACCGCCCGCTCGACCGGCAGGTCCCGTGCCGGGACCGGCGGCGCGTCGGCCGCCGGCCCGTGACGCGTTCGGCTCAGTCGGACTTCAGCAGCCGCGCGGAGCGGTTGGAGAGGTCGATCCGGATCGACTCCTTGCGGGCGAGCTGCCGTATGGCCTTCCCGCGGCCGCCGAGCGCGCTCGCCACGCGGGAGATCTCCGACCAGACCCTGGCCCGGTCGCCGCCCGCGATGGCCGCCGCGGACAGCAGCCGGTGCGCCTCGTCGACCTCGCCGCGCCCGGCCCGTATCTCGGCCATGCCGATGAGCACGTCCACCGGCTGGCGGCGGCGCAGGATCTCCGTGCCCACGCGCAGCGCGTCGTCGTGCTTGCCCGAGGTGAGGTGCCGGGTGAAGTCCTCGGCGAGGTACTTGCCGTGCCGGGAGAGCACCGCGGCGAACGGTCCCTCGCCGTAGACCGTCTCGCCGTCCGGCTCCGGCCCGTCGCCGACGGCACCGGCGGCGCCGCCCCGCACCACGTCCTCGGGGCCGGCGAGGCCGAGTGCCGTGGTCATCCGGGCGGTGAAGGCCGAGATGTCGAACAGCTCCTCGACGTCCTGGTACTCCTGCTCCGACACCTCCTCGTCGAGCACCTTGCGCAGCGCGTCCAGCGCGGCCTCGGGCGTGTACTCGGCGAAGGAGTGGTAGCCGGGCACGCCTTCCAGCACCTCGCGGGAGCCCACCCGGTGGTAGGTGACGGAGCGCAGCCGCTGCTGCACCGCCTCGACCACCGACAGCGGCATCGGGTCGTCCACGCTGGAGAGGAAGAAGACGTCCGAGGCGGCGAGTTCCTCGCGCACCCGGTCGCGGGAGAGTGCTCCCATCCACTCGACGCGGTCCGACAGCAGGGTGGAGGGGCCGATCCGCCAGGTCTTGTGGCCGATCCAGGCGAAGCGCCACGGCAGGCCCTGCGCGTACGCGAGTTCCGCGACCCGCGAGAACAGGTCGAGACCCTTGCGGTCCTGCATCGAGCCGACCATCACGATCCGCGGGCGCTCACCGGGGGTCCGCCGGGCGCGGGCGCGGTGGGTGTCGAGCGGCACCGTGTTGTAGACGACGACCGGGTCGCTCACGCCGAGCTGCCGGAACATGTCGGCCTGGGAGGTGGAGACGCACAGCACCTTGATCTTGGGCAGCACCTTGAGCATCTCGGCGTGCCGCAGCGCGTGCTGTTCGCCCTCGAAGTTCATGACGTACTCGGTCTCGTGGGCGTACAGCACCACGGTGCGGCCCAGGGCGTGCAGCGCCTCCGTCAGCTCGTTGGCCAGCGGCGAGCGCCAGAACGGGGCGAGGCTGTTGATCAGGACGACCTCGGCGCCCTCCAGGTCGGCCAGGACGTCCTCGGTCCGTGAGTAGACCCCGAGGTCGAAGTAGCGGATGTCGACCGGGCTCTGGGCGAGCAGCGCCTGGGTGTAGGTGAGCACGGGGATCGCCACGCCGGTGACGTAGGAGAAGCCCAGGCCGAGGATGGCCAGCGAGCGCGGCCGGTTCAGCCGGCCCTCGACGGCGCGCAGGGCGCGTTCGGCGCGCGACAGGTGGGCCTGCGGGCCCTCGTCCGGTGCGGACCACCGCGGCGCGGGCCGCTCCACGGGGACCTCGGCCTCCTCGATGCGGCGCAGGACGCGGGAGGGCACGTCCTCGTGGAAGGTGAGGAAGTGCTCGACCGGCTCGCCGTGCACGTTGGCGGTGAACTTGCCCGAGCGCTGGAGGTCGGCGGCGACGTCGACGAGTTCGCCGACCGTGCCGACGTTGCGCAGCAGCGGGTGGTTGATCGTCGGGAAGACGATGTTCAGCGGGGGCGGGCTGAACAGGATCAGCGGCGTGCCCGCCCGCAGGGTCTGGAGGTAGGTGGTGGAGAAGAAGGTGATCGCGAGGTCGTAGCCGTCGAGGGCCTCCGCCTCCAGCAGCGCGCTCTCGTCGAGCACGGTGACGTCCGGCAGGTTCTGGAGCCACTCCAGGTGGCCGCGGAGCGTGGAGGGGTGCGGCTTGATCTCCACCTCGCCGAAGGCGGTGAGCGCCTCGCACAGCTCGGTGAGCTGCTGCCGGTGGTCGCCCCGGGAGAGCTTTTTCTGGTCGCTGAGCGGCTGGTCGAGGACGACCATGCGCAGCGGCTCACCGGGGCGTTTGGCGTGCCGGTGGGTGGTCGAGCGGGCCGCCCTGAGCAGTTGGGGGTCGTCGCTGTGCCCGAGCGCTCCGGTGATGTGGACGGGCGCGTCGGCGTCCGCCTGGCGGAACAGCAGGTGGTGCGCCGTCGCCGGTCCCCACACGCAGACGGCGGCCGGCGAGGACGAACCGTAGTACCAGTTCTGGTCGCGCAGGCCCGCGTCCGTCTTCTTGAAGTGGAAGTCGAGATGACCGTCCTGGACGAGGATCAGCGGCAGGGTGCGGCCCAGTTCCCCGGCCACCCGGCGGCCCCGCTGCGACTGGTCGTTGAAGAACACCAGCCGGTCGATGCGCTCCAGGTCGGTGAAGGCGTGGATGCGGTGGCCCACCTCCTCCAGGAACTCGGCGCCGCTGAGCGCCTCGTCGACCTGGAACAGGTTGTGCACCTTGAGATCGTCGAAGCGGGCTGCCGCCTCCTGCTCGATCCAGCCCGCGACGTCCCCGTCCCGGTCGGCTGTGACCAGGTGGAACGAGTGGGCCTGGGCCTCCGGGGCGTTCATGATCTGTGCGGCGAGGCCGACGCCGTTACGGTTCTCGACGAACACAGCGATGCGCATGGACGTTATCAATCCTTCAATCGGGCCCGCCCCGTGTGTGGCCGTGGGCCGACCGAACCTTCATGTGTCTTAAGGAAATACGACCATCTCCCGCTCCATGTCTAACCAATGCGGAACCCCAGGTGAACTCTGGGCAATGAGTCGTTATGTAAACGGGTAGAGAGAAGCCCTTGGGGTAGCACGGTGATCCAGTCCGTGCTACCCCAAGGGCTTTGGGCGGTTATGCCCGGTCTTAACGTTTGACGGCCTTCTTCAGCGCCCGCGCCCGTCGGGCCACCCGGCGCACGGTGGCGTTGCGCGGGATGAACGACAGCTGGGCCGGGATCCCGCCGGGCAGACCGAGCGAGGTCAGCCGCTTGCGCTTGAAGTAGCGCAGCGTGTGTGGGCTGAGGTGCTTGGCCAGATAGCGCTCGGCCTCCGGGCGCAGCCGCGGGTAGATCTTCGGCTGCATGGTGAAGCCCACCGCCCGGATCAGCTCGCCAAGGGTCGCCGCGTCCGTACCGGGCCGCTGCTCGGTGACCGCGGAACGGTCCGCCAGGTCGGGCAGCAGCGCGTCGACGACGGTGACCGGGATGCGGTTGCTGTTCTCGAACGGGGACAGCCGGTCCAGCAGGATGTCGGTGCCCACCCGGGCGGTCGGCAGCCCGTACAGCGCGGACGCGGTCAGCAGCGCCGTGGAGAAGCAGCCGACGACCAGGGCCGGGCGCATCCGCTGGTACAGCACCTCCGCGAGGACCGGCGTGTCGACGACGGTGAGGTCGGCGCCGAGCCGTTCGGCCTCCTGCTCCAGGGTGCGGGTGAAGCGGGCCGGGGCGGACGGGTGCGGCTTGAACACGATCCGCTGGTGGCCGAGGCCGACGGCCCCCTTCAGCATCCGCACATGGAGGTCCTCCTCCTGCTCGGCGCTGAGGATGCCCAGCGCCGACAGGTACTGGCCGAGCAGCAGGGCGGGCTCGTCGATGTCCGGCAGGCCGTCACCGCTGCCGGACAGCTCGGCCAGCACCTTGGTGAACACGGCGGTCGGGACGATCTCCGGGGCCACGCCGAACTCGGTGAGCAGCAGCGGCGCGAGGCCGGGCACCAGGTCGAGGTGGAGCAGCCGGTCCACCCGGGTGCCGACCAGCGGGTCGATCTTGTTGCGGGTGGGACCGTAGCTCATCAGGCCGTCGGCGTAGACGGTGACGGCGGCGCCGGTGAAGATCTGCGCGATGCCGAGCGACGGGTTGACCTGGATCGACTCGACGGCCAGCTCGACCTCGTCGTCGCCGAGGTCCCAGGCCAGCCGCAGATAGCGCTCCCACAGCGGGACGTCCTCCGGCCGCGGGAGCCAGCCGCCCGGGTGGAAGGGGAAGATCGTCTCGTTGTACGAGATCACGTCGTCGAAGCGCTCCCGCAGCCGCTCGAAGCCCGGCATCTCGTCCGGGCCCGGCGTCGTCTCGGGTGTCGTCGCGTTGTTGCAGACCAGCAGGATGCGCCGGTCGGCGGGGCGGAACGCACCGGAGTCCAGGGCGGCGGCCAGCGTCGCCATGCCGTACAGCGTCGACGCCTGGAAGATCTGCGTGGTCACGCGGCGACCCCCGACGGGGCGGGGCGGCGGCGCAGCCGGCGCAGCTTCGTGGCGCGCTGGAGGTCCATGGAGTCCAGGGCGTCGTCCAGGACGGCCTGCGGCATGCGCCGCAGCGCCGCGGCACTCAGTGATTTCAGCTTCTTCGCCACCGGCGGCTCGAACCTTTCGATGGATCCCAGATGATGGGAAATGATGGCGCAGTAGGTCCGGACGGCCTTCGGCAGCAGTTCGTCCGCCTGGGGGTCCTGGGCGGTCTCTTCGATTACCTGATCGAATGCTCGAATGAAATCGAGCTGCCGGACGTCACCGATCTGGGTGAGCGAGGAGGCGACCCCGCGCCGGTAGAAGGTACCGAGCAGGTTCACCGCGGCGAACGAATCCGCCTCCCGGTGCAGTTTCCAGATCCACGGCCGGTCCTCGGCCGTGCGCAGCCCGTCGGTGAAGTGCAGCAGTCCGCGGTCCACCAGCCGGCGGTGGTAGATCCCCGCCCAGGCGTAGGCGTAGTCGACCGAGGTGGTGCGGTCGGCGGGCAGGATCGCCTCCCGCGGCTTCATCACCCTGTTGCGGCGGCCGTGCGGCACCCGGTGCACCACCCGCGCCCGCGCCGTGCACTGCACGTGGTCGGTGCGCAGGAAGTCGCAGCCCAGCTCGTCCATGGCGGTGACCAGCCGCGGGTAGTAGCCCGGGGCGAGCCAGTCGTCGCCGTCCAGGAAGGTCAGGTATTCGCCGCGTGCCCGGTCGATACCGGTGTTGCGCGCGGTCGCCAGTCCCCCGTTCTTCTCGTGCCGGGCGAGTACAGCGCCTGGCAGCTCGTGCTCCGCGCGCGCGAGGAGCTCCGGTGTCCCGTCGGTCGAGCGGTCGTCGACGAGGATGAACTCGAAGTCTTCACGAGCGTTCGCACGCAGGCTTCTGAGGGTGTCCGGCACGTATTGCTGGACGTTGTAGAACGGCACGATGACGGAGAGCTTGACCACGCCGTCGACGTTAGGGGGAGCCCCAGCATTCGTCTTGACGGCCGCCTTGATATCAGGTGAACGACATGTGGCGAAGCCGTGAACCACGGTTTTTCGCCGTGGGATCCCGGGCTGATTCGCCATTCGGCGACGTGCTGTTAACCGTTTGTTGTATTTGGGTTGGGCGGAAGCTAGGAATGGCTTCCTAGCTTCTTCGGTGTGCCAGTAAGTGCAACGAACTCCCTGCGGGTCGCCGTCCTCGCGGATTCCGACACCCGGTGGAAGTGGGGCGCGCTCACCGCGACCCGCATCGCCGGCGGCCCCGCCGAACCCGACGGATCGGGCATCCACCTCGACGGCTACCTCCTGCGCGGGCGTGCCACCCCCACCGCCCGCCAGCTCAGAGAGGTCGGCGTGCACGCCGACTCGCTGCGCGAGGTGACCGCCGTCGAGTTCCTGCGCGCCATGGACCAGGAGTCGTACGACGTCCTCGTCCTCGCCCTCGTCGGCGGCGGTGTCCAGGCCATGCTGCACGGTCTGAAGCGGGTGTGGGAGGACCGCACCGACCGGCCCGTCGTCGTCACCGGCTACGTCGGCGTCGTCTACGAGAAGCTGGCGGACGGTCTGCTGCTGCGGCACGGCGCGGACCTCGTCCTCGCCAACTCCCGCCAGGACGCGGACCGTTTCCGCGCCGTGTACGAAGGCGTGGGCGCCGACGCCTCCTCCGTGACCGAGGTCGCGCTGCCCTTCCTCGGCGGCGACCCCTACGCCGGTGACCCCGCGCCCGCCGACGAGCCGGGCGGCCGGCCCTACACCGTTGTGTTCGCCGCCCAGCCCTCGGTCCCGGACAGCCGCAAGGACCGTACGTACCTGCTCGACCGGCTGATCCGGCACGCGCAGGCGTTCCCCGACCGCGAGGTGCTGCTGAAGCTGCGCTCCCGGCCCGGCGAGCACACCACGCACATCGAGGAGCTGCCCTACCAGAAGCTGGCGCAGGGCAAGGAGCTGCCCGCCAACTTCCGGCTGGTGTACGGGCACATGGGCGAGGTACTCGACCGCACCGACCTGCTGGTCACGGTCAGCTCGACGGCCGCCCTCGAAGCGCTGCACCGCCGGATCCCCACGGTCGTCCTGACCGACCTCGGGGTCCGCGAGGTGCTGGGCAACCACCACTTCGTCGGATCCGGCTGCCTCGCCTCCTGGGACCAGCTGGACGCCGGGCACCGCCCCGAGCCCGAGCCCGCGTGGCTGGCCCGGCAGGGCGTCGCCGCCGACGGTTCGTACGGCACGGCCTTCGACTTCGCCCGGCAGCGCATCACCCGGCTGCTCGACCGGCCCGGCGGCCTGCCGCGCCTCGACCCCTACTACACGACCGAGACCGCGCCCGGCTATCTGCCGGGGATCCTCGCCCGCCACCACCTCGGCCCGGACGGCTCCCCGCTGCCCGGCGCACCCGCCGCCGACAAGACACCGGGACCCGTCCGCCAGATCGTCCGCAGGGCGGCACGCGGCGCGTACCGGCACGGCGTCCAGCGGGTGGCACCCGTGATCCGACGAATGGGAGAGCTGTGAGCGACCGGATCCCGCGTCAAGGAGGAGAGCCCATGTCCAACTCCGAAGCGGGCCGAGGTGCTTCCGTGCGCCGGGTGCTCGCCGTGATCCCCGCGCGCGGCGGCTCCAAGGGCGTGCCCGCGAAGAACCTCGCGCCCGTCGCCGGCGTGCCCCTGGTGGGCCGCGCGGTGCGCGAGTGCCTGGCCGCCCGGCTGGTCACCGACGTCGTCGTCTCCACCGACGACGAGGCCATCGCCGAGGCCGCGCGACAGGCCGGCGCCGAGGTCGTGCTGCGGCCCGCCGCCATCGCCGGTGACACGGCGACCTCCGAGGCCGCCGTGCTGCACGCCCTGGACGCCCACGAGACGCTGCACGGCGCGAGCGTGGACGTCGTCCTGCTCGTGCAGTGCACCAGCCCCTTCCTGACCCGCGAGGACCTGGACGGGGTCGCGGGTGCCGTCGTCGAGAACGGCGCCGACACCGCGCTGACCGTGGCCGCCTTCCACGGCTTCGTCTGGCGGGACGCGGGCGACGACCCGGTCGCCGTGGAGTCCGCCCGCGAGCAGGCCGCAGGCGGCACCACCCGCGTCACCCACTCCACCGCCACCGAGGGCGGCTACGGCGTCAACCACGACAAGTCGTTCCGGCCGCGCCGCCAGGACCGCCCGCAGGACCTGCTGGAGACCGGCGCCGCCTACGCCATGGACGCGGCCGGGTTCCGCAAGCACAACCACCGCTTCTTCGGCCACACCGAGCTGGTGCGCACCGACCCGGCCCGGGTCCTGGAGGTCGACGACCCGCACGACCTCGCCCGCGCCCGCGCGCTGGCGCCGCTGTTCGACGCGGACGCCGCCCGCGCGGCGGAGCCGGCCGGTGCCGTGCTCCCCGCGGCCGACGACATCGACGCGGTCGTCCTCGACTTCGACGGCACCCAGACCGACGACCGGGTGCTGATCGACGCCGACGGACGGGAGTTCGTCACCGTGCACCGCGGCGACGGACTCGGCATCGCGGCGCTGCGCAAGAGCGGCCTGAAGATGCTGATCCTGTCCTCGGAGCAGAACCCGGTCGTCGCCGCCCGGGCCCGCAAGCTCCGGATCCCGGTGCTGCACGGCATCGACCGCAAGGACCTCGCCCTCAAGCAGTGGTGCGAGGAAGAGGGCATCGCGCCGGAGCGCGTGCTCTACGTCGGCAACGACGTCAACGATCTCCCCTGCTTCGCCCTCGTGGGCTGGCCCGTGGCGGTCGCGAGCGCCCACGAGGTCGTACGCGACGCCGCCCGCGCGGTCACCACCGTCCCCGGCGGCGACGGTGCCATCCGAGAGATCGCCAGCTGGATCCTCGGCCCCTCTCTCGATTCCCTCACCAAGTAAGGACACCCCTGATGACCACCAACTCCCGCATCCGTACCTTCGGTTCGCGTGAGGCCGGCCCCGGCCGTCCCGTGTACGTCACCGGCGAGATCGGCATCAACCACAACGGCGACCTGGACAACGCCTTCAAGCTGATCGACGTGGCCGCCGAGGCCGGCTGCGACGCCGTGAAGTTCCAGAAGCGCACCCCGGAGATCTGCACGCCGCGCGACCAGTGGGACATCGAGCGCGACACGCCCTGGGGCCGGATGACCTACATCGACTACCGCCACCGCGTGGAGTTCGGTGAGGACGACTACCGCAAGATCGACGAGCACTGCAAGGAGAAGGGGATCGACTGGTTCGCGTCCCCGTGGGACACCGAGGCCGTCGCCTTCCTGGAGAAGTTCGACGTCCCGGCCCACAAGGTCGCCTCCGCCTCCCTCACGGACGACGAGCTGCTGCGCGCCCTGCGCGCCACCGGCCGCACGGTCATCCTCTCCACCGGCATGTCGACCCCGAAGCAGATCCGCCACGCGGTCGAGGTCCTGGGCTCGGACAACATCCTGCTCTGCCACGCCACCTCCACCTACCCGGCCAAGGCCGAGGAGCTGAACCTGCGCGTGATCAACACGTTGCAGCAGGAGTACCCGAACGTCCCGATCGGCTACTCCGGCCACGAGACCGGCCTGCAGACCACGCTCGCCGCCGTCGCCCTCGGCGCCACCTTCGTCGAGCGCCACATCACCCTCGACCGCGCCATGTGGGGCTCCGACCAGGCCGCCTCCGTCGAGCCCCAGGGCCTCACGCGCCTGGTCCGCGACATCCGGATCATCGAGTCCTCGCTCGGCGACGGCGTCAAGAAGGTCTACGACTCGGAGCTCGGCCCCATGAAGAAGCTGCGCCGGGTCGCCGGTGCCGTCGCCGAGGCGGAGATCGCCGCGGCGGCGGGCGAGCCGGTCCAGGTCTGACACCGATTGCACCCGAGTCCGCCTTGGACGCCTGCCGAACGCCTCACGGGACGGTCGTACGCCGATGAACCGCCGCGCCGGTAACGCCGGCCCCAGCCTGAGCACGCTCGCCTTCGTGGAGAGCCCGGTACAGCTGCTGAACGTACTGGAGTGGGCGCACACCCACGTCCTGAGCGGAGCGGCCGGGGCGCAGGCGTCCGGCCCCGGGGCGGCACGGTCCGTGCCGCCCCAGGTTCGGCGGACCGTCGCGGACGGCGAACCGTCCGCCGGCCCCGACCTCACGGTCGTCGTGCTGTCCCCGACCGACCCGATGACCCGCGGTCAGCTCAGGCGCATGGCCGACCTGGCCCGGGACGAGGGGTACGAGGTGCGCTGGGAGGAGGCGCGGGGCGGTACGACCGCGCCCTTCCACACCATCGGCGGCCTGGCCGGCGCGCTGCGCCGGGCGGACCGGATCGTCATGGGGGACCCGTTCTCCCGCTACGTACAACTGCTGCTGACCATCACCCGGGCCCGGGACCTGGTGGTGGTCGACGACGGCACCGCGACGATGGAGTTCGTCGCCCAACTCGCGCGCGGTGAACGGCTGGTGCGCTGGCACCGCAAGGGCGGCCGGCCGGGCCCGCGCGACCTGCTGTTCGCCCCGGTCTCCTCCTCGGCCCGGCGCCGGCTGACGCCGAGCGCCGGCCGCCGGGTGGAGGTGTTCTCCTCCATGCCGGTCGAGGAGGCCCCCGACGGCGTCACGGTCACCGCCAACGACTTCGGCTGGACCCGCGCCCGGTTCGGCCCGCCGCGCATCACCAAGGGCGCCGACATGGTCGGTACGTCGCTGGTGGAGACCGGCGTCGTGGACGGCGACCGGTACGTGGAGGCCGTACGCGGCCTGGCCAAGGCGCACGGCGCCGACCGCTACTTCGCGCACCGCCGCGAGAGCACCGAGAAGCTGCGCCGCCTGGCGACCGAGACCGGCCTGGAGATCGTCCGCCCCGACCTCCCCCTGGAGCTGATCGCCCGCCGCGGCCCGATCGGCCGGACCATCCTCAGCTTCCCGTCGACGGTCGTCCACACGCTCCCGCTGGCGCTGGCCGGGACGGGGGTGCGCATCGCGGTGTGCGACATCGACCCGGCCTGGCTGACGGAACACGCGTCACCGCGGGCCCAGGGCTTCCTGTCCGGGGTGACGGGGACGGCGAAGGACGTGCACCGGCTGGCGTCGGTGGCGGCCCCGGCCTGACGGTGGGCCCGTCGGCCTCCGCCCGCCGGGGCGGTCACGGGGTGTCGCGGTAATTCGGCGGTGGGGGAATTCCCATCCCCACAGGCCAGGTCCGCGGCACCGCCGAAACCTCTTATTAACACAAGTTTACTTGTGTGAAATGCCACATTGTCCGGGTTTCCCGGAGCGTGAATCTGTCACATGCATAGGGCACCAGTATCCCGAGGCAACTTTCCTGACGGGAATGAGGTGCTTATGTGTGGAATCACCGGCTGGGTCTCTTACCAGCGTGACCTGACGGGGCACAAGCAAGACCTCGACGCGATGACCGGGACCATGTCGTGCCGCGGACCGGACGCCGAGGGCGTCTGGCTCTCGCCCCACGCGGCCCTGGGACACCGGCGACTCGCGGTCATCGATCTGCCGGGCGGCGCCCAGCCCATGACCGTCGAGACCCCCGACGGCGCGGTGAGCATGGTCTACTCCGGCGAGGCGTACAACTTCACCGAACTCCGCGCGGAACTGCGCCGCGCCGGACAGCGGTTCGACACCGACTCCGACACCGAGGTGGTGCTGCGCGGCTACCTGGTCTGGGGCGAAAAGCTCGTCGAGCATCTCAACGGCATGTACGCGTTCGCCATCTGGGACGCCCGTACCGAGCGGCTGGTCATGATCCGCGACCGCATGGGCATCAAGCCGTTCTACTACTACGAGACCGACGACGGCGTGATCTTCGGCTCGGAGCCGAAGGCGATCCTCGCCAACCCCCTCGTCGACCCCGTCGTCGGGCTCGACGGCCTGCGGGAGCTGTTCACCGGGGCCAAGACTCCCGGCGCCGCGGTGTGGGAGGGCATGCGGGAGGTGCGTCCCGGCGAGATCGTCCTCCTCGACCGCGGCGGACTGCGCCGCCGCACCTACTGGCAGCTGCGCTCCGAACCGCACACCGACACCCGGCAGGAGACCGTCGCGCACATCCGCGAGCTGCTGGACGACATCGTCCGGCGCCAGCTCGTCGCCGACGTGCCCCGCTGCACCCTGCTCTCCGGGGGCCTGGACTCCTCCGCGCTCACCTCGCTCGCCCAGATCCACCTCGCCCCGCAGGGCGAGACCGTCCGCAGCTTCGCGGTGGACTTCCCCGACCAGGACAAGTACTTCCAGGCCATCGACGTCGCGCCGACCCAGGACACCCCGTACGTCCACGCCGTGGCCGAATACGTCGGCTGCGACCACCAGGACATCGTCCTGGACGGAGCCGCGCTCTCCGCCCCCGAGGTCCGCCGGGCCGCCGTCGGTGCGCGCGACCTGCCGATCGGCATCGGCGACCGCGACAACTCCCTCTACCTGCTCTTCGCCGCGGTCCGCAAGCACTCCACGGTGGCCCTGTCCGGCGAGTCGGCGGACGAGGTGTTCGGCGGCTACCCGTGGTTCCACGACGAGCGCCGGTACACCGAGACCTTCCCCTGGCTGGCAGGCCGGCAGTCGATCATCGAGTCCAGCGGCATGGTCGGCGACGACCTCAAACCCGTGCTGGGCCTGCGGGAGCACACCTTGGAGAGCTACCGCTCGGCGGTCGCGGAAACCCCCGTGCTCGACGGCGAGACGGGCCTGGACCAGCGGATGCGGGTGGTCAGTTATCTCCACCTGACCCGCATGGTGCAGACCCTCCTGGACCGCAAGGACCGGATGAGCATGGCCGTGGGCCTGGAGGTCCGCGTTCCGTTCTGCGACCACCGCCTCGTGCAGTACGTCTTCAACACCCCCTGGTCCCTGAAGACCTTCGACGGCCGCGAGAAGAGTCTGCTGCGCGCCGCCACCCGGGACGTCCTGCCGGAATCGGTGGCCAACCGCAAGAAGAGCGGCTACCCGGGCACGTTCGACCCGAACTACGTCGCGGCCATCCAGTCCCAGGCGGCCGACCTGCTGCGCACCGGCCACGTGGCGGTGCACCTGGTCAGCCACGACGACCTGACCGCGGCCACCAGCGGGCCCGCCGCGGACCTCACCCAGCAGCAGCGGATGCTGCTGGAGCGCGTCCTCGACCTCGGCGCGTGGTTCGACCTCCACCACCCCACGGTCAAGGTCTGACGCGTCCGACCTGTCTGACGACCCGACGGGGGCGGGCGCCTCGGCCCGCCCCCGCCACCCCACCAGCCTTCGCCCTGGCGGCCGGCTGCGGGCGGTGAAGTGCCGTCGGACGACGTCCGCCCCTGCCAAGGCACGCCCGGCGGTTGTCGGCATGTTCGCGGGCGCAGGCGTGAACCAGGGGCGGATCGGTTCCGTTATGGACAGGAGAAAGTTTGCAGCGACCGGGGGTCCCGGTCACAGACGATCGGCAGGTCACACGATGCGCCCACTCATGGATGACGAGCAGAAGCTAGACCTCATCCGAAGATTTTTGAAGTCAAACGACAGCATTAGAGGGTTCGCCGAAAAGGTTAGAAACAATAGTGATGACGACAAGGAGAAGCGTCTAACAATTCCCACTTTCAGTCGTTGGGTCAAAGACGCAAGTGAAGAAGTCCAGGGGGTGGTGAAGCTACGGGGGTTGAACGCTGAGGAGCAGAGGGATCTTCGGGAGCGCCGAGAAAGTATCCAACCCCAGCACCACAATTTGAGCAGCCACGCACAGAAGATAGACCTCATCCGGAGATTTTTGGGGTCGGGCGAGAAAATTTCAATGAGTCAGTTCGTTGCAGATCTTAACGAGAATGGTAAAGGTGCGAATGAGAGGAATCTATCCCTGGATAGTTTCAGTCGTTGGATCGAAGAAGCAAGTGGCAAATTCGAGGGGGTGGTGGAGCTATCAGGGTTGAGCGATGAGGAGCGGAGAAAGCTTCTGGCGCGCAGCCAGGAGAATGATTGGCACGATAGATTCGACGGCCTCGGTTCGAGCACCATGGCGTCCATCGCCGCGGCCCGGCCCGTGCCCACCCGTCTCAGCTCCTCCGGCTCGTACGGCACGGCACCTCGCACTCCGGGGGCCGTTCCCTCCCCTCTCCCCGATTTCGACTCCCTCGCCTCTGTCGCGGAGGGCCGAAGACTTCCTCCTGTCTTCTCGTTCGAGCAGGCCGCGCACTCCGGCGCTTACGGCACCGGCACAACTCCTCCTCCGGCGTCGTTCAATGCCCAGGGTCACCCCGGGTATGGCGGCGGTGGGCAGGGTCCGGCGAGAGGCGGACGCTGAAAGGGGCGCGGCCCAGGCGCCTGTCGGGTCAGGCGGTCAGTCCTTCGGTCGTCTGCAACTTGACGGTGTAGGCGAGTGTCAGTCCCTGTGGTGCGGTGCATTCGACTACGGCGCTCGGGCCGAGGGGGACGATCTGTGGTGGGTTCCAGCCGGCGGGTACGAGTGAAGTGCCGTCGGACGGCGTCCGCCCCCGTCAAGGCACGCTCGGCGGGTTTTCGGCAGGTACACGGGCGCGGGCGGCTTGAACCGTCGGCGGATCAGTTCCGTTATGGACAGGAGAAAGCCGCGGCGGCCGGAGACCGCGCGGCGCAGTGAAACGCAGATCAACGGCAACGGAGGCGACGAGTTGGCGGGAGACGAGCAGGAGAAGGGCAAGAAGCCCAAACGTCATCGTGGTTCGCCCTTGGGCCGGGATAAAGAGACAGAGTTCTTGCGAGCCTATTTGGAGACGCCGCAGGGCACGAAGCCGAAAAATTTTGCTCACTCCTGGAAGGCGGAGGACGGAACCAAGGTAAGTGAGGATGCGGCCTATAAGTTGGCTTTCTCTGCAAGCCAAGTGAATGGTCGCAGTAATTTGGACCCTGGCGAGCGGGAAGAACTAGGCAAGCGTTTGGCGCATATCCGTCGGCCCGAGTTCAGCGACGCGCAGAAGATAAAGATCGTCCGGGAATTTTTGAATACGGAACCTCCTCTGTCATTCGAAAAGTTCGTGAAGAAACGCGAGGGGGAGCGTGCGGGGGAGAAAGGGGAGAGCGTATCCTACGTGACTCTCGCTCGTTGGGCCAAAGAAGCGCGTGAGGGAAATTTGAAAGGCTTGACAGACCTAGAGCGGGCCACGCTTGAGCAGCGTGCGAACGATAACAGGAGGGGGGAGGAATCGGCCCCCGAGCAGGCGAAGGACGAGACGCGCAGGTCCAAGCGTCGTGCGCCCCTCATGGGTCAAGAGAAAGAGACGGAGTTCCTGCGAGGCTATTTGAGGCAGCCACGGGGCACGCGGTTGGGTGAATATGTCAGAAATGGATCCCATGGAATAGATGTAAATGAGCGAAGAGCCTATGGGTTGGCTAGATCCGCACAGTTTCCGGGTGGTCGTAGCGCTTTGGCGGATGAGGAGCGGAAAGAACTGGCTGAGCGTCTGAAGGAGAACCTGCAATCGAGGGATTACATGCGGCGCCCTGTCACTATGACCGACGCGCCGCACGTTCGATCCGGCCCCCTTGGTTCGCCCACCATGGCGTCTGCCGCCGCGGCCCGGCCTGCGCCCACCCCTCTCATCCCCTCCGGCTCGTACGACCCGACATTTCCCCCTCCGGAAGCGGCTCCCACCTCTCTCCCCGATTTCGACTCCCTCGCCTCTGTCGCGGACGGCGGAAGACTTCCTCCGGTCTTCTCGTTCGAGCAGGCCGCGTACTCCGGCGCTTATGGCACCGGCACAACTCCTCCTCCGGCGTCGTTCAATGCCCAGGGTCACCCCGGGTATGGCGGCGGCGGGCAGGGTCCGGCGAGAGGCGGACGCTGAAAGGAGCGCGGCCCAGGCGCCTGTCGTGTCAGGCGGTCAGCCCTTCGGTCGTCTGCAACTTGACGGTGTAGGCGAGCGTCAGTCCCTGCGGTGCCGTGCACTCCACCACGGCGTTCGGGCCGAGCGGGACGGTCTGCGGTGGGTTCCAGGGCGATTCCGTCCGCAGCTTCGCGGTGGACTTCCCCGACCAGGACAAGCACTTCCAGGCCATCGATGTCGCGCCGACCCAGGACACCCCGTACGTGCACGCCCTCGCCGAATACGTCGGCTGCGCGGCGGTGCACCTGGTCAGCGGCGAGGGCCTGGCCGCGGCCACCGGCGGGCCCGCCGCGGACCTGACCCAGCAGCAGCGGATGCTGCTGGAACGCGTCCTCGGCCTCGGTGCCTGGTTCGACCTCCACCACCCCACCGCCAAGATCTGACCCGTCGGGGGCGGGCGTGAAGTGCCGTCGGACGACGTCCGCCCCCGCCAAGGCACGTCCGGTGGGTTTCGGCATCTCCGCGGACGCAGGCGGCAGCGTGAACCATCGGCGGATCGGTTCCGTTGCAGGTGGGAGAAAGCCCGCCGCGGCCGGGGGTTTCCCGGCTGCAGACGACCGGAGGTCACACGATGCCCGACCAGCGCTCCCGGACTGGGCGATCCCTCGAAGCGAAAGTTGCCATCCTCCGAGAATTTATGGCGGCGGACGATACCGTGACGTTGAGGGGTTTCGTTGACGGGAGGGACTTTTCCGCACCGAGCTTGAGCAGATGGGCCGATGACGAAAATGGTGCGCGAGGCGAACTGGAACCATGGGAGCAGTCCGAGCTTGATCGGCGTAGGAGCAATAAAAGCGGGGGAAAGAAGAGTGTCGGTGTTGATTTGCCTCGTCGGCCCCATTTGGGCGACGCGCAGAAGATAAAGATCATCCGGGAATTTTTGAATACGAGACTTCCTATGTCGTTCAGAGATTTCGTGAAGGAATTTGAGAGGAAGGAGGGGGAGAGTATATCCCACACGAGTCTCTCTCGGTGGGTCAAAGAAGCGTGTCGGGGAAATTTGCAAGGCTTGACAGAACGAGAGCGGACCCAGCTTGAGCAGCGTGCGAGCATTAACAGGAGGGGGGTGGAATCGGCCCCCGGGCAGGCGAAGCATCGTGCGCCCCGCATGGGGCTAGAGAAGGAGACGGAGTTCCTGCGAGGCTTTTTGAGTCAGCGGCGGGGCGCGCGGTTGGGTGAATATGTCAGAAATGGATCCCATGGGATAAATGAGCGAAGCGCCTATAAGTTGGCTAAATCCGCAAAGACTCCGGGTGGTCGCAGCGCTTTGACGGACGACGAGCGGAAAGAACTGGCTGAGCGTCTGGAGGAGAACCTACGATCGAGAGATTTCATGCGGCGCCCTGTCACGATGACCGACGCGCCGCACGTTCCATCCGGCGGCCTCGGTTCGAGCGCCTTGGCGTCCGCCGCGGCGGCCCAGCCCACGCCCACCCCTCTCAGCTCCTCCGACTCGTACGGCGCGACACCCCTCCCTCTGGAGGCCGCTCCCACTCCTCTCCCCGGTATCGAGTCCTTCGACCGTATCGCCGGCCTGTACAGCACAGCACTTCCTTCTATCGCCTCGTTCGACCAGGCTCCGTACTCCGGCCCTTACGGCACCGGCAGAGCACCTTCTCCCACGCCGTATACAGCCCCGGGCCATCCCGGGTACGGCGGCGGGCAGGGTCCGGCGAGAGGCGGACGCTGAAAGGGGCCGGCGCGGTGACCATGCCGGGTCAAGCGGTCAGCCCTTCGGTCGTCTGCAACTTGACGGTGTAGGCGAGCGTCAGTCCCTGCGGTGCCGTGCACTCCACCACGGCGTTCGGGCCGAGCGAGACGATCTGCGGTGGGTTCCAGCCGGCCGGTACCGTGCCCCCGGCGGTGCCGAAGGAGTCGAGGACCCGGGACGCGGGCGCCCACCGGGTGACGGTGTCGCCGACCGTGCTCAGGCCCTGCTCGACGACCCAGGTCGCGGCCTGGCCGGTCGCATCGGTGGCCATGACCTCCGCCCGGTACCGGCTCGCCCCCGCCACCAGGGGCACCGCGGCGAGCATCACGGGACTCGCCGCCGCGGTGCCGGTCTCCTGCGTCTCTCGTTCACGCGCCTTGATCTGCCCGGTCGTGGTGTCGAAGGCGAACACCCAGTCCCGTCCGCCCTTCCACTGCGTCTGGCCGGTCTCCGTCGTCGACACGATGCCGCCGAGGAACGAGACCAAGTGTGCGTCCTGGGGGAGGGCCCAGGGCTTGTCGGGGTTCGAGGAGTTGCCCACCATCCGGACGGGAGCGGGCCCGCGTCTGCCGGAGAACGCGATGTCCGCGGTGGTGGTGCGCCGCCGACCAGGCGGACTTCGGCCAGCCCCTGAAAATTCGTGTCGCAGCGCCGGGATACCCCTGTTACCAAGCGCGGACAGAACCCGGCGAACAACTCCCATCGGGGGTGCCATCTCACGGGGTGTAAACGAACAGCCGATGCGGTCGGTCGCCCTGCGGAAGCAGGCGCAGGTGCCGCACCCAGACACCCGTGGGGGAACTTCGATGAACACCACTCGCCGTACTCGCCGTACCGTCCGTTCCGCCACCCTGCTGGCCGTCGCCGCCGCCGCGGCCTTCTCGCTGACCGCCTGCCAGGGCAGCGGCACGGGGGCCGCCGCCGGTTCGGTGAAGAACGACTCCGGCTCCGTCTCCGGCACTGCCTCCGGCTCCGTCTCCACCGGTGACGGTGGTGCGTCCAACGACGCCAAGACCATTGAGAACAAGGACCAGACCGGCGTGAAGACCGAGACGTCCACCGAGCACACCGCCGCACCGGACGCAGCGGGCGGCACGAAGTCCTCCCCGGTCCGCACCGTGTCGCTGGTGGACGGCAGCAAGGCCGAGGTCTACCAGGACGGCGACCAGGACTACCTCGCCAAGATCGTCAACCAGGGTTCGGTCCTGGCCACGCTGGAGACGAACGGGCACGACGCCGGGCTCGACGCCAATGACATGTTCGTCGTGCTCACGATGGGCGGCGACGTCAAGTCCTGGATGGGCGGCGGAGACCAGGGGCCGGGCACCTTCATGCTTGAAGGCGGCTGGCAGGCCGAGGTCACCAAGGTCGGCGACCTCAAGTACCGCGCGGAGATCCTCGGCAACGAGGGCGACGTGGAAGCCACGCTGGAGACGAACGGGCACGACGTCGGCCTCGACGCCAACGGCTCCTACATCGTGCTCAGCGCCGGCGGTGTGATCAGCTCCCACATGTGATGCCGACCCGGCAGCACGGTGCAGCCGCCCGTTCAGGAGCGATACGGCTCCTTCAGCGCCTCGACGAAGGCGGCGAAGGCGGGGGTGGGGAAGGTGAGGGTGGCTCGGGTGGGGGTTTTGGAGTCGCGGACGGCTATGTGGGTGTCCAGGTCGGCGATCTCCACGCAGGAGTCTCCGTCGCCAAAGCTTGAGTAGGACGACTTCTGCCAGTTGTCAGGGGCGGTCATCACATTTCCTTCGACGTGTGGTTGATCAAGTCTCGTGACTTGGCGGGGCTCAGCGGTTGGGGTGTTCCTTGAGGGCTTCGACGAAGGTGGCGAAGGCTTCGGCGGGGAATGAGAGGGAGCCGACGGTGGGGTCCTTGGAGTCCCGGATGGCTATGTGGGCGGGGCTGGTGGCGATCTCTACGCACGCATTGCCGTCGCCGCTGCCGCTGTAGGAAGACTTCCGCCAGTTATCGAAAGTGATCACCGAACGCCTCACAGTTCTTTGGCCAGCTCGTGGAGGAGATCACGCGACCGTTCAGGATCGAGTGATGCCGCCTCCACTCTACGAAAGAGCGTTCGGAAGACCGCCAGCTGTGCCTCGGAGTCGATGAACAGCGATCCATGCGGACCGTCGCGCACTACGGTGTCCAGCTTGGGTACGGCGCCGCCGACGTAGACCATGGCAGCCGTGATGTCGGCGAAGCTGTCCAGGTCGAACGGGATAACGCGTACGGTGACGTGCTCCGCCTCCGACACCTCCAGGATGTGGGCGAGCTGGGCCCTGGAGACGGCGCGCCCTCCCACTCTGATTCGCAATGCCGCCTCGTGCACCAGTACGTCGTACGGCACCCGCCTTGGTCCCTCGATGATGATGCGCCGCTCAAGGCGGTGACGGACACGCAAACTCAGCTCGTCCTCGGTGAGTTCGGGCACCCGGCGGGAGAAGAGAGCCTGAGCGTAATCCTCCGTCTGGAGAAGGCCCGGAACGTGCAGGAAGTCCACGTCCCAGCGATAGGTGGCGTGGTACTCCAGCTCTGCCAGGTCCAGGAAGGATGTGGGCAACGAACCCCGGTACTTCTCCCACCAACCGACTGTCCTGTCAGCGGCCATGGTGGCCAGAGCGTCGACGAAACCCGCGTCCGTGCACGCGTAATGCGAGGCGAGACGACGGAGTCGTTTCTCGCTGACACCTGCGAGTGCGGACTCGATGTGGGTGATCTGTGCGGGGCTCACGCCAAGCAGCCCCGCCGCTTGGCGGGCGCTCAGACCCGCCGATTCGCGAAGTCTGCGAAGTTCTGTCGCGAGACGTGACTGACGGCCCGTTGATTGGCGCCTCAAAGCTCTCAACTGCTCCTTGTCCAACGCGCGCAAGAGCGCGACTCGTTCGGTGTCAGTTTACGCGACCAGCTTGCTCAATCTCTAGATTTAGATCTACCGTCGGTGACGTACCGCACACGCTGCGGAAGTGCACCGCCCCGTCCTGTCGCGACGGCTGCGGCAATGCCACCACGCGCGAAATCCCCTTCACCGCAATGGAGTTGACGCCGCATGCCCGAGAACGTGCACGAGACCTGGGACTACACCCTCTACGTTCCCAACGACCTCAGAGCCGTCACGGTCTGCCGTCGTACCCTCCGTCTGCTCCTGACCATCCACGGTCTGATCGGCCTCGTGGACACCGCGGAACTGCTGGCGGCGGAGTTGGTGTCCAATGCCGTGCGGCATACGAAGGGGCCGGCCGCGCTCAGGGTGCGGCGTTCTCCGGAGGGCGTGGTGTGGATCGGGGCGTGGGACACCGACCCGGAGCCGCCGGACCCGCCCCAGCCGTTGGGGTTGGCCCTGGATGTGGAGGAGGGGCGGGGGTTGGGGTTGGTGATGGCTTGCGCGGACTGCTGGGGCTGGCGGCCCTCGGCCCGGTTCGGGGACCGGGGCAAATACGTATGGTGCGAACTCGCCGCGGCCTGAGCGGGCGGCGGCCAAGTGCCGCCCGTCGGACGATGCGCGCCCCCGCCACGGGCGCGCCCGGCGGCTCAGGGCGTGAGCGGCGTGAGCACGGCCAGGGAGTTGGGCGCGACCTGGGTGGCATCGGACGACGCCCTCACCGCGGAGGTCGACATCCTCGTATCGGCCGCGCTCGGCGGACTGCTGACGGCCCGTACGGTTCCGTCGCTGCGCTGCGCTGCGCTGCGCAGCGCAGCGGTCGCGGGCCCGGCCAACAACCAGCTCGACCGACCCGAAACCGCCGCCCTCCTCGCCGCCCGGGGCATCCTCTGGGCGCCGGACGTGGTCGTCAGCGCGGGCGGAGTCATCCACGCCCTCGGTGTCGAACTGCACCAGGAGTCCGAGGCACGGATGACCGAACGCATCGACGCCATTGCGGCCACGCTCCGTCAGATCGTCCGTACGGCCCGGACCGCCGGGACCACCCCCGCGACCGCGGCACGACAGCTCGCCGAACAGTGGACGAATCAGGGCAACGGATGAGCGGGCCCGTCGGGTTCAAAGTCCGGACCCTGCTGCAACCAGCCATCGCGCTGACAGCGTAATCGCAGGCTGTTGTGAATCCGGGATGAACTCCAGCCGCCGCGGCAGCCCTTTCGGGCATTGTCGGGTACGCACTGTTGGGACGGGCCGGCGGCGCGACTCAGCGCCTCCCTCGTGGTTGTCGTCGGTCGCCGCGGTTGTTCCCCAGAACTGTACGGCCTTGGCCGCCTTGGTCGCCGTGGCGGTCGCGGCGGTCGCGGCTGCCAAGGTCCGGTGAGTAAAATGCGGCGGCCTGAGCCGTATTCAGGTCCGGCGTGCTGTAGTTCCCCGTCCGGAGCGCGACTCTCTGCGTCAGTCCGCGGCTTTCAATGTGATTGATGAGATTATTCTCGTAGGTGTTGAGCCTTTGGCTCGCAGTCTGCTGAGATTGTTGCATCGCATCTATCAGGGACTGTCGCATGTCCGCTGTTTGGGCATATACAACCTGGGCTTGGTCTTGGGTGTATCCTCGCGTGTTAATTGTTTGCTGCACACGTGCATCAAAGTCGTTCACTTCTTCAATCCGCTCGGCAAGGTCCGCGTTAGCGTCTTGGATTTGGCTCCACGGATTCGCCCCGTCGAAAGATCGTCGCTCCTCCGAGGGCATGGCGGCTCGGACGGCCTCAACACCTAGCTCAGCAACCAGTTCAGAGGCAGTCTGCGGAGGTGGCGAAGCAGTGTAGATCTCGAAGTCCGCCCCGCCCTGATCCGGATAGCTCATTGAAGTCCCTTCGACGTTCGGAAATCTCTGATTCAACGTGCTGACCACCCGAGCGGTTCAATCTGTGCTTGAGGCAGCACCCCTGGGGTGGATGCGATCACGCCATCGGGGCGCACCTGGTGCCGCGTCACCGGACCGCCGGGACCACCCCCGCGACTGCGGGACGACAGCTCGCCAGGCAGCGGACAAGTCGGGGCAACGGACAAGTCGGGGCAACGACGTCACGCCGAGCCTGGACACGACGATCCTCGCGATCACCAACGTGGTCGCGCTGTTCGCCGAGAACCTCGACCAGTGGGATCTGCTGCGCGCGGACCGGTCGTTGATCCCGCACGCGATCAACGAGTCGTTGCGGGTGGAGTGTCCGGTGCCCCAGTTCAGCCGGGTGCTCACCGAG
The DNA here is from genome assembly GCF_042268025.1 of Streptomyces sp. NPDC056161. NCBI lineage: Bacteria > Bacillati > Actinomycetota > Actinomycetes > Kitasatosporales > Streptomycetaceae > Streptomyces > Streptomyces sp. NPDC056161. The sequence continues at coordinate 131,237 of NZ_JBHJUV010000004.1, forward strand.
GACCACGAGATCGACGGGGTTCCGTCGGCGGTCGGCTCACGGGTCGCGCTGCTCTACGGCTCCGCCAACCGCGACGAACGCCAGTACCCGGACCCGGCGCGCTTCGACATCACCCGGCGCCCCTCCGACCACCTCGCCTTCGGGCGTGGCGAGCATGTCTGCCCCGGGATACACCTGGCTCGCCTGGAGATCGGCGTGCTGCTGGAGCGGCTGGCCGACCATGTGGCCCGCTTCGAGATCCAGGAGTCCCGGCCACTGCTCAACAAAGGGCTGCGCGGCCTTGAGTATCTGGAGGCCGCGATTCAGCCGGTGACCGGTACCGGCTGAAACGCGGCCTGCCTGCGGCCGGGGCGGGCGAACCCGCCCCACCACCCTTCCGCACGACGCCAGGAAGTGGCATTGAACCATCAGCGGGAATGAAACGTAGTGGTGGTATGGACGACGATGTGATCCCTATTGACCGGGATACAGCATGGGTAACCGCTGATGGGCGTACTAAGGAGCAGGTCAGGACTAGAGCACGGCGCGCGGCTGTCCTTGAGGGGCGAACTTGGGAGGAGGCCAGGCGTGCAGCACCGCGCCGACCTGAGGCTGTGGGGCGTGATAGACGTGCAGCGGTAGATACACAGAACACGGCTACCGCAGAGCCAGGATCGTCAGCGTTTGCGTCTTACGCCGCGGGGTCGGAGCACCTGGTAGACGATCCTCTCGCGTTCGCAACGGCGACGGGGTTTCCATCAGAGGCCACTGCCGAGCAATCAACGCATTGGTCCCAGCAGCAATACCAGCAGCAATCAACGGATTGGTCCCAGCAGCCATACCAGCAGCAATCAACGGGTTGGTCCCAGCAGCAATACCAGCAGCAATCAACGGATTGGTCCCAGCAGCAATACCAGCAGCAATCACAAGCGCGACAGATATCACAGATGTCACGGGCATATGGGGCGAATGACCCGGTGTATGATGTATCACCACTGACGACGCCCACCTCGTCGGTCAGGGCAGTCCCGCCCGCGGCGGACGAGCAGTGGCAAATGGAATCGACTAGAGGTTATGACACGCCTGCCGCGTCGGCAAATGCAAATGCAGGCAGGTACTTGAACGCGAATCCGCACCCTGTGCAAGGCCCTTCGAAGGGAGCCAAGGGCGCAGCGTCGTCGTCTGGAAACTTCACGGCCGTGAAGGATCTCTTCAAGAAGAAGCCAAAAAGGAAGTAGGGCTAGCAGGTCCTTTGAGTTCCGAAAAACGGGCCAAGGCAGGCGCTGATAGGAAAGACGTGCCCGTCGCGCCGCTCCCGTCCTTCCGCCCTGGCTTTCCGGGCTGACCGCTGCCGCCCATGAGTCGAGGGTGAATCCGCCGCTGTCCCACCGGATTTCCACGGCACCCGGGCCGCCGAAGTGTGCGGGGATGAGTAGTTCCCGTTCTTCGGCGGCCTGCCCGAGGATCCGGCGGCGACTGGCCGCCGCCTACTCCGGGCCGAGGCAGGCGCTGCTGTTGCAGCAGGGCTCGCCGGTGCCGGGTCATGTCCGCCGGGGTTCGGGTCCGCGCCGGATCAGGACCGCAGCGTGGCTCCCGGCTGGGGTGACTGGAGGATCGACCGACCTCTACTTCGAGTTCCACGTGGCCACCTATGGACGTCGCTGCTCCGCGGTCCATGACCCGCTGGCCGCGGCCGTCGCCGTCGGCGGCGTCGTACCCACCCTGGCACCCGTGGTGGACGTACTCGTCGACGCCACGGACGGTCCCGGCCGCGGCCAGACCATCTGCGACCTGCGCGGACAGTACCTCGGCTACCCCGCCCAGCCCGGCGCGCACTGCCGTGTCGTCCTCGAAGCGGGGCCCGACACGGCGGCCCACCTCATGAAGCGGCTGCTCACGCTCTGAGTCCGGGCGGGCGCTACTGCGCTCTGAGGGACCAAAGTCGCGACGGGTCGGTGTCGCAGTTGTAGATGACGGTGGGGGTGTTGTTCAGGACACCCCCGCCTGCCGGGCTGAGGCACTTGCCGCTGTTGTTGTTCACCAGGTGGTAATTGAGATTGCCCTTGTCGACGAAGTACCAGAGTCTCGACGGGTCGGTGTCGCAGTTGTAGATGACGGTCTCGGTGTGCCCTGGGTAACTGCCGCGTCACATGAAAATATTGCAAGGCTGCGCGATGCGCGTGCAGCGAGGCAGAGGACAGAGGTCTCGGATGGCGGCGAATGTGGCCGACTTCTTGCGCGGGCAGCGGCATCCCGCCCAGGACAGTTCTTCGCGGCGGCGCCAGGACGCAGCACAGTCGCAACAGCCGCATAAGAAGCACGAAGAGAAGAAGAGGACCAGGTAGGTTCTTTGATGCGCAGGAGGCGCCCGTCGCGCGGCCTCCCGTCTTCCTCCTTGATTCTCCGGGCTGTTCGTCGCCCATGAGTTGAGGGCGAACCCGCTGCTGTCCCGCCGGGTTTCCAGGGCACCCGGGCTGCTGAAGTGCGCGGCCCGGCCCCTGTGGCCGGGAGGCCCCGGGCACGCGCGCTCGCCGCGTTGCATCGAACACGGCCGAGCGGTTGCCGATCGGCTTCGGGGCGCCCCCAGCAGTCCGGGTGAAGTCCGCTGCGGTTCAGGTCCGCGCCGGATACTTCGCCAAGTAGGCCGCCTTGCCGCCCAGTTGGACGGGCTGCGTCAGGATCAGCAGCGGGTCGTCCGCCCCCAGTCCCAGGAGTCCTCCACGAGCGGGCCCCGCGCGCGAAGATCCTGGCCGAAGCGCCGGGCCCTGGCCCAGCATGTCCGGGCAACCGTCGTCGCCTACGCCGGTACCTACTGTCCCCTCTGTGTGGATCTTCCGTGAGGACTGTGAATTCAGCCAAGGTGACCGAACCGATTGGCGCAGAGAACCATCTGAAGAAGAAGTGATGATGCCGACGGGAACGTCGGCATTCCAGCGCCAAGCCGAACGTTCCGGCTGTATTCCCAACTCGAAGGCATCGCCTTGTGCAGCGATCCACCCGAGCACACGAATCGCGGCAGCGGGCAGCGGGCGCCGACCACCGACTTCCTGATGCCAGGAAGCCGAAAATGAACCATGAGTGGAAACGTAACGTAGGGACGAAATGAACAGGGACCAGAATCCTTATGGGGCGAGTGGTGACGAGCAGCAACTATGGGTAACTAGTCCAAGGTTCGCGGCGCGTGCGTATGATGCTGCGGACCAGGTGCGAGAAAGCCGTGCGGGGGCTCGGAGGCTGCGAGAGCAAGCCGCAGCGAACCAGGCCGACCAGCCCGGAACGGCATCGTTTGCGGCTTACGCAGCGGGTACTGCCGATTACCCGCAGGGGTCGCAGGAAAGGCCGGCATCGGCGGCGTACAGCGCGGTGTCGGATCCTTACGCGTTCGGGCAGGCGACGTCGTTCATGCCGGGACCCGCGCAGTATGGTCAGCCGACTTCGTACCAGCAGGCGCCGGTGGCGGATTCGTCGTACGTGGTGGAGGATGCCGCCGCTTTCTCACAGGCAACGGGGTGGGAAGGCTCGGCGGGGTATTACGCCGTGAATCCAGTCTCCGACGCGCAGTCGAGGAGTAATGGAGGTCGCATTCTTCCACTCCGCGAGGCGATGCAGGACAGGTTGCCCCCGCTCGATATGGCCGCCGCCAGGCGAGCGCAGCAAGCGGAGGTCGATCAAGGCAAACGCTGGCGAGAGCGGCAGGCCGCGGCGCATGGAGGCAAAAAGCCAAAGAAGAAAAAGTAGGTACTTCGAGCTTCGAAAGCACGGGTCAAGGCGGGGCTGATGCGCAAGAGGCGCCCGTCGGCCGCTCCCGCCCTTCTGCCCTCCCGCCCTTCTGCCCTGATTCTCCGGGCTGTTCGTCGTCCATGAGCGGAGGGCGAACCTGCCGCTGTTTCGCCGGGTTTTTAGGGCACCCGGGTCGCTGAGGTGCGCGGCCCGGCCTCTGCGGCTGGGAGTGCCCCGGGAGACGCGCGCTCGCCGGGTTGCCGCGAACACGGTCGAGCGGTTGCCGAGCGGGATGTCGATCGGCTTCGGAGCGCTCCCGGCGGTCTGGGTGCAGCCCGGTGCGGTTCAGGAGCGCAGCGTGGCCCCGGGCTGGGGTGACTGGAGGATCGACAGCGGGTCGCCGGTGGGCGCGACCAGATACTTCGCCAAGTAGGCTGCTTTGCCGCCCAGTTGGACGGTCTGGGTCAGGATCAGCAGCGGGTCGTCCGCCCCCAGCCCCAGGAGTTGTCCGCGCGTCGTGCCGGCCACTCCCGCGGTGACCGTGCACTTTCCGGGGCCGAAGACGGGACCGAGCAGCTCGCCGAGCGCGTGCAGCAACGTGCCGGGGGAATCCTGGAGTTGCTGGATGCGGTCGGCCGCGAGGGACGCCGCCGACCTGCTCCTCCAGCTCGCCGACGACCACCCCGGTGAGCTGCGCATCCTGACCACCGGCGCGCTCACCAACATCGCCGAGGCCCTGCGCCGCGAACCCCGGCTGCCGTCGCTGGTCAAGGACATCACCATCATGGGCGGCGCCGCCCGGGTCAGCGGCAACGTCTCCCCGGTTGCCGAGGCCAACGTCTTCAACGACCCCGAGGCCGCCGCCGAGGTCTTCGCCGCCGCCTGGGACATCACCCTCGTCCCGCTCGACGTCACGATGGCCCACAACCTGGAGGAGAGCGACCGGCAGGCGCTGCTGGACTCCGGCCGCCCGCTGTCCGTGGCCCTCTGCGACATGCTCGACCTCTACTTCGAGTTCCACGTGGCCACCTACGGACGTCGCTGCTCCGCGGTCCACGACCCGCTGGCCGCGGCCGTCGCCGTCGGCGGCGTCGTACCCACCCTGGCACCCGTGGTGGACGTACTCGTCGACGCCACGGACGGTCCCGGCCGCGGCCAGACCATCTGCGACCTGCGCGGACAGTACCTCGGCTACCCCGCCCAGCCCGGCGCGCACTGCCGTGTCGTCCTCGAAGCGGGGCCCGACACGGCGGCCCACCTCATGAAGCGGCTGCTCACGCTCTGAGTCTGGGCGGGCGCTACTGCGCTCTGAGGGACCAAAGACGCGACGGGTCGGTGTCGCAGTTGTAGATGACGGTGGGGGTGTTGTTCAGGACACCCCCGCCTGCCGGGCTGAGGCACTTGCCGCTGTTGTTGTTCACGAGGTGGTAATTGAGATTGCCCTTGTCGACGAAGTACCAGAGTCTCGACGGGTCGTTGTCGCAGTTGTAGATGACGGTCTCGGTGTTGTTGGTGCCGGCACCCCCGGCGGGGCTGAGGCACTTGCCGCTGTTGAGATTCAGGATCTGGTAGATGTTGTTCCCCTTGTTCACCAGATACCAGGAGCGCGACGGGTCGGTGTCACAGTTGTAGATGACGGTGAAGGCATTGTTGTCCACCCGGCCACCGGCGGGGCTGAGACATTTGCCGCTGTTGGAATTCACGAGGTAGAGGCCGAACGCCGCCGCCCCGGCCCCCGCCGCCGGTGTCGCGGACGCCGCTCGGGGCGTCACCGACGCGGGACCGGACGCCGAACCGGATGCCGAGGCGGTCGGCGCGGTCAGGAGCGAACCGCCGATCGCCGCCGCGGTTGCCGCGATCAGTCCAGCAGCCTTGAAGTACATGGTCGTCGTCGCCTGCTTTCTCTTTCGAGTGCGGAGGAATGAACAGGGGCGGACATCGTTGCCGTGCCCGGGGCGGACGATGCGGTGCTCAGCCGCAACTGCGGAATGCGTCCGTGGTCCCGGCCGTGGTGACGAGGCCGGAATTCCGGTCGAGGACCACGACGGTGGCGGGTTGCGTCACGCCGGTACGGCAGTTGATGAACCCGACGTACTGGTAGCCCGGGATCGTGCCGGCCGCATCAGCGGTCAACTGGCCCAACGAGAACGGGCCGGTCGTGTTGATGCCGACGGCGTAGAACGACACCGTGCCGCCGGGGGACAGACCGCTGCCGGTGGCCTTCAGGTAGGCGCCGGTCGAGTAGCCGTATTCGGTGATCACCGACACCCCGCCGCGCGGTGTGGCGCCCGGGTCGACCAGCCGCCAGGGCGCGTTGCCGTTGTCGGCGCGGGCCTGGTCGCGGGCGGCCGGCGGCACGCACACGTGGTCCGTGGGGTTCGTTTCCCGCCATACGTAGCCCTGCTTGCAGGTGTCGGGCCCGTAGGGGCCGCCGTTCGGCTCGCGACGCGAGGCGGCGAGCGAGTTCTCCGTGGCGGTCTGGTCGCGGACCTGCGGGGTGACGCAGACCAGGTCGGACGGGACGGCCGTGCGCCAGACATAGCCGTTCACGCAGGTGTACGGCCCGTACGGCAGGTCGGCCGCGCTCGCCTGGGCGCCCGTCGTCGCCAGTAGACCCGTCACCAGTGCGGCCCCAGCGGCCAGCGCGGCCGTGGCGCGTCGGGCGGGCCGGATGGATCGGGTGGATCGGGTGGATCGGGCCTGCCGAGTGGATCGGGCCTTTCGGCTCTTTCGGGCGGAGGTGTTTCGGGTGTCGCGCATGTGACCCCTCTGGGTAGGTCGGATGCGATGCAACGTCGAATTCACGTAAATTCACGCGTCGGTTTACTGAATTCCCCTGCCGTTTTGTTCGGGTGGCCCGAGGAATCGTTCCCTGTGTCGCGTGCCGGCAAGGCGAAAACGTACCTGTAATGCGGCGCCCAGTCGTGAGTAATGTGTTACTCAATGTGCGGACCCGGGCTTGCCCCGGCGGCCCCGGGCCGACCCGTGCGGAGGGCGGAGGGGTGGAGGGGCTGCTGATGGAGGATCAGGAGAACGCGCCGGACCACAGACCCGGCCCCGGTCCCCGCCCCGGTCCCGGCCCCGGTCCCGGCCCCGTCCTCGACCGCTCGTGGCCGTTCACCGGCCGGGACGGTTCGCTGGCGGAGCTGACGGCGCTGCTGGCGGATCCGGCTCGGGCCGGCGTTCTGATCACGGGTCCGGTGGGGGTCGGCAAGACCCGGCTGGCCCGCGAGCTGTTGACGAGGTCGGCCGCGGGCCGGGCCCGGGTGGTCGCGGCCACCGAGAGCACCGCGGAGCTTCCGTTCGGAGCCTTCGCCCACCTGCTGCCGACGTCCCTGCCGACCACCGGCGGGCGGCCCAACCTGCTGCGGATCCTCGCCGACGCGCTCCTCACCGAGGCGGGCGACGACCGGACCCTGTTCGTGGACGACGCGCACCTGCTGGACGACGGTTCCGCGGCCCTGCTGCTGCACCTGGCCGTGCGCGGCGGTACCCGGATCGTCCTCACCGCACGCTCCGGCGCTCCGGTACCGGACGCCGTGCAGGCGTTGCTGCGCGGCGACTACGCGACGCGCGTCGAAGTGCCGGCGCTGGACCAAGGCGATGTCGTCCGGCTGCTGGAGCGGGCGCTGGCCGGGCAGGTGGAGACCGCGAGCGCGTATCGGCTCTGGCAGGTCAGCGGCGGCAACGTGCTGTGGCTGCGGCAGCTCGTGGAGGCGGGACTCGCCGCAGGGACACTGGCACCCGTTGCGAGGGTGTGGCGCTGGCGGGGGCCGCTGGGGCTGCCGACGGAACTCACCGACCTGGTGAGCCACCGGATGGGACGACTCGGGCCGGACGAGCAACGCGCCGCCGAACTACTGGCGTTCGGCGAGCCCCTGGGGGCCGCCGTCCTCGAACACCTCACCGGTCCCGCCGTCGTGGACGCACTCGACCGGCACGGCCTCGTCCTCGGCGAGGAGGACGGCCGGCGCACCCTGCTCCGGCTGGCACACCCCCTCTACGGCGAGGTGCTGCGCCGGGGAACGCCACCCCACCGGCGGCAGCGGCGCTGCCGTGAACTGGCCGCGGCGGCCGAGCGGACGGGCCTGCGCCGACGAGGGGACATCGCACGGGTGGGCGCCTGGCGCCTGGCCGCCGGGGACAACACCGACCCGCGCTTCCTGCTCGCCGCGGCCGAACACGCCGTCCGCACACTGGACTTCGCGCTGGCCGCCCGGCTCGCCGAGGCGGCCTGCGCCGCCGGGGGCGGCAGCCCCGCCCGGCGCGTGCTGGCCGCGGCGCTCGGCCACACCGGGGACGGCGTCCAGGCCGAGGAGGTGCACCGCGGCCTGCCGCAGACCGACACGTCCGAACGCGAACAGGTGCGCTCGGTGCAACTGCTGGCGGCCAACATGTACCTGTCGCTGGACCGGCCCACCGACGCGCTCGACCTGCTGCGCCGCGCCGAGAGCACCGTGCGCGACCCGGCGGCCCGCGCCGAACTCGCCGGACTCCAGGCCGTGTTGCAGGCCACCCAGGCCGACTGGCCCGCCTGCGAACGGGACCTGGAGCGCGCCCGGCCGCACGCGTCGCCGGGCTCGGCCACCCTGGTCAGGACTCGCTACGCCGAATGCGTGGCGGCCTTCGCCCACGGCCGGACGGGCGCGGCGCTCGAACTGGCCGAGTCGGCCCTCGCGACCCTGGCGGCCGGGGACGCCGAGGAGGACATGCCCATGCTGGGCGTGGGGCTGGTGAGCTGGCTCGCCACCGCCCAGGCGTTCGCGGGGCGACTGGACGAGGCCGAGGCCACCGCCGACGCCCAGTACCGGGTGGCACGCGAGTCCGGATGGGTGGGCAACCAGGGCGCGTGGCAGTTCTTCCTGGGCCGGATCGCCGCCCGCCGGGGGCGGCTCCGGTCGGCCCGGCGGCACATGCGGGAGGCCGCCTCGACGTTGCGTGAGGACACCACCTGGGGTCAGCAGGCCCTGGTCTTCGGGGAGTTGGCCACCATCGAGGCCCTGCTCGGTGAGGTGGCCGAGGCACGGACCCTGCTCGACCGGGCGCACCTGGCGCGCGTGGAGTCGTACCGCGTCCTCGACGTGCCGGCGTTCCAACTGGCCCGGCCGTGGATCCTGGTCGCCCAGGGCCGCGGGCACGACGCCGTGCGGCAGGCGCTGCGCACCGCGGCTGACGCCCGTGACCGGCGGGCCCTGCTGTGGGAGGCGGAGCTGCTGCACATCCCGGTACGCCTCGGCCGGTCCTCGACCGTCGCCCGTCGGCTCGCCGAACTCGTCGCCGTCTGCGACGCCCCGCACATCGCCGTCTACGCCGACCATGCCGCGGCCCTGGCGGCCCGCGACGCGGACGCCCTGGAGCGGGCCTGCGACGCGTTCGAGGCGGGCGGCCTGCGCCTGCACGCGGCGGAGGCCGCCGCGCAGGCCGCGCGGTTGTGGTCGGGAGCGGGCCGCACGCTGCCGGCCCAACGGGCCGCCGACCGCTGCCACCGCCTCGCCCGCCGGTGCGAGGGCGTCACCACGCCTGCCGTGCTGGCCTGCCGGTCCCCCCAGCTGACCGACCGGGAACGCGACGTGGCCCGGCTGGCCGCGGCGGGCCTGAGCAGCCGGGACGTCGCGGACCGGCTGGGCATCACCGTACGGACCGTCGACAACCACCTCTACCGGGTCTACCGCAAGACCGGCGTGACCAGCCGCGCGGACCTGCGCGAGATGCTGACGCCCGGGGAGACCGTAGACACCAGGGACACCAGGGACACCATGGACACCATGGACACCAGGGACACCAGGGACACCAGGGACACCAGGGACACCAGGGAGACCAGGGAGACCAGGGAGACCGTGGACAGCGGTCAGACCCCGGACACTGGGGCGACCGGGAAGCCCCGGAAGCCCGTGGAGCCCCGGAAGCCCGTGGAGCCCCGGAAGCTCGTGGAGCCCGTGGAGCCCGTGGAGACAGGGAAAAGCTGACGCTCCCGGTCGTCCTCGCTACCGCGAGGCGTCCCCCGGCGCCGCGCTCCCGTCACCCGCCGTGCTCCCGCCCGCCGCGCTCCTCTCCGGGCCGGTCGCCGCCCACGGGCCGAGGGCGAACCCGGCACCCTCCCGCCGGACTTCCAGGGCACCTGGGCCGCCGAAGTGGGCGGGGACGAGCAGTTCCCGTTCGTCGGCTGCCCGCGCGAGGATCCCGCGGCGGCTGGTCACCGCCTGTTCCGGGTCGAGGCAGGCGCTGCTGTTGCAGCAGGGCTCAAGGATCTGCACCGGGCTGTGCAGCAGGTCGCCGACGAAGACCGCCCGGTCGCCGCCGGACGTGAGGCGCAGTACGGAGGAGCCGGGGGTGTGGCCGGGCGCGGACTCCAGGGTGAGGTGTTCGTCGATGCGGTGGAAGCCGTCCCACAGCACGGCCTGCCCGGCCCGGTGGACGGGCGCGACGCTGTCCTCGTAGATCAGGCGGTCGACCTCCTGCCTGCCCTTCCCGTACGCGTTGTCCGGCCCGTAATGGAAGTCGTCGGCGGCCGGAATGAGGTATTCGGCGTGGGGGAACGTCGGTACCCATTCCCCGTCCGCGTCGACGGTGTTCCAGCCGACGTGGTCGACGTGGAGATGGGTGTTGACGACGATGTCGACGTCCTGCGGGCGGACACCGGCCCGCGCCAGCAGGCCGAGGAAATCCCCCTGGCACCGGTGGAACGGCGGCATGCCCGGCCGCTCGCGCCCGTTGCCCACACCCGTGTCCACCAGGACGGTCCGCCCGCCGCTGCGCAGCACCCACGTCTGGAGCGCGAGCACCGCCCGGCCGCTGTCCGGCTCCCAGTGGTCCGGTGCCAGCCAGTCCGCGTTGTCCTGCCACACCTCGGCGGCGACTGTCGGGAACATGTCCGAAGCCGGCGCGAACGGTCTGTGCCACTCGACGATCCGGACGACCTCGACATCCCCCAGCACCATCCGCTGCACACGCTCGTTCACGTTCTCGTCCTTGTTCTCATCCGTCACGTGCCCGACCCTAAGAAGTCCGGAACGATCCCTTCAATGCGTATCCAGCTCAATGAAATACGCATCCGTCTCATCCTTCATACGGGCGATACGCTGCATGGATGGATGTGGTGAGCGACGCGATCTCTGCCGCGCACCTTGGGCACCCCGCGTCCCACCGGGTGCGGACGAGGGGGAGCTGGTGCGCGCGGCTGGACCCGTACGACGGCGCGGGCTTCTACGTCGTCCTGAAGGGCGCCTGCCGGCTGCTCACCGACGGCGGTGCCGCGGTGCCGCTGGGCGTGGGTGACGCGGCGCTGCTGCCGCACGGCACCGGCCATGTGATCGCCAACGCGACGCTGGACGCGGCGGTCGCGCGGGAGAAGGCGGTGCCGTTCGGGCACTGGCTCGCGGCGGCAGGGATGGGAGAGCGGCCGGACGGTGACGGGACGGAGCCGCGGACAGCACCGGGAGAGCGGCCGGACCGTGACGAGACGGAGCTGCTCTGCGGCACGTACTGGCTCGACTGCAACCGCATGCACCCGCTCATGGCGGAGCTGCCCGAGGTCGTCCACCTGCCCAACCGGGTGGGCGGCCACTTCGAACTGCGTGCCGCGATCGACCTGCTCGCCGGTGAGCTGGACGAACGGCGGCCCGGTTCCTGCGTAGCGCTCCCGAACCTGCTCGACCTCCTGCTCGTCTACATGATCCGCGCCTGGATGACCGAGTCCACCGCCGGAGCCTGGCCCGGCGCGCTGGGTGACCCGGTGACGGCCGCCGCCCTGCGGGCGCTGCACTCCGACCCGGCCGCGCCGTGGGACAACGCCCGCCTCGCGGCGGAGGCGGGCGTCTCCCGGCCCACACTGGCCCGCCGGTTCACCTCCCTGGTCGGCCGCCCGCCGATGGCGTACCTCACGTGGTGGCGTCTGATCCTGGCCGCCGGTCTGCTCCGGGACACCCCGGACACCCTGGCCGCCATCGCCGGCCGGGTCGGCTACGGCAGTCCGTACGCGCTCTCCCACGCCTTCCAGAGGGAGTTCGGCACCACACCCGGGCGGTATCGGGTACAGGCCGCGGAGCGGTCCGCTTCGGCCGGGGGCCCGGTGACTGCTCCGGGCCCCGTCCCGTCCGCTCAGGGCGCCAGGGCCGCCCCGTCGGCGCCGGGCGCGGACTCGGTGCCGTCCGCGTACCGGGCGGTCACCCAGTAGAAGTGGGAAGTGCCCTTGGCGGCGCCGGTGTCCTGGTAGGAGGTCTCCGCCGTGGCCGCCAGCCTGTCGTACGCCTCGGTGTCCGGGTTCCAGCGGTAGACGTTGTAACCGATGGCGTCGGTCACCGAGGACCAGGACAGCGCGACACCCGTCCCTGCGGATTCCGCCGTCAACCGGACCGGTGAACCCTCCGGCGTCGCCACGGTCGGTGTCATGTCCAGCTCGGTCGCGCTCACGACCTGTATCTCGCCGGTCCACTCGTACGAGGAGTTCGAGGCGTCGTCGACGGCGTCGACCATGAAACAGGACTCCTCGCCGTCCGGGAGGGCGGTGTACGTGTACGAGGTGGTGTCGGCCGTCAGGTGAAAGCCGGCCCCGCTCGCGTAACACACGTACTGCCCCTCGTCGTACTCCATCAGGTCACCCCGATGGACCACGTACCACTCCAGGTCGGGGGTCGGGTTGGCGTCCCAGCGCACCTCGAAGCCGTACTCGGTCGGGGTGACGGTCAACCCGGTGACGGCGGACGGCGGGGTGAGGTCCTCGCGCGTGCCGCTGACGGCGGCGGACCGCGCGGACTCGTTGCCCGCCGCGTCCAGCGCGGTAACCCGGTAGTAGTAGGGGGTGTACTCGGCGGCCGAGGTGTCCAGGTACGAGACCTGGCCGGTGCTGCCGACGCGGGTGTAGGTCCCGTCGGCACCGGCCGCCCGGTACACCCGGTACGACACCGCTCCCGGGACGGCCTTCCACTCCACCGTCAGTCCGTCCTGGGCGGAGCCGGCGCTCAGGCCGGTCGGCACGGCCGGCGCGGTGCGGTCGACGGTGGTGACCAGTTGATCGGCGGTGCCCGCCGACTCGTTGCCCGCCTTGTCGTAGGCACGGATCTCGTAGAAGTAGGCGGCGCCGGTCACCGGCAGGGTCGCGTCTGTGTACGAGGTGGCGGTGGTGGCCGCCAGCCTCGTCCACGTGGTGCTGTCCTTCGGGCGCCGGTAGACCCGGTAACCCGCGAGATCCATCTCCTTGTTCTTGGACCAGGCGAGCTTGGCCTTGCCCGTCGCCCTGTCGTACGACACGGAGGGTCCGGCCGGGGCGAGCGGCTTGACCTTGTCCACGGCCGCCGTGGTCCGGGGCGTGTAGGCGAACTTGACGTTGGCGTTCCCGGTCCAGTTGACGTAGTCGACGCGGAGGGTGTGCTTGCCCGCGGGGACGGTCACGTTGACGGTCTTCGAGACCGTCGACGAGACGTTCTTCCAGAGGTCGATCCTGCGGGTGCCGTCGAGGTAGACGCGGATGCCGTCCTGGGCCGACGCGCTGAGCGCGAAGGGGCCGCCGGAGCCGAAGTCGCGGGTCACTGACCAGCGGACGGCGAAGTTGTTGGACGGCAGACCGGAGGCGGGGGCGCCCGCGCCCCAGCTCTCGCTGATCGTGGAGTCGCAGTCGGTCTTCTTCGGCGTCCCCGAGAACGCGGTGTTCGCGAAGAACTGCCGCTTGTAGACGGGGGAGGTGCAGTTGACGGCTGCGGCTGCCGAGGCGGGCGTGGTGAGCGCGGTGAGCAGGCCGCCCGTGGTGGCGAGCACGACGGCGGTGGCGGTGACGGCGGTGGAGGTCGTGCGTCGTCTGGCTGGGTTCATTCGGTCCTCTGATCGGATCAGGACGCGGAAAAGAGCGTCCGCGATCACGACACGCGGGACCAGGGAATGGTTGTACGGAGTCTTTACGGTCCGACGACCGGTGCTTTACGTGACCGGTGGAACTTGCAGAGGAGGTCTGGACGCCGGTGGGCAGCGCCGCGCTCACGCCAGTGGGGCGCCCACCGGCGGGTGAGCCGTACCGAGGGGAGCGGGTCAGAAGAGGGCGGTTCGGCGGGTGCGAGGGCCGCCACCGCGACCGACGGCAGGGCGGAGGCTGCCAGTGCGATAAGCGCAGGTGAGGGGGGCTTGCGTAAGGCGCTGAGGGTGGCTCGGGTGGGGGTTTTGGAGGTCGCGGATGGCTATGTGGGTGTGGAGGTTGGAGACCTCCAACGAGTGCGTCCGCTGGCTGCTACACACGCTGTAGCTCTTGGTGTGACGGTGAACCGGTGGGCTGGTGAGCTCGTTGAGCAGGGGGCGGGGATGGTTCTCGCCTGTGGGTTCTGTCAATTCTATGGCATGGAGGATGTTGTGCCGGAAGAAATGCCGACCTCGGAAGAGGCGAAGACAGGCGCGGCTAGAAAGGGGAAGGCTCCCTGGAATAAGGGGAAGACTCTCTCGGCGGAGACGAGGAGGAAGATGAGCGAGACTAGAACGGGGAAGACTCTCTCGGAGGCGGCGAGGAGGAAGATAGGCGAGGCTAATAAGGGGAAGGCTCCCTGGAATAAGGGGAAGACTCTCTCGGCGGAGACGAGGAGGAGGATGAGCGAGACTAGAACGGGGAAGACTCTCTCGGAGGCGGCTAGGAGGAAGATAGGCGAGGCTAGCACGGGGAGGACTGTCTCGAAGGCGACGAGGGAGAAGATGAGCGAGGCTCATAAGAAGAGGAAGCTCTCGCAGGAGGCGAAGAAGATGAGGATGGATGCTGAAAAGGGGATGACTCCCTCGGGGGAGACGGGGACGGAGATGAGCGGTGCTCGAAACGAGCAGGGAGCGGGACAGGGTGAGGTATGGGAGCAGTTGGTAAATTCGGCGGTTCATTCTTCGCCGGTGAATTCTGTCGATATGCCGGGCCTGGGGGAGGGGTTCGATTATTCGCAGGCTGGTTCCGTTTGGGGTTATTCGGTTAATTCGACTGTCGCGTTGTATGCTTCGTCTTCCGCGGTTGGTTATTCGCAGGCCGGTTCTGTTCCGATGGATGGTCATGGAGGTGAGCCGTCCGTGCAGGACTCTCATTCGGGTTCGTTGAAGGATTATTACGCGGCGGTGGCAGGGGGTAGCGTGTCTGCCTCGCATTACACGATGGACACACTGAGTGGCGTTACGCAGGGGTTTCAGCCACCGCCCGGCTTCTCCGGGTACAGCCGCAGTCATGGTGGAGGGGCCGGCGGCGTTGACCGTTCCGGCCACTCCCCGACTCGGCGAGCCTGATTCGGCTGTCAGTAACGATCAGCCGGAATCACCGTCAAGCAGTTGTCACTGGTTGCCCGCCCCCTAAATGCCGTGATGAACGCCGTGAATGCCTCGGCGGGTAAGGCAAGGGTGCCCACGGCGGGGTCCTTGGAGTCGCGGATGGCTATGTGGGTGGGGCGGGTGGCGATCTCTACGCACGCGTTGCCGTCGCCACCGCCTGAGTAGGACGACTTGCGCCAGTGGTCGCGGTTGGCCATGTTTATCTCACACTTCTTTCGCGAGCCTGTGGATCAAGGCACGTGACTGGCTGGGGTTGAGCGACACTGTCTCAACTCTACGGAAATGCGTTCGGAAGACTTCCAGTTGTGCTTCGGAGTCGATGAAGATCGTGCCGTGGGGGCCGTCGCGTACCACAGTGTCCAGCTTCGGGACGGCGCCGCCCGCATACACCATGGCGGACCCCAGGTCGGCGAAGTGCTCCAGGTTGAAGGGGATCACGCGCACTGTGATGTGGTCTGCTTCGGAGAGTTCCAAGATGCGGGCAAGCTGCGCCTGTGAAGCGGCGCGGCTGCTGACCATCATGCGGAGTGCTGCTTCATGGACCACGGCTTGGTACGGAACAACTGGTGACTTCTCCAAGATGACGCGCCTCTGCATGCGATGCTGCACGCGCAGTTTCAACTCGTCTTCGGGGAGTTCGGGAACGCGGGACGAGAAGAGGGCCCGCGCGCAGTCCTCAGTCTGAAGAAGCCCGGGAACATGCAGGAACTCCACGTCCCAGCGGTAGGCGGCGTAGTACTCCAGTTCCGACAGGTCCAGGAACGATGTGGGCAGTCGGCCCCGGTACTCCTCCCACCAGCCGCGCGTTCGATCGGCTGTCATTGCCGTGAGGGCATCGACCAGTTCCGGGTTTGTGCAGGCGTAGTGAGCCGCGATTCTGCGTACCCGTGCCTCACTGACGCCTGCTAGACCGGCCTCGATCTGGCTCACCTGGGCGGAGTCCGTTCCCAGCAGTGCGGCAGCGTCACGGCCCTTGAGCCCCGCCGCTTCGCGTAGTTTCCGCAGCTCAGCACCCAGTCGTTCCTGACGTGCGGTGGCCTGCTGCCTGCGTGGCATGGCTTCCTCCTCCGGGCCCAACTGCCCGAGAGCAGCAACTCGTTCGAGCGTCAGATTATGGCAACGACTTGCCTGGGACCAAAATTGGCCCCTACTCTCGGTAGGGCAACGCACACGCTGCGGAAGTGCACCGCCCCGTCCTGCCGCGACGGCTGCGGCAATGCCACCGCGCGCGAAATCCCCTTCACCGCAATGGAGTTGACGCCGCATGTCCGAGAACGTGCACGAGAGCTGGGACTACACCCTCTATGTTCCCAACGACCTCAGAGCGGTGACGGTCTGCCGTCGTACTCTCCGTCTGATCCTGACTGTCCATGGTCTGATCGGGCTGGTGGACACGGCGGAGTTGCTGGCGGCGGAGTTGGTGTCCAATGCCGTGCGGCATACGAAGGGGCCGGCCGCGCTCAGGGTGCGGCGTTCTCCGGAGGGCGTGGTGTGGATCGGGGCGTGGGACACCGACCCGGAGCCGCCGGACCCGCCCCAGCCGTTGGGGTTGGCCCTGGATGTGGAGGAGGGGCGGGGGTTGGGGTTGGTGATGGCTTGCGCGGACTGCTGGGGCTGGCGGCCCTCGGCCCGGTTCGGGGACCGGGGCAAATACGTATGGTGCGAACTCGCCGCGGCCTGAGCGGGCGGCGGCCCATCACGACACTGCCGCCGCAGACGGAAGACGGCCCACGCCCTGCCGCCGCCGGGCCAGGGCCGTAACGGGGCCGTCACGTGGGCGCGTGCCCCTCCAGATAGTCGCGTACGACCGTGGACAGCGCCGCCTCCGCGGTCTCCTCGTACGGGATCCAGCGGATCCGATCGGATGGGAGCCGGCCGCCCTCCGACGGTGACTCGCTCAGCAACTGGCACACCACCGTCGGCACCGCGCCCTCCTGGGGCTCCAGCGGCTGGGCGCCGTCGACCAAGTAACCCGTCAGTTCGTAGACGACACGCGCCGCGGTGGCCTCGGCCGTCTCGGCCGGCTGCGGGGTGCCGGAGGGCAGACCCCAGCCGTCCGTCCCGCGTATGAGCAGCAGCCGACCGTCGTAGCCGACGAGCGCTTCCACCGTGTCCGCGTCGGCCCGCTCCGCTGTCACGCTTCGGTCTCCCCTCCCCGGCACCGGGCCGCTCGGTCGCCCCGCCGGTGTCCCACCGCCTACCGCCGATCCTGCACGTCTACCCCGCTCTGGCCATCGAACGCCTCCCGATACGTCATCGGGCCCCGCCGCTCGGCGCCGGACGACCGTGCCTGAGGATGCGAACCCACTTGATGATCAAGGGCGACCGCGAATTCACCAGGTAATTGATTGCAGGACACACGCGGTCGATAGAAAAGCGAAAGGGGGCTGCGGGGGGAATGCGAATACGTTGCCATTCGGCCTTGCTGCCGAATCTGAATCGTGAAGGGCGGTAAGATGTCGCCAAAGGTTGCGGTATTTGACGAACAGGCAACCTCGGTCATGCATGAGGATGGGAGTGAAGCAAAGTTTTCCTGGCAAGATCTTGGTGCTGATCGACGAAACCGCCCACTGGAGAATGCCGAGAACCTCACCGTCGTCAGCCTGCCCCAGTTCGACGAAGCGGCCGAACGGTCCAAGGCGGCCCATCGACCGGCCCATCGACCGGACCCCGTCGCCCACCAGGACGCCCGACCCCTCCGGCGGAGCCACGACCGTATCCGATGGTTCGCCGAATTCCTTGAGACGGCCGAGGTGAACCCTGGCGGAGACGTCATACGTGAGACACGCGGCGACGGCTCCGCGGTGTTCCTGCCGCAGGTCACCGTCGGCGGGACGACCGACTTCGCGCTGCTGCGGCGCGGCGCGAACCTGCTGAAGAAAGTATCCGAATACGACCGGGTGACCCTCGTCCTCGGTTCATGCCTGTTCAGTGCGCGCTCCGTACACGCCCACCTCGAAAACGGCAGTCGGCTCGACGCGCCCATACTCGATGTCCAGCCCGACTCACGCCACGTCATCCACGAGATAAGGAGCGATCCCCGCCTGAATCTGTACGAGATACAGATGGGCACCTTGCTCGCCGGCATGACGGCCGCACTGGTATCGGTCCTGCCGACCGCGATCCCCGTCGACGTGGTCATCCAGGTGCCCCGCGTGCAGTACTACCTCCACCTCTTTCCCTGGTACGCGCAGGGAACGCTCACCAGGCAGGCACTGGAGCAATGGATGTTCCTGGTGGACGAGCGGCACGAGCTGCTGTGCAGTGTCTTCAAGAAGCACCTGCGCAGATATCTGGCGGCCAATGAAGTGCATACGTCGCCGACGATAAGTGCCTCCGACTTCTTGTCGGTCCTGATGCCGCTGATCGAGTCGAAAACAAACCACGGAGGAACGCTCGATCCGGTGGAGACCGTCGATCATCTGGCCGGAATGGATCCGCTCTGGCGTCCGGTTGCCGCATCAAAAAAGCCGTTGAGTCTGCGAGACGTGGCAAATACTTCCTACGCCGTTGAGTACCTTCATCTGGGCACCGCTCAACAAGCGGGTGAAAAACGCCTGCTCATCAGCGTCGAGGATCTGTCGGAACACAAGATATTCACCTCTGCCGCCGACTTGGCGCGAAAGGCGGATCTGGACTACCACTCCTGTGGCTTTTATCCGATGGAGCGGGTCATCACTCCGTGGAACGGTCGTCTGATGTCGGCCTACTACCGCGATCCCGGCCACGTTCTCCTGGACCGGGACGGGATCCGGTACACCCCGGAAGAAATAGTCGGCGCGGCGTATCCGGAGGCGGGTGACCTACACCCGGGCCGGCCTCCCCGGTGATCAGGCTCCCCCCGGCTCGGCACGCGTCACCCGGCCTTCCGGGCCGGCACGAACCCTGGCGGGAACCATGGTCGACGCCCGCCCCGAACCCGTCCGGGAAGCGGCCCGCGTAGTCCTGGGCGATGACGTCGTAGGAGAGGTCGTAGGAGAGAAGGAACGGGTGGCGTCGAGGAAATCCGTGGTGGTGTCGTCGTCGGTCACGTCGGCGCGGGCTACCGAGCCTGTGGTGGCTGAACGCGGCCGGGCGCGGTGCCGCCGCGGGTCCTCCCGGCGCCGCCGCCGCGGACCCGCGCCGACAGTCCCGCCAGGTGGACGGCCGGGGCCCCGGCCGGGCCGGGCGTGGTAGTCGTGGAGGGAGGAACCGTCGGGTTCATGATCGTCACGGACGACGAGCGAGCGAGTTTACCCATCTTTGTCGACCGCTATGCGCCCGGTGGCCAGGTTTTTTCGCCTGACGGGCTGAAGTTTTGTTGATCGAGGGGTAGTTGACCGGCGGGTCGGCATACCCTTCAAAGGGTGAACCAACTGATGTCCAGAGAGTCCGAGGCCGACCTTCCCGAGGATGCCGTGCTCCCCGGCACGCTCAGCGAGGCGCTGCACGCCGAGCTGGTGGCGTTCCGACGCGACCTGCACATGCACCCCGAACTCGGCAACCAGGAGTTCCGTACCACCGAGGCGATCAAGGCAAGACTCGAACAGGCCGGGCTCGAACCCCGGGTCCTCGCCCTCGGAACCGGTCTTGTCTGTGACATCGGCGTACCGGAGAGCGGCCCGTCCGGACCTTTGTTCGCACTGCGCGCCGACATCGACGCCCTGCCCATCCCGGACACCAAGAGTGACTGCCCGTACCGGTCGACGGTGCCGGACCGCGCCCACGCGTGCGGGCACGACGTGCACACGACCGTGGTGCTGGGGGCCGGTCTCGTCCTGGCCGAGCTGCACCGGCAGGGGCTGCTGCCGCAGCCGGTGCGGCTGCTGTTCCAGCCCGCCGAGGAGGTGCTGCCCGGCGGCGCCGTCGACGCCATCGAGGCCGGGGTGCTCGACGGCGTGGGGAAGATCATCGCCGTGCACTGCGATCCGCGGGTGGACGCAGGACGGATCGGGCTGCGGCAGGGTGCGATCACCAGCGCCTGCGACCGGCTGGAGGTGGCCCTGGACGGCCCCGGCGGGCACACCGCCCGGCCGCACCTCACCACCGACCTGGTGACCGCCGCGGCCCGCGTCGCCACCGACGTGCCCGCGCTGGTGGCCCGGCGGGTGGACAGCCGCGGCGGGCTCGCCGTGACCTGGGGGCGGATCGAGTCGGGGCACGCGCCGAACGTGATCCCGCAGCACGCCGAGCTGTCGGGCACGGTGCGCTGCCTCGACCTCGGAGCCTGGCGGCTGGCCCCGGACGTGGTGCACGCCGCGGTCGACGAGGTCGCCACCATGCACCGGGCGAAGTCGGAGATCACCTACGTGCGCGGGGTGCCGCCCGTGGTCAACGACCCGGCGGTGACCGAACTGCTGCGGGACGCCATGGTCACCCGGCGCGGTGCCGAGGCCGTGGAGGGCACCGAGCAGAGCCTCGGCGGCGAGGACTTCTCCTGGTACCTGGAGCACGTGCCCGGCGCCATGGCCCGGCTCGGCGTGCGCCCGCCCGGTGAGCGGCAGTCGCGCGACCTGCACCAGGGCGACTTCGACGTGGACGAGTACGCCATCGCGGTGGGCGTCGAGCTGTTCACCGCCGCCGTGCTGCTCGACGCGGCACGGTAAGCGGGGCCGGCCGGACGAAGCCCGCCGGGCGGGGCGCGGACGTCAGGAGACGGCGCGGACGTCAGCACACGACGCAGGCGTCAGCACACGACGCAGGCGTCAGGACACGACGCAGGCGTCAGGACACGACGCAGGCGTCAGGACACGACGCAGGCGTCAGGACACGACGCAGGCGTCAGGACACGACGCAGACGTCAGAAGACGGTGCAGACGCCAGCAGGACACGACGCAGACGTCAGGGGACGGAGCGGTGCCGGATCGGTGCCGCTTCGTCCCCTTGTGTCACCCGGGTGTAACCCGTGATGCGCGGCCGTAACCATGGGGCGGCACGAATCGGTAACGGCCGGGTACAACCCCGTTCCCCTCCCCTTCTACGCGCGTTACTGTGCGCCGAAATCGCCTCCAGAGGCGGCACATTGGGGAAGCGGCGGGGCCGGCGACGGCGCCGTGGGGATGAAGGGGTGCTTGCTGTGCGTCTGAACTCTCGGAGGACGGGGTTCTCCCAAGTCGCGGTGGCCGTCGCGGTCGTCGCCGTCGCCGCCGCGGGATGCGGCAAGTCCAGCAGCGATTCCGCGGGGACCACCAAGGACGGCAAGTACGCGGGCAAGGGCATCGGCCTGGCGTACGACGTCGGCGGCAAGGGCGACCAGTCCTTCAACGACGCCGCCTACGCGGGCTTCCAGAAGGCGGAGCAGGAGTTCAAGATCGGCGGGCGGGACATCGAGCCGCAGGACGGCGAGTCCGACGCGGACAAGGTGCAGCGCCTGGAGACGCTGGCCAAGCAGGGCTACAACCCGATCATCGGGGTCGGCTACGCGTACGCGCCGGCGGTGAAGGAGGTCTCCGTCAAGTACCCGAAGGTCAGCTTCGGGATCATCGACGACGACACCATCACGGAGAAGAACGTCGCCGACATGGTCTTCCATGAGGAGCAGTCGTCGTATCTGGCGGGTGTGGCCGCGGCCATGACCACGAAGAAGAACCACATCGGCTTCATCGGTGGTGTGGACACTCCGTTGATCCACAAGTTCGAGGCCGGGTACGTGCAGGGCGCGCAGTCGGTCAACCCGAAGATCAAGATCGAGAAGCAGTACCTGACCGAGACGGCCGCGGAGGGCGGTTTCTCCAGCCCGGACAAGGGCGAGAACGCGGCGGACGGTCAGATCGAGGCGGGCGCGGACGTCGTCTACCAGGCGGCGGGTCTCTCCGGCCAGGGCGTGATCAAGTCCGCCGCCGGACACAAGGTGTGGGCGATCGGCGTCGACTCCGACCAGTACGAGCAGGGCGCGCTCGCCCAGTACAAGGACTACATCCTCGGTTCGGCCCTGAAGAACGTCGGCGGCGCGGTGTACGACCTCGCCAAGTCCGTCGTCGACGGCAAGCCGCTCAGCGGCGAGGTGCGCGGCGACCTCAAGTCGGGCGGGGTGGGCTTCGCCGACACCAACCCCAAGTACCAGGCGATGAAGGACGTCGTCTCGGCCGTGGACAAGGCCAAGCAGGACATCATCGACGGCCGGATCACCGTCAGGACCCAGTGAGCCCGCGGACCTGAGCCCACCGGGACCCGCGCCTTGGCACCGGAGGCCGGATGGTCCCGGCCGGTGCCGCCCGCGCTTCCCCGCGGCGATGTGCCCCTTGCCTCCCGCAAGGGGCACATCGCTGTGTGTCAGCTGGGCCCGGCTTACGCCACATCTCGATAACGGAGCGGACAGAAGGGGTTTTCCGTCTGGTCTACGCGCGTTACGCTGCGCCGGAATCAGCGCCTGGTATGGGCGCTTGCACGAAGGAGTCTCGTTCCATGCGCCGGGTGTCCCGTATCGCGGTTGCGGGCGTTGCAACCGCAGCCCTCGCCGTCACAGCTTCTGCCTGTGGCAGCTCGTCCACCTCGTCCGCGGGCAGCGGAAAGTCCAAGGGTATCGGCCTCGCGTACGACGTCGGCGGCAAGGGCGACCAGTCCTTCAACGACGCCGCCTACGCGGGCTTCCAGAAGGCCGAGAAGGACTTCGGCGCCGGCGGGCGGGACATCGAGCCGCAGGACGGCGAGTCCGACGCGGACAAGGTGCAGCGCCTGGACACCCTCGCCAAGGAGGGCTACAACCCGATCATCGGGGTCGGCTACGCCTACGCCCCGGCCGTCAAGGAGGTCTCCGCCAAGTACCCGAAGGTCAGCTTCGGCATCATCGACGACGACACCATCAAGGCGGACAACGTCGCCGACATGGTCTTCCACGAGGAGCAGTCGTCGTATCTGGCGGGTGTGGCCGCGGCCATGACCACGAAGAAGAACCACATCGGCTTCATCGGTGGCGTGGACACTCCGTTGATCCACAAGTTCGAGGCCGGGTACGTGCAGGGTGCGCAGTCGGTCAACCCGAAGATCAAGATCGAGAAGCAGTACCTGACCGCGACGGCCGCCGAGGGTGGTTTCTCCAGCCCGGACAAGGGCGAGAACGCGGCGGACGGTCAGATCGAGGCGGGCGCGGACGTCGTCTACCAGGCGGCGGGTCTCTCCGGGCAGGGCGTGATCAAGTCCGCCGCCGGACACAAGGTGTGGGCGATCGGCGTCGACTCCGACCAGTACCTCCAGGGCGCGCTCGCCCAGTACAAGGACCACATCCTGACCTCGGCGACGAAGAACGTCGAGGGCGCGGTGTACGACCTCGCCAAGTCCGTCCTCAAGGACAAGAAGCCGCTGTCGGGCGAGATCCGCGGTTCCCTCGACAACGGCGGCGTGGGTATCGCCGAGTCCAACCCGGTCTTCAAGGACAACGCCGCCCTCCAGGCCGCGCTCAAGAAGGCCGAGGACGGCATCAAGAACGGCAGCATCACGGTCAAGACGTCCTGAACCGGAGCGCCGGCCTGTCCGGGGCATCGCCAAAAGAGCGCTGTAATGGCAGCGTTACGGCCGCGGAACGGGGTGCGGGGAGGATGACCTCCCCGTGCCCCGTTCGCGCGGCAGACCGCTCGGAACGGATCGAGTGCGACACAAGTCGACCGGACCCGAGCACTATCTAAAGCAGGGGCGCTATGCGCGTAGAGCGGCCCCTTTTCCGAGGAGAGTGCGCCATCGACGCGTCCAGCAGCCCTCCGCCCACCGCTCCGTCGACAGCCGCGGTCGAGCTCGCGGGCATCACCAAACGATTTCCCGGTGTCGTCGCCAACCACGACATCCACCTGAGCGTCCGCAAGGGCACCGTGCACGCCCTCGTCGGCGAGAACGGCGCCGGCAAGTCGACCCTGATGAAGATCCTCTACGGCATGCAGAAGCCGGACGAGGGCACCATCGCCGTCGACGGCGCACAGGTCGCCTTCGCCAGCCCCGCCGACGCCATCGCCCACGGCATCGGCATGGTGCACCAGCACTTCATGCTGGCGGACAACCTGACCGTGCTGGAGAACGTGGCCCTCGGCAGCGAGAAGCTGTACGGCATCGGCGGTGCCGCCCGCAAGAAGATCAAGGAGATCTCCGACCGCTACGGCCTGGGCGTCCGCCCCGACGTACTGGTGGAGGACCTGGGCGTCGCCGCCCGGCAGCGCGTGGAGATCCTGAAGGTCCTCTACCGCGGCGCCAGGATCCTGATCCTCGACGAGCCGACCGCCGTCCTCGTGCCGCAGGAGGTCGACGCCCTCTTCGACAACCTGCGCGAACTCAAGTCCGAGGGCCTGTCCGTCATCTTCATCTCGCACAAACTGGGCGAGGTGCTGTCCGTCGCCGACGACATCACCGTCATCCGGCGCGGTACGACGGTCGGCACCGCCGTCCCGTCCGAGACGACCTCGCGCCAGCTCGCCGAGATGATGGTCGGCAGCGAGCTGCCCACCCCGGAGACCGCCGAGTCCACCGTCACCGACCAGGTGGTCCTCCAGGTGGACGACCTCACCGTCTATGCGGGCGGCGGCGCCTCCCTCGGCGCGGAGACCGAACCGGCCGGCCAGGGCCTCGCCGAGTCCGCAGGCGCCGACGGGGCCAAACGCGTCCTCGACGACGTCTCCTTCACCATCCACGCCGGCGAGGTCATGGGCATCGCCGGCGTCGAGGGCAACGGCCAGACCGAGCTGATCGACGCGCTGATCGGCACCAAGCACGCCGACTCCGGACGGATCGTCTTCCTCGGCGAGGACATCACCCCCTGGCCCACCCGCAAGCGCCGCGAGTCCGGCGTCGGCTATATCCCCGAGGACCGCCACCGCCAGGGCCTCCTGCTGGAATCCCCGCTGTGGGAGAACCGCATCCTCGGCCATGTCACCGAGAAGCCCAACGCCCGGGGCTTCTGGCTCGACCTCGGCAGCGCCCAGGCGGACACCCGGCGGATCGTCGAGGAGTACGACGTCCGCACCCCCGGCATCGACGTCACCGCGGCCTCGCTGTCCGGCGGCAACCAGCAGAAACTCATCGTCGGCCGTGAGATGAGTCACGCACCGAAGTTCCTGATCGCCGCGCACCCCACCCGCGGTGTCGACGTCGGCGCCCAGGCGCAGATCTGGGACCGCATCCGCCAGGCCCGCCGCGAGGGCCTGGCGGTGCTGCTGATCTCCGCCGACCTGGACGAACTGATCGGCCTGTCGGACACCCTGCGGGTGATCTACAACGGCAGGCTGGTCGCGGACGCCGACCCGGCCACCGTCACCCCGGAGGAACTGGGCTCGGCCATGACAGGGGCCGTCTCCGGCCACCTCGAACACGTAGGCACCCCTCCGGAGGACGAGGCCCGATGAAGAAGTTCGACAAGGAACGGGTGCTCCTCGCGGTGGCCGGACCGGTCATCGCGCTAGTCCTCGCGATCGCGCTGACCTCGATCGTGCTGCTCGCCTCGGGGAAGAACCCGTTCCAGCCGTATGTGCTGATGCTCCAGCAGCTGCCGTACTCGGACATCCAGGTCCTGATCGTCAACCAGGCGTCGATGTACTACATCGCCGCCCTGGCGGTCGCCCTCGGCTTCCGGATGAACCTGTTCAACATCGGCGTTGACGGCCAGTACCGGCTCGCCGCGGTGATGACCGCCGTGGTCGGCGCGAACATCGGCCTGCCGGCCTTCCTCCAGATACCGCTGCTCCTGCTGGTCGCCATGTTCACCGGCGCCTTCTGGGCCGGCATCGCCGGTGTCCTGAAGATCACCCGGGGGGTCAGCGAGGTCGTCGCCACGATCATGCTGAACTCCATCGCGACCTCCGTCATCGGCTACGTCACCCTCGCGCACGTCTGGGGCGTGCAGGTCGGCAACAACATGACGACCGGCGTCATGAAGGAGTCCGGCTGGTTCCCCGGCATCGACCTCGGCTCCGACGTCGGCGAGATCTACGGCCTGGTCTTCCTCGCCGTCCTGCTGGGCGTTCTGTACTGGCTCGTCCTCAATCGCACCCGGTTCGGCTTCGACCTGCGCGCCACCGGCGCCTCCGAGACTGCCGCCGCGGCCTCCGGCGTCAACGCCAGGCGCATGGTGCTGGTCTCCATGCTGATCTCCGGCGCGGTCGCGGGCCTGTCCGGCCTGCCGCTGCTGCTCGGCGACACCCACACCTACAGCCTGAGCTTCCCGGCCGGCCTCGGCTTCACCGCCATCGGCATCGCCCTGCTCGGCCGCAACCACCCCGGCGGCATCGCGCTGGCCGCCCTGCTGTGGGCCTTCCTCGACAAGGCATCGCCCGCCCTCGACTACGCGACCCCGGTGGCGTACGAGAAGGAGATCGCGACGATCATGCAGGGTCTGATCGTCTTCGCGGTCGTCATCTCGTACGAGGCCGTACGCCAGTGGGGTCTGCGCCGCCAGCAGCGCCAGGTCGGTGCCGAACTGGCCGCCGCCGCCGTGACCATCAAGAAGGAAGAGGTGGCGGCCTGATGAGCACCGCGACCGTCACGAAGCCGAAGGCGCCCCAGCCCGTCCGGGGCAGCCGCCGCCTGTCCCTCCCGACAGTCCTGCTGATCATCGCGGGTGTCCTGGTGCTGACGGCGATCGTCCGCCTCGTCACCGGCGCGGACGGCATCACCTCCACCGGCCAGATGTCCACCGCCCTGCGCCTCGCTGTGCCGATCGGGCTCGCCGGTCTCGGCGGTCTGTGGGCCGAACGCGCCGGCGTCGTCAACATCGGCCTCGAAGGCATGATGATCCTCGGGACCTGGTTCGGCGCCTGGGCCGGATACCAGTGGGGCCCGTGGGCCGGCGTGCTCTTCGGCGTGATCGGCGGTGCGCTCGGCGCCCTGCTGCACGCCATCGCCACCGTCACCTTCAACGTCAACCACATCGTCTCCGGTGTGGCCCTGAACATCCTCGCCCTCGGCACCACCCGCTATCTGTCGAAGTTCACCTTCGCCGACGCACCGCAGGGCTCCGCCAAGCAGTCCCCGCCGATCAGTTCGCTCGGCACCTTCGACATCCCAGGACTGTCCGGCTGGCTGGACACCCTCAACCAGAAACACTGGTTCCTGGTCTCCGACATCGCCGGCCTGCTCGGCGGTCTGGTCACCGACCTGTCGCCGCTCACCGTCATCGCGGTGGCCCTGGTGCCCATCACCTGGTGGGTGCTGTGGCGCACGTCCTTCGGCCTGCGGCTGCGCTCCTGCGGCGAGAACCCGGTGGCGGCCGAATCCCTCGGCGTCAACGTGTACAAGTACAAGTACCTCGCGGTGATCATCTCGGGCGGTTTCGCCGGCCTCGGCGGCGCCTTCCTGTCCATCGTCGCCTCGAACGTGTACCTGGACGGCCAGACCGCGGGCCGCGGCTACATCGGCCTCGCGGCGATGATCTTCGGCAACTGGATGCCGGGCGGCCTCGCGCTGGGCGCGGGCCTGTTCGGCTACACCGACAGCCTCAACCTGCGCGGCGGCACGGTGAACGTGCACGCGCTGATCCTGCTCCTCGCCATCCTGCTGGTGTTCGGCGCGGCGTACCTCGCCTGGCGGAAGAAGTACGTCCCCGCCGTCGTGACCGCCGTGATCACGGCCCTGATGTTCATCTGGTACGCGACCACGGACGACGTGCCGAACCAGGTCGTCACCGCCACCCCGTACCTCGTCACCCTGCTGGTGCTGTCGTTGTCCGCGCAGTCCCTGCGGATGCCGAAGGCGGACGGCCTGCCGTACCGGAAGGGACAGGGCAAGTGACCGGGCCGGCCGTCGCCGCCGTCGACTGGGAGGCGCTGCGCGCCGCGGCGCGGGAGGCCATGTCCCACGCCTACGCACCGTACTCGGGCTATCCGGTCGGGGCGGCGGCCCTGGTCGACGAGGGGCGCACGGTCTCCGGCTGCAACGTGGAGAACGCCTCGTACGGTCTCGGCCTGTGCGCCGAGTGCGGGCTCGTCTCCGAACTCCAGCGCACCGGAGGCGGCCGGCTCACCCACTTCACCTGTGTGGACGGCACGGGCGGCCTGCTGGTGCCGTGCGGTCGCTGCCGCCAGCTGCTCCACGAGTTCGGCGGCCCGAGCCTGCTCCTGGACACCCCCGAGGGCGTCCTGCCGCTGTCGCGGATGCTGCCGCAGGCCTTCGGCCCGGACCACCTCACCAAGTAACTCCCGTGCGGCCCCTTTGACTTCGCTCAGGGGGGCCGCACCCCTGTGCACCTCCGGAAGGAATGCCATGGCCATGGACGCCATCTCCGTCATCCGCACCAAGCGGGACCGCGGCGAACTGACCGACGAGCAGATCGACTGGGTCATCGACGCGTACACCCGCGGGGAGGTCGCCGACGAGCAGATGTCCGCCCTCGCGATGGCCGTCCTGCTCAACGGCATGAACCGGCGCGAGATCGCCCGCTGGACCGCCGCGATGATCGACTCCGGCGAGCGCATGGACTTCTCCTCGCTGTCCCGGCCCACGGCCGACAAGCACTCCACCGGCGGGGTCGGCGACAAGATCACCCTGCCGCTGGCGCCCCTGGTGGCGGCCTGCGGGGCCGCCGTGCCCCAGCTGTCCGGACGCGGCCTCGGCCACACCGGCGGCACCCTCGACAAGCTGGAGTCCATCCCGGGCTGGCGCGCGCTGCTGTCCAACGAGGAGATGCTGCACGTCCTCGACACCACCGGCGCGGTGGTCTGCGCCGCGGGCGACGGCCTCGCCCCGGCGGACAAGAAGCTGTACGCGCTGCGCGACGTCACCGGCACGGTCGAGGCGATCCCGCTGATCGCCTCCTCGATCATGTCGAAGAAGATCGCCGAGGGCACCGGCTCGCTCGTCCTGGACGTCAAGGTGGGCTCCGGTGCCTTCATGAAGACGATCGAGGACGCCCGCGAACTGGCCTCGACCATGGTCGGCCTCGGCACCGACCACGGGGTACGGACCGTCGCGCTCCTCACCGACATGGCGACCCCGCTCGGCCGCACGGCCGGCAACGCCCTGGAGGTCCGCGAGTCCGTCGAGGTGCTGGCCGGCGGCGGCCCCGCGGACGTGGTCGAGCTGACCCTCGCCCTGGCCCGGGAGATGCTGGCCGCGGCGGGCATCCGGGACGCCGACCCGGCGAAGGCCCTCGCCGACGGCTCGGCCATGGACGTCTGGCGCCGGATGATCGCGGCCCAGGGCGGCGACCCCGACGCCCCGCTGCCCACGTCCCGCGAACAGCACGTCGTCACGGCCCCGGCCACCGGCGTCCTCACCCGCCTCGACGCCTACGACATCGGGGTCGCCGCCTGGCGCCTGGGCGCGGGCCGCGCCCGCAAGGAGGACCCGGTGCAGGCGGCGGCGGGCGTCGAACTGCACGCCAAGCCGGGCGAGCCGGTGACCGCGGGCGAGCCCCTGCTCACCCTGCACACGGACACCCCGGAACGCTTCGCCTACGCACTTGAGGCGATCGAGGGCGCCTACGACGTCGCGCCCGCGGGGACTCCGTTCGCAGCCTCGCCGGTGGTGCTGGAACGAATCGCCTGACCAGGGGAGATTCCCCGGACATTCCCTTTCGGGTGAACGGGATCGGTGGACCCGCGCCGGTCCCGTTCGGCATGCTGGGATCGGTGACGTACCGATAGGAGATACCGCCATGAGCGCACTCACCGTCGACCACATGACGGCCAACGGCCACGAGTGGGACGGCCTCGTCCGGATCTGGCAGGAGACGGACGCGCCAGAGGGCTGCAAGGTGGAGATCATCGAGGGGATCGTCACCGTGTCACCTGCTCCCGCGTACCGCCACAATGTGATCGCGGCACGCATCCAGCGTCGCCTGTACTCCGTGATCCCCGACGACTGGGAGGTTTTCCAGACACAGGCCATCGCTGTGCCTTCTCGTCTGGGCATGTTCATCCCCGACCTGGTGGTGGCTCCACTCCAGGAGAACCCGGAGACGGACAATTACCTTCCAGCCAGCCTCGCCGAACTCGTCGTCGAGGTCACGTCCCAGTCCAACGGCCGTCACGACCGGGTCACCAAACCCGCCGCCTACGCCACCGCAGGCATCCCGCTCTACCTCCTCGTCGACCGCTGGGCCCCCGGCGGTCCCACCGTGACGCTCTACGGCGAGCCGAAAGGCGATGTCTACCGGGTCCTCAGCGCCGTGAAGTTCGGTGATCCCATCAAGCTGCCGGAGCCGTTCGGCATCACGATCGACACCGCCGAGTTCCCGGCGGAGTAGTCCGGCCGGGCAGGGGCACCCCTGCCCGCCGATGAGTTGGGCCCGCCCGTGCGGTCTATCCGTACGTGGACGCCAAGACACCGGCCGTGCTCGTGCTGACCGGCCCCGTCGCCCGGGACGAGGTGGCGGATCTCTGCGACCGCGTGCGAGGGCTGTTGGAGGCCACCGGGCTCGGGCACGTCGTCGTGGACGTGGGCGGGCTCGGGTCGCCGGGACTCGCAGCCGTGGACCTGCTGGCCCGGCTGGAACTGACCGCCCGCCGGGCCGGCGGGCGGATACGGCTGAGGAACACCGATCCCGCGTTACGCGCCCTCCTCGATGTCGTCGGTCTCCGCTTCCAGATGGAGCGGCAGGCCGAACAGGGGGAACCAGCGGGCGGTGTCGAGGAAGCAGTGCATTCCGGTGATGCGGCCCTCTGAGATCTCCAGCACCTGCACCGCCCAGGGGCTGAAACCGCCCTTCTCCGGGTCCGGCTTGTAGTGCGCGAAGGCGGGCAGACCGTTCGCCTGGACCGGCCGCAGCCGGGAATCCGCGCAGCCGGCGCCGATCGTGGTCATGAAGCCGGCCATGTCGGCCGGGCCGCGCAGCCACAGGTCGAACGGCGGCATCGTCATGATGGCGTCCTCGTGGAGCAGGGCCGTGAGCGCCGTCATGTCATACCCCTCGAACGCCTTCACATAGCGCTCCAGGAGTCTTTGCTGCTCCTCGTCCAACGGGTCGGAGACGGCCGCGTCCGCCCCCGCGTCCTCCCGCTCGGCGAGCGTCGCCCGAGCTCGCTGCAAGGCGCTGTTGACGGAGGCCACCGTGGTCCCGAGCAACTCGGCGACCTCGCTCGCCCGCCACGCCAGCACCTCGCGCAGGATCAGCACCGCGCGCTGCTTGGGCGGCAGTTGTTGCAGGGCCGCCATGAAGGCCAGCCGGACGGACTCCTTGGCGACGGCGGCCTCCGCCGGGTCGTCCAGGGTGGGCAGCACCCGGGCGTCCGGCATGGGCTCCAGCCAGGTGTTGTCCGGACGGGGGGTGAGGGCCGCCTGCGCGAGCGGTGTCGCGTCGGTCAGGTCCACCGGCCGGGCCCGCTTGGTGCCGGCGGCCAGCATGTCCAGGCAGACGTTCGTCGCGATGCGGTACAGCCAGGAGCGGAGGCTGGAGCGGCCCTCGAACTTCTCGTAGCTCCGCCAGGCGCGCACCAGGGTGTCCTGCACCGCGTCCTCGGCCTCGAAGGAGGACCCGAGCATGCGGTAGCAGTAGCCGGTCAGCTCGATCCGGTGCTTCTCCAGTGCGACGTCAAGATCTGTCGTCGCCGTGCTGTTGCTCATCGTCCACCCACCCCTGTGGCCGTTTTGGTCCGCGCGTCGTCGCGCCCAGCACTCCGGAAGCTACCGCAGCCCACTGACAATGGCCCCCCGAGCCAACAAACGCCCAGGCCAGACCATTTGCTTTCGGACTGTTCGCATTACTGACCGCTTGCCGCGACCCGGCACTGGCACCGGTACCGGTACCGGGAAGGCCGGAACACCGGTGCCGGCAAGGCCGGAACTCAGCGGGCCGCGACCGGCTCCCGGCGCGCGGCGTGCCGGGCCGCCAGCGAGCCGAAGGCCGTGATGACCACGACCCCGACGACCGCGAGCACACCGACCCCGACCGTCCCGGACCAGCCGCTCGCGTGGAAGGCGAGGGCGCCCACCGTGCTGCCCGCGCTGGACCCGACGTAGTACGCGGACTGGTACAGCGCCGCGGCCTGGGCCCGGCCGTGCGTCGCCGTCCTGCTGACCGCCGAGGACGCCGCCGCGTGCCCCGCGAAGAAGCCCGCCGTGATCAGCACCAGGCCCAGCAGGACCAGCGGCAGCGAGGGCACCAGGGACACCAGCAGCCCGGCCGCGGTCGTACCGCCCGCCAGGTACAGGGTGCCGCGGCGGCCGAGGCGGAGCACCAGGCGGCCGGCCGCCGCCGACGACACCGTACCGACCAGGTACACCAGGAAGATCGAGCCGACGATGCCCTGCGGCAGCCCGAACGGCGCCTCGCTCAGCCGGTAGCCGATCACCGTGTACACGCCGCCGAAGACCGTCATGAACAGCGCGCCGATCGCGTACAGGCGGCGCAGCAGCGGGTCGGCGAGATGGTCGCGGACCGTGCGGAGCAGGACGCGCGGGCGCAGCGAGCCCGGCGTGAAGTGCCTCGGCGCGGGCAGCAGCATCCGGAACGCCACCGCGCAGCCCACCGCGAGCACGCCGACCACACCGACCGCCACCCGCCAGCCCCACTCCTGCGCCACCCAGCCGGTGACGATCCGGCCGCTCATGCCGCCCACGCTGTTGCCCGCGACGAACAGCCCGATCGCCGTGACCAGCGCCCGCGGCCGGACCTCCTCGGCCAGGTACGCCGTCGCCGACGCGGGCAGCCCGGCCAGCGCCGCGCCCTGCACCGCCCGCAGCACCACCAGCGCGCCGAGCGAGGGCGCGAACGGCACCAGCAGGCCGACCGCCACCGCGACGGCCAGCGAGGCCGTCATCACCGTACGGCGGCCGAAACGTTCCGACAGGGAGCTCATCGGCAGCACGAACAGCGCGAGTCCGCCGGTCGCCGCCGCCACCGTCCAGCTCGCGTCGCTCGCCGTCACCCCGAACTCGCCGGAGATCAGCGGCAGCAGGGCCTGGGTGGAGTAGAGGAGCGCGAAGGTCGCGACACCGGCCAGGAACAGGGCGAAGCTGATCCGGCGGTAGCCGGGGTCGCCCGGGGCGAGCCGGGTGTCGGCGGTGTCGGCGGTTTCGGCGTGGGACGCGGCCGCCGGGTCGGAGTCGGGTGCGGAGCCGGGTGCGGTGGCCGGATCGGGGACGGGGACTTCGGCGGAAGGGGTCGGGACGGCGCCCACGGTGGTGGACGCCCCGGTACTGGCGGGAGACATGCTTCGACGCTACGGACCCCGCGGTTCATCCGTCCAATGCATGGAATCGGCATAATCGTTCCCATGGTGCATCAGCAAAGGCCACAGCGTCGCCTGTCACCGTCCAGTGACGTAGAAGACAAGGCCGACATCGTGAGACTGCTCGCCCCGCGCCTGGCCCACTTCGCCGCCGTCGCCCGCACCGAGCACGTGACGCGGGCCGCGCTGGAGGCACAGGTCCCGCAGTCCACGCTGTCCCGGGCCATGGTCCGCCTCGAACAGGACCTCGGCGTGGACCTCTTCACGCGCCGCGGCCGCACCGTGTCCCTCACCCCGGCCGGCCGCACCTTCCTCGCCTCCGTGGAACGCGCCCTCACCGAGATCGGGCGGGCCGCCGACGAGGTGCGCGCGGACGCAGACCCGGCCGCCGGCAAGGTCGCCTTCGGCTTTCTGCACACCATGGGCGCCGAGACGGTCCCCGGCCTCATCCACGAGTTCCGCGCCGACCATCCGCGGGTGCGGTTCAGCCTGGTGCAGAACTACGGCGAGGCCATGGTGGAGCGGCTGCGCGGGGGTGAACTCGACCTCTGTCTGACCTCCCCGGTCCCGGACGCCCCCGACCTGGTGGCCCGCCGCCTGGACGAGCAGCGGCTGCGCCTGGTCGTCCCCGCCGACCACCGCCTGGCCGACCGCCGCCGGATCCGGCTCGCGGAGACTGCCGACGAGACCTTCGTCACCCTGGAGCCCGGCTACGGCCTGCGCCGTCTCGTCGACGACGCGTGCAGGGAGGCGGGCTTCAAGCCCAGGGTGGCCTTCGAAGGGGAGGAGGTGGAGACCCTGCGAGGGCTGGTCGCGGCCGGTCTCGGCGTGGCCCTCCTGCCGCCGCCGGCCGTCCCGCGTCCGGGCGTGGTCGAGCTGACGGTGACGGCGCCGCGGGTGGTCCGGGAGATCGGCGTGGCCTGGCTGGACGGCCGTCCGGACACCCCGCCGGTGGCGGCGTTCAAGCGGTTCCTGCTGTCGAAACGGGGCAGCCTGCTCGCCTGAGCCGGGACACCGACACCCGGCCCGCGTCCCGCCTCAGCCTCGGCGCAGTGACCTGCCGAATCCGGCGGCGAGCGGCATTCTGAGGCCGATGGGCGGTGGGGCGGCCAGGGCGTCCTCCACGGGCCGGGAGACCGGGTGCCCGAACAGCGCGCCCATCGCGAAGTCCGTGGCGAGCGCGAGCACCTCGTCCCGGTGCTGGTGCAGCCCGTGTCCGTCGGAGTGCACCTCGAACCGGCACACGTCCCGGTTCGCCTTCTTCGCGCGGGCGGCCAGCCGGAACGACAGCTCCGGGTCGGTCCGCTCGTCGTTCGTGCCGTGCACGATCAGCACCCGCCGCCCCACCAGTTGCCGTACCGGTTCCGGCGGTGCCGCCATGTCGTCCTCGGGCAGCCAAGGGGCGATGGCCACCAGGGAGTTGACCGCCTCGTGGCCGGCCGCGCGGAGCGCCGCCCGGCCGCCCATGTCGACCCCGATAAGGCACACCGGCACGTCGCCGTAGCGCCGTACGACCTCCTCGACCGCCCAGGAGGCGTCCCGCGCGAGGTGCGCCTCGCTGCCGTTCCAGCCGCGGTAGCGGTAATGGACGGCGTGCGTCGCCAGCCCCTCGCCGTGGCCCGCCCGCGCGAGGGTCCGGCCCAGCGCACGGACGAACGCCGTCGCCCACACGGGGGACGGTCTGCGACCGGACACCTCCTCGCCGCCGGGCAGCAGCAGCACCGCCCCGCTCACCGCCGTCGGCTCCTGGCCGACTGCCCTCCCCAGCCTGGCCGTTCGTACCGGTGTCGCTTGCTGTGCCATGGCAGAACAGTGTCAGAAGTGCCGATGGACGCGACCCCTCCGTGCGGTCACCTTTGCATATCGACGCCGTCCGGGGGCGGGCGTTCTACGCGCGTAGGAGTTACAGTGCGGAAATGACGAGCCAGACCACGCCAACCGGGACCGTCCCGACACCGGACCAGATCCGCCGCGCCCCCAAGGTCCTGTTGCACGACCATCTCGACGGCGGCCTCCGCCCCGGCACCGTCATCGAGCTGGCCCGGGATTCCGGCTACTCCCAGCTCCCCGAGACCGATCCGGACAAACTCGGCGTCTGGTTCCGCGAGGCCGCCGACTCCGGCTCCCTGGAGCGGTACCTGGAGACCTTCTCGCACACCGTCGGGGTGATGCAGACGAAGGACGCGCTGGTCCGGGTCGCCCGGGAGTGTGCCGAGGACCTCGCCGCGGACGGCGTCGTCTACGCCGAGGTGCGCTACGCCCCCGAACAGCACCTGGAGGGCGGCCTGACCCTGGAAGAGGTCGTCGAGGCCGTGAACGAGGGCTTCCGGCAGGGTGAGGCGCTGGCCCGGGAGGACGGCCGCCGCATCCGGGTCGGCGCCCTGCTCACCGCGATGCGGCACGCCGCCCGTGCGCTGGAGATCGCCGAGCTGGCCAACCGGTACCGGGACCTGGGCGTCGTCGGGTTCGACATCGCCGGTGCCGAGGCCGGCTACCCGCCCACCCGGCACCTCGACGCGTTCGAGTACCTCAAGCGCGAGAACAACCACTTCACCATCCACGCCGGTGAGGCGTTCGGACTGCCGTCCATCTGGCAGGCCCTCCAGTGGTGCGGCGCCGACCGGCTCGGGCACGGGGTGCGGATCATCGACGACATCCAGGTCGCCGAGGACGGCTCGGTCAAGCTCGGCCGGCTCGCCTCGTACGTCCGTGACAAGCGCATCCCGCTCGAACTGTGCCCCAGCTCCAACCTCCAGACCGGGGCCGCCGCCTCCTACGCCGAGCACCCGATCGGGCTGCTGCGCCGGCTGCACTTCCGTGCCACGGTGAACACGGACAACCGGCTCATGTCGCACACCAGCATGAGTCGGGAATTCGAGCACCTCGTCGACGCATTCGGTTACACGCTCGACGACCTCCAGTGGTTCTCCGTCAATGCGATGAAATCAGCGTTCATTCCTTTCGATGAACGCCTGGCCATGATCAATGACGTGGTAAAGCCCGGATATGCGGAGCTGAAATCCGAATGGCTGTTCCGGCAGACCGCCTCCACCAGCGGTTCTGTCCCGCAGGAGGGGTGAATTCACCCGGTCGGGGTGTACGGAATGCGGACGGGTTTCACGATCCGTCCGCATTTCGATGTTTGCGGCGGGCGGCCCGCGGTGTTTACGGTCGGGGACCGCTCATCCCCGTCAACGCATGTCAAGGACGCATTCACCATGAAGCAGTCTGCTGCCAAGACCCTCGGTGTCGCCGCCCTCGGTGCCGCCTTCGCCGCCGTGGGCGCGGGCACCGCCGACGCGGCCCCGGCCGTCCCGGACGCCACCCAGGTGCTGGACGGCATCACCCGGACGCTGCCCGCCGAGACCGTCACGAAGGCGCTGCCGGGCGCGGGCCAGGCACTCGCCCAGGGACAGGCTGCCCTCGGTACCGGGCTGGCCACCGCCCAGCCCGCCGCCCAGAAGGCGCTCGCCGAGCGTCCGACCGCGCCGGCCGCCGGCCTGATCGGCGGACTGCCGGTGCAGGGGCTGCCCACGCACGGCCTGCCGGTGAACGGGATCCCGCTCGGCTGAGCCGACACCACGACGCGCCGTTGGGGCACACCTCCTCCTCCCGAGGTGCGCCCCAACGGCGTTCTCACGTCTGCGGACCGGGCTGGGCGGCTACCGCCGTGCGGGCACCCGGCCGGGCGGCTACCAGGCCGTCCGGGCCTTTCCCTCCGCGGGCAGCAGGATCCACAGCGCCAGGTAGACCAGGAACTGGGGTCCCGGCAGCAGGCAGGACACCAGGAAGATCACCCGCATCGTCGTCGCGGAGGTGCCGAAGCGCCGCGCGAGAGCTGCGCACACTCCGCCGATCACACGGCCGTGGGTGGGGCGGGCCAGGGCACTCATGTCGCTCTCCTTCTTGACCGAACGTTGCTGATGTGGGCCTCGCTGCCCCATCTGCCTGCAACGTTACGGAGCCGCGGCCCGCGGGGCGTCGCTCTACGGAGCGATGCCGACCCTGGGAATCGTCGGGGTGCGCCCCTGAGTCGCCTCCTCCGGGGGGAGGGGCGCACGCCCGGCCCGCTCGCCCCTGCGGCGGAGCCGGTGGCGGCCCGCCGGTACCACGGCGAGGTGCGCCACCGCCACGCCCACCGTGTTCAGCAGCAGCGAGTCCACGTCCACCACCCGGCCCGGCACACCGGTCTGCAACAGGGCGATGCCCAGCGAGAGCAGGGCGCCCGCCGCCGCCGTACGCAGCAGGGAGGCGAGCGGGGAGACGGCGAGCCGGCCGTGGGCCATCGGCAGCAGCACGCCCAGCGGGGCGAGCAGCGCGAGTCCCTCACCGATCCGCCGGGCCGCCTGGGGCCAGCCCAGCGCCAGGTCGGCCCGGATGCCGGCGAGCGGGTGCAGATTGGCGGGCAGCACCCAGGGCACGTGCAGCGGGCGCAGCATCAGCCAGGCGACGAGCGCGAGATGCGCGACGAGGAGGACACTCCCTGTCACCCGGATACGGATCGCGGCGCTGCCGCCGATCGAGCCTTGACGCTGCACGCCCCCCTAGACGCGCCCCCGTGCGCGATCGGTTCCGCGTCGGCCCCGTACCGCGTGAGGCGTGCGACACATCCCGTCGGCCCTGCCCGCGGGCGGACCGGCCGCCGTCCCGTGGCCCGGCCGCTCCGTATCCGCGCGGGCCGGGTCCGCCGCCGCTCCCGCGCGGCTCAGCCGGCCGTCACCTCGCTGGACGGCGGCCGGGTGGTGCCGGGGCGGGAGCGGACGTCGTCGCTGCACTCGTAGCGGCGCAGCGGCTCGCCGTCCGGCCCGCCCAGGATCACCGAGCCGTCGCCCTCGGCGGCCGTGGAGTCGGAGAAGGTGCAGACGATCTGGGCGAGCGCGTACGAGGTCAGCTGCTCAGGTGCCGTGCTCAGCCGCAGCGTGTCCTCGGGGTCCTTGGCCCGCGGCCCGCTCACGGTCATGCCGCCCCGCACGTACGTCGTGTAGCCCGTGTTCCGCTCGCCCTCGGACGGTGTCCGGGCGAGCTGGTCCAGCAGGGCCTGCGCCACCAGCACCCGGCGCCGGCTGTCCGCCGTGCCGTCCGGGACGGTCACCGACCGGTCCACGGTCACCAGCGACGAACCGCACAGCAGGAACACCTGCACGGGCACGCCCCGCGTGGTCTGCGCCGACGGGTCCGGCTCCGACAGCGAACACGGCACCCGGGAGGGCGCCCCGCCGAAGTCCGTCGGCACCTGCGTGGCCCGGATCCCGCAGCCGGTCAGCAGCACGGCGAGCACGGGGACGGCCAGCAGCCGCCGAACCCGTGTCACGCCTCCCCCTCGTCGCCGCCCCGGCCGTCGCCGTCGGCGGCCGGCTCCTCGGTCCGCCGCGTCAGCTCGGAGGCGTCCCGGGGCAGCCGCAGCGTGAACACCGCACCGCCCTGAGGCGAGTTGGCGGCGGTGATCTCGCCGCCGTGGATGTGCGCGTTCTCCATGGCGATGGACAGGCCGAGCCCGCTGCCGTCGGAGCGCGGACGGGACGCGCTGGCCTTGTAGAAGCGGTCGAAGACGTGCGGGAGCACGTCCTCGGGGATGCCGGGCCCGTGGTCGCGGACGGCGATGACGATCTGCGAGCCCCCGTCGGCCCCGTCCGTCCCGTCCGCCGCGTCCGTCCCGTCGTTCGGGTGGTCGGCGACCCGCACCGAGACCCGCACCGGCGAGCCGCCGTGCTTGAGCGCGTTGCCGATCAGGTTGGCGAGGATGACGTCGAGGCGGCGCGGGTCGAGCCGCGCGTGGATGCCGCGCTCGGCGTCCAGGTCCACCGCGTCCAGCCAGGCACGGGCGTCGATGCAGGCCGTGATCTGGTCGGCGAGGTCCACGTCGTCCAGGACCAGCCGGGCCGTGCCCGCGTCGAACCGGGTGACCTCCATCAGGTTCTCGACCAGGTTGTTCAGCCGCCGCGTCTCGCTCACCACCAGCCGCACCGCGGGCTCGATCATCGGATCCACGCTCCCGGACTCCGACTCCAGCTCCTCCTCCAGCACCTCCGTCACGGCGGTGATGGCGGTCAGCGGCGTACGCAGCTCATGGCTCATGTCGGCGACGAAGCGCCGGGACGCCTCGTCCCGGGCGGCCATGTCGGCGACCCGTTTCTCCAGCGCCTCGGCCGCGTTGTTGAACGTCCGGGAGAGATCGGCCAGTTCGTCCGTGCCGGACACCCGCAGCCGGGTGTCCAGCCGGCCCTCGCCGAGCCGCCGGGCGGCCACGCCCAGCCGGTGCACCGGCTTCAGCACGGTCGTCGCGGCGGCCTGCGCGAGCAGCGCCGCGCCGATCAGCGCGAGGCCCGTGGCGATGCCGAGCGACCAGGCGAGGGAGTTGAGGTCCTTCGCCTCCGGCTCCAGGGACTTGAGCATGTAGCCGGTCGGACCGCCGCCGATCACCTTCGTGCCGGCCACCAGGTACGGCGTGCCGTGCGCGTCGACGCGCTGCCAGTACAGGTGGTACGGGGACTTGTTGCCGTCGCCGAGCGGCTGCTGCTTGCCCACGGTCGTGCGCAGCGACTTGGGCACGTCCTCCAGCGAGAACCCGTTCAGCCCGCCGGAGTTGCCGTACACCGTCCGGCCGGTGGTGTCCTGGCCGACCAGCAGCACGCTGAAGCGCTCGCTGCTGCCCGCCATCTGGCTCGCGGTGTGCTGGAGTTCGTCCTGGGTGGGCTGCACGGGCAGCACGCTCGCGCGGTTCTGCATCTCCTGCCGGAAGTCGCGCAGCGCCGAGTCCTGGGTCCGGGTGAGCACGGCCTCCCGGTTGAGCCAGTAGGCGATGCCGGACGCGGACACCGCGGCCGTCAGCGCGACCAGTGCGAAGACCACCACCAGCCGTAGCCGCAGACTGGTGAAACGCAGCCGTGACAAGGCTCCCCTGCGACCGTCGGCCCAGCCGCGGAGCCCTTGTTGCGCGTTCGTCACTGAGGAACGTCCAGGCGGTAGCCGACACCACGGACGGTGCGGATCAGCGTCGGGGACGACGGCACGTCCTCGACCTTGGCGCGCAGCCGCTGGACGCACGCGTCGACCAGCCGCGAGTCACCGAGGTAGTCGTGCTCCCACACCAGCCGCAGCAACTGCTGCCGGGACAGCGCCTGGCCGGGCCGCCGGCTCAGCTCCAGCAGCAGCCGCAGCTCGGTCGGGGTGAGCTGGAGGTCCTCGCCGTTCTTGGTCACGGTCATCGCCGAACGGTCGATGACGAGGCTCCCGAACGTCGCCGAGTCGCTGGACTCCCGCTCCCCGCGGCGCAGCACGGCCCGGATCCGGGCGTCGAGCACCCGGCCCTGGACGGGCTTGACGACGTAGTCGTCGGCGCCGGACTCCAGCCCGACCACCACGTCGATGTCGTCGTTGCGCGCGGTCAGCAGGATGATCGGCAACTGGTCCGTGCGCCGGATCCGCCGGCACACCTCGAAGCCGTCGATGCCGGGCAGCATCACGTCCAGCACGATCAGATCCGGCCGCTGCTCACGCAGCAGTTTCAGACCGTCCTCGCCGGTGGCAGCGGTGGCCACCCGATGTCCCTGGCGCGTCAGTGAGAGCTCCAGGGCCGTTCGGATGGCGTCGTCGTCCTCGATCAGCAACAGGGAAGGCACGAGGCTCATTCTGGCCCATGGAGGGGGTGTCGTACGACCTGCGGGTCCGGCGGCTGCCGGAAACCCCGATACCGCCACAGCCCATGCACTCTCTGTGAGTCCAGTGTGCCGGGCCCCTGTGACACGTCTGTGACAGTCGGGGGACACGGCCATGAAGTCGCCCCGGCAGGCTTCTCGGCACAGGCAAGGAAGAACCGAACACCG
Organism: Streptomyces sp. NPDC056161; assembly: GCF_042268025.1. Lineage (NCBI taxonomy): Bacteria > Bacillati > Actinomycetota > Actinomycetes > Kitasatosporales > Streptomycetaceae > Streptomyces > Streptomyces sp. NPDC056161. The sequence continues at coordinate 172,092 of NZ_JBHJUV010000004.1, forward strand.
AAGTCCACGACAGGGGGCGCGAGATGAACACGCTGCACGGTATGAGCACCACCGCAGTGGTCACGCGTCTGCACGACGTGAACCGGGGTTCGGAGAAATCCGGTGCCGGTGCGGGCTCCGCTCCGCTCGGGGGAGGGCGGGGCTGCGCACGCGGCGCCGGGCGTCAGCACACCGCGTACATGACGGTGGTCGACGCACGTACGGGGGCGGGCACCACGGGGGCTCACGGGGGAGCCGCGTACAGGGAGGACTCGGGGGAGCGCCGTTCCTCCAGCGAGGCGGAGTTCACCGCCTACGTCGAGGAGCGCCGCGCCTCCCTGTACGCCACCGCCTACCACCTGACCGGCGACCGGTTCGAGGCCGAGGACCTGTTGCAGAGCGCGCTGTTCTCGACGTACCGGGCGTGGGACCGGATCAGCGACAAGGCGGCGGTCGGCGGATACCTCCGGCGCACCATGACCAATCTGCACATCAGCGCCTGGCGGCGCCGCAAGCTCAACGAGTACCCGACCGAGGAACTGCCGGAGACGCCCACCGACACGGACGCGATGCGCGGCACCGAACTGCGCGCGGTCCTGTGGCAGGCGCTGGCCCGGCTGCCCGAACTCCAGCGCACCATGCTGGTCCTGCGCTATTACGAGGGCCGTACGGATCCGGAGATCGCGGACATACTCGGCATCAGTGTCGGCACGGTCAAGTCCAGCATCTGGCGGTCGCTGCGCCGGCTGCGTGAGGACGAGGTCCTCAGCTTCGGCCGTGACGAGGAGAGCGCCTTCGGCGAACTGGTCGCCTGAAGGCTGGGGGACACGGGGGTCCCGAGGGGGTGCACGGGGGAGACCACGGGGATCACGGGGGAGATCACGGGGGATGAGCGGGACTGGAGGGCCGGGGGGTCTGTCCAGTCCCGCTTTCCCGTGTGCCCGTTCAGTCCCGCCCGCAGGTCCGTCTCGTTCGGCCCGGCCACAGGTCCGTCCGGTTCCGCCCGCCCGTATGTCCGTCCGGTTCCGCCCGGCCTCATGCCCGCTCGGTTCCGCTTCCCGTGGGCGCGGTGGCCGCGCCGGATGCCGGGCCGCCGCGGCTACGCCGGTGTCTGCGTCTGGTTCTCCGGCTGCGTCCGCGGGTGTGCTCCCGCCGCGGGCCGGGGCCGCCGGGACGTCGCCGCGACCGCCAGCCGGCCCAGCGCCTCGTCCCGGTCGCAGGCGTGGGCGCCGAGCGACACCTGGCGGGCGACGATCGACCGCTCGGCGCGCATCAGCCGGACGCCGCGCCGCAGCAGGAAGGGCACCGACTTGCGGCCCTCCTTCAGGTCCCGCAGGAAGCGGCGGCGGAACGTGGTGAGCGGACCGCGGCTCAGGCACAGCGCGTCGGCGAGCAGACCGAGTTCACGGCAGCGTGAGACGATCTCGGCCGCGAAGACACCCTCCGCCACGAACAGCGGGGTGCGCCCGATGTGCAGCGCGGTCTCGCCGGTGCGGGCGCTGCGCGCGATGTCGTACACCGGGACGGTCGTCGACCCCGTGGCGCACAGCCGGGCGACGGCCTCGACGGCGACGTCCGCGTCCCAGGACAGCGGATGGTCCCAGTCGATGTCCGAACTCCCCGCCACCAGGGGCAGCGTCGGGTCGTCGCCCTCCTTGTAGAAGTCGTCGAGGCGCAGCACGGGCAGTCCGGAGCGGGCGGCGACGAGGGACTTGCCCGAGCCCGAGGGGCCGCACAGCAGGACGACGCGGGCGGGAGGCGGGGGATGAATGCTCACGGAACACCAGTTTGACGTAAGACCCGGCTCTTGCCGACCCCGCGGGTCGGCTTTGGAGCACGCGGCACACCTCAACTACCCTATGTGTCGAAATTGTTACTCTTTGCACTCATAAGGTGGCATCAGTGATGGCCGGACGCACCTCCTCCCAGCACCCCGCGGCGCAGCGCGCCCTGATCGCCCTCGCGACCGCCTCGGCAGCCCTGGGCGCGGGTGCGGCGACGGCGGCCGCGGCCACCGATCCGGCCGTGGACCTGCCGCACCGGCCCGCCTCGCTCGGCCGCCTCGATGCGCAGGCGGGCCTGGCGGGCGTCACCGGCTCGGTCCCCCATGTCACCGGACCGGTCACCGCGCTCAAGCCCAACCCCCTCGCGGGCACCGGCGTCGATCCCCTCGACAACGGCGTCGGCACCCAGCTCGCCGACTTCAAGCCGCTGACCAGCCAGGCCCTGACCCGACCGGTGGCACAGGCGCAGTCGGTCGGTGAGATGCCGGTGGTGGGGCAGGCGGCGGGGCTGGTCGAGGGCGCGCAGCGCTGAGGTCCGTCCGGCGGTGTACCGGGCGCCGGTCCCGTCCTGCGCACGCCGGGGAAGGGACCGGCCGCCCGGTGCCGCTGTGCTCAGCCGGTGACCGTCACGACGCCCGAGGCCGTCACGTCCGGGCCCGTGCCGTCCGCCGGGGCGGCGGTCAGCCGCCAGGTGTAGCCGCCGGCCGCCGCCGGGGCGCCGGACCCGTCCGTGCCGTCCCAGGTGACCCGTACCGCGCTGCGGGTGCCCTCGCCCGTCCAGGTGCGGACGGCCTCGCCGGTCGCGCGGCGGGTGAGCGTCACCTGCCAGGAGGCCGCGGGCTTGGAGAGCCACCAGGTGGCGGACCACGCGCCGGTCGTGGTGCCGGGCGCGGCGGTGCGGGCGACGCGCAGCGCGGAGACGTCGTGCTGCGGCGCGGTGACGTGGACGGTGTCGTCCGCGTCGACCCAGGCGAGTTTGCCCGCGCCCGGGTCGACGGCCCAGGTGGTGCCGCGCCCGTCGCCGTCCGCGGGCTGCTTCAGGCCCGTGACGGTGCCCAGGTCGGCGGTGGCGCCGTCCGTGCCCAGGCCGGTGAGGCGCAGTTCGCCGGACGCCTCGCGATGCGCCAGGAAACGGTCGCCCAGCAGGACGCCGGACGCCGGGGCGGGGAAGGTCTGCCCGGTCGCCAGATCGCGTACGCCCGCCGTGTGCTGCGCGGCGCAGCTCCAGTACAGCAGGGTGCCGCCGAGTTGCAGTTCGTCCGGGACGCAGGCGCTGCCGAGGTCGACGGTGTCGAGGAGGCTGCCGGAGCGTACGTTGATGACTTTCACCGTGCCGGGCTGGTTCAGCGCCGGCTTGAGCAGCCGCTTCTGGTCCAGCACGGCGGCCTGCGCCGGCTGCTCGCGGACGATCAGGTCACGGGCGGTGTCCACGACGTACTGCTCCCCGTCCGCCTCGTAGAGCACGAACTCCGGTGCCGCGTCCAGGATCCGGCCGTACTGGCCCGGCAGCGGGAAGCTGTCCGCCGGGTGGTCCGGGTCGTCGCCGGTCACCAGCGCGTCGGTGCCCGTGCCGGGGTCGGTGACCAGCCGGGCCGGCCCCTCGTCGGGGCCGTCGGCGAAGCGGCCGGCCGCCAGGCCCGGGAAGGCCGCGAGCGCCGGGCCGTCCGCCGGATCCGGTGCGGTGCCGATGTCCTTGCCGTTCAACATCCTCGTTCCGGCAAGGGAGTTGACGTACCGCAGCATCCCCCGGTCGAGGCTCAGCGCCTCGGTCGTGCCGTCCGCCGTCTTGACGTCCGCCACCTGGCGCAGCGGCAGGCCGGCGACGAGTCCGAGGCCGTCCACGCTGAACAGGTGCACGGCGCGGCTGCCGTCGGCGTCCCTGCCGAGCGCGACCAGCGAACCCTTGCCCTCACTGCGCAGGAACACCTGCTGGACGTCGCTCAGCAGCGTCCGCTCGGTGTCCGCCCCGGCGAACGGCGTCAGGTGCAGCGGGCCGCCGTCGCCCTCGTACCAGAGCACGTTGTCGCCCACCACGAAGGTGGTGACCCGGCTGTCCGGGGTCCGGGTGGCGAGCGGTACGACGCGCGGGGCGGCCGTGCTGCCCAGCGGCATGACCCGCACGCCCGGCTGGTCGCCGCGGGAGAACCAGCTGACCGTGGTCTGCGTGATGCGGAAACTGCTCGCCTCGCCGGTCACGGGCAGCGGGGTGACCGCGCCGTTGTACGCGGTGAGGATGCCGTAGCCCGGGGTGCCGTCGGCGGTGCGGTAGCCGATGACGAGCTGGTTGTAGTAGGCGCCGAGCAGTTCGGGCTCGGCGCCGGTGGTGGCCCCGGCGGGCAGCTTGACGACGGGGTCGCTCGCCGGGCTCCCGCCGCGTGCCACGCGCAACTGGTACGTGCCGTCGCCCTGATCGACGGTGGCCAGTACCCAGCCGTTCGCGACGCGCGGGTTCAGGTAGCCGGCGGGCAGGCTGATGGTGCTGGTGAAGGCGGGGTCCTCGATGCCGATCCGCACGAGGTCCGTGCCGCCGTCCGCGCGCGGCGCCAGGTAGTCGACGCGGTTGTACTCGTCGTGGGTGGGCACGATGGCGTCCTGCGGTACGCCGTCGAGGGCGGGGACGGACTTGGTGGTGCGGTTGTACGTCGTCGTCCAGAGGTAGCTGCCGCCCTCGCGGTGCAGGACGCCCTGGCTGCCGGTCGCCAGTACCGTCTCGGGACCGTCGCCGTAGGCGTCGGGCGCGGGTATCAGCACCTCGGCCGCGTCGGCCGCGTGCGCCGTCACCGGCAGGACGGTGGTGAGCGTGGCGGCGAGGACGGCGGCGACGGCGGTGGCGGTGGCGGTGGCCGTACGGTGAGTGCGCCGGGTACGGCCGTTCGTGCGCAGGTGATGGAACACCTGACCCCCCAAGTGTTGACCGATGGCATGCACCTTGCGATGCAAACCCGGGCAACGATACGCGGATATGGGGGAGTTGTGTGTGGCATGTGGTAATCGTGTCGTCGGTGTCGCTGTCTCCGTCGGCGTCGTCTCGGTGTCCGGCCGGGGCGGCGGGCCGGGGCGGCGGGCCGGGGCGGCCGAACGGAGGAGCGCCGCGCCTCCCCCGAACGGAGGAGAGCCGCGCCTCCCCCGGACGGAGGGGAGTCGCGGCTCTCGGTCATGGGGTGCGGGCGGCGCTCAGTACGCCGAGCCCGACGCGCCCAGCGAACCCGTCGGATGCCAGACCGTCTTCGTCTCCAGGAACGCCGTCAGGCGGTCGGTGCCCGGGGTCGCCGACCAGTCGTCCACAGGCTGTGGACGCAGGACGCGCTTCAGGTTGTCCGCCGCCGCGATCTCCAGCTCCTTCGCCAGGTCGGCGTCCGCGCCGGCCAGGTCGATCGCGTTGACGTCCTGGTGCGCGGCCAGCGGCGCCGCGATCTCCGCCGTACGGCCGGAGAGCACGTTGACGACGCCGCCGGGCACGTCCGACGTGGCCAGCACCTCGGCGAGGGAGAGCGCCGGGAGGGGGGACCGCTCGCTCGCCACGACCACCGCGGTGTTGCCGGTCGCGATCACCGGGGCGAGCACCGACACCAGGCCGAGGAAGGACGACTCCTGCGGGGCGAGCACGGCGACCACGCCCGTCGGCTCCGGCGAGGAGAGGTTGAAGAAGGGGCCCGCGACCGGGTTCCCGCCGCCCACCACCTGGGCGATCTTGTCGGTCCAGCCCGCGTACCAGACCCAGCGGTCGATCGCCGCGTCCACCTGCGCGGCGGCCCGCGCCGGCGACAGGCCCTCGGCGTCGGCGACCTCGCGCACGAACTGCTCGCGGCGGCCCTCCAGCATCTCCGCGACGCGGTAGAGGACCTGGCCCCGGTTGTACGCGGTCGCGCCGGACCACCCGCCGAACGCCTTGCGCGCGGCCACCACCGCGTCCCGGGCGTCCTTGCGGGAGGCCAGGGGCGCGTTCGCCAGCCACTCGCCCTTCCCCGCCGCGTCCGCGGCTGATGCTCCTGCTGTCACCTCGTACACCCGGCCGCTCTCGGAACGCGGGAACTTGCCGCCCACGTACAGCTTGTAGGTCTTGAAGACGCTGAGACGGTTGCTGGGACGGTTGTCGGGACGGTTGTCGGGACGGGTGTCGGGAAGCCGCGCGGCGGAGCCGCTCATGGCCATGTGGTCAGACATCGAGGTACGCCTCCAGGCCGTGGCGACCGCCCTCGCGGCCGAAGCCCGACTCCTTGTAGCCGCCGAACGGCGAGGTCGGATCGAACTTGTTGAACGTGTTGGACCAGATCACCCCGGCCCGCAGCCGGTTCGCCACCGCCAGGATGCGGGAGCCCTTCTCCGTCCAGATGCCCGCCGACAGGCCGTACGGCGTGTTGTTGGCCTTGGCGACGGCCTCCTCCGGGGTGCGGAAGGTGAGCACCGACAGCACCGGCCCGAAGATCTCGTCGCGGGCGACGGTGTGCGCCTGGGTGACGTTCGTGAACAGCGTCGGGGCGAACCAGTAGCCGGCGGACGGGAGGTCGCAGGCCGGGGACCAGCGTTCGGCGCCCTCCGCCTCGCCCTGCTCGGCGAGCGCGGTGATCCGGGCCAGCTGCTCGGCGGAGTTGATCGCGCCGATGTCGGTGTTCTTGTCCAGGGGGTCGCCGAGGCGCAGGGTGGCGAGCCTGCGCTTGAGGGAGTCCAGCAGCTCGTCGTGGATCGACTCCTGGACCAGCAGCCGCGAGCCTGCGCAGCAGACCTGGCCCTGGTTGAAGAAGATGCCGGTCACGATGCCCTCGACCGCCTGGTCGATCGGGGCGTCGTCGAAGACGATGTTGGCGCCCTTGCCGCCGAGTTCGAGGGTGAGCTTCTTGCGGGTGCCCGCGACCGTGCGGGCGATCGCCTTGCCGACGGCCGTGGAACCGGTGAAGGCGACCTTGTCGACGCCGGGGTGCGCGACGAGGGCGGCGCCGGTCCTGCCGTCACCGGTCACGATGTTCACGACCCCCCTGGGCAGGCCCGCCTGGCGGCAGATGTCCGCGAAGAAGAGGGCGGACAGCGGCGTCGTCTCGGCGGGCTTGAGGACCACCGTGTTACCGGTCGCGAGCGCCGGGGCGATCTTCCACGCCAGCATCAGCAGCGGGAAGTTCCAGGGGATGACCTGGCCGGCCACGCCCAGCGGCCGCGGCGACGGGCCGAAACCGGCGTGGTGCAGCTTGTCCGCCCAGCCCGCGTAGTAGAAGAAGTGCGCGGCCACCAGCGGCAGGTCGGCGTCCCTCGTCTCCCTGATGGGCTTGCCGTTGTCCAGCGTCTCCAGGACGGCGAGTTCGCGGCTGCGCTCCTGGATGATCCGGGCGATGCGGAAGAGGTACTTGGCGCGCTCGGCACCGGGCAGCGCCGACCACGTCTCGAACGCCTTCCGGGCGGCGCCGACCGCGCGGTCGACGTCCTGAGCGGTGGCCTGCGTGTACTCGGAGAGCACTTCCTCGGTGGCCGGGGAGACCGTCTTGACCAGGTCCCCGCCCGAGCCGTCGACGAACTCCCCGTCGATGAAGAGGCCGTACGACGGGGCGATGTCGACGATCGCGCGCGACTCGGGCGCGGGTGCGTACTCGAATGCCATGAGTCAGTCCACCGTTACGTAGTCGGGGCCGGAGTAGCGGCCGGTGGCCAGCTTCTGACGCTGCATCAGCAGGTCGTTCAGGAGCGAGGAGGCGCCGAAGCGGAACCAGTGGTTGTCCAGCCAGTCCGGGCCGGCCGTCTCGTTGACCAGGACGAGGAACTTGATCGCGTCCTTGCTGGTGCGGATGCCGCCGGCGGGCTTCACGCCGACCTGCACGCCGGTCTGGGCGCGGAAGTCGCGCACCGCCTGGAGCATCAGCAGGGTGTTCGCGGGCGTGGCGTTGACGGCGACCTTGCCCGTGGAGGTCTTGATGAAGTCGGCGCCCGCCAGCATGCCGAGCCAGGAGGCGCGCCGGATGTTGTCGTACGTGGCCAGCTCGCCCGTCTCGAAGATGACCTTCAGGCGGGCGTGCCCGCCGCAGGACTCCTTCACGGCGACGATCTCGTCGTACACCTTCAGATACCGGCCGGCGAGGAACGCGCCGCGGTCGATGACCATGTCGATCTCGTCGACGCCCGCGGCGACGGCCTCGCGCACGTCGGCCAGCTTGACCTCCAGCGCGGCACGGCCGGCCGGGAAGGCGGTGGCGACCGAGGCGACCTTGACGCCGGAGCCCGCGACGGCCTCCTTGGCGACGGCGGCCATGTCGGGGTAGACGCAGACGGCCGCGGTCGTCGGTGCCGTACGGTCCGTCGGGTCCGGGTGGACCGCCTTGGCGCCGAGCGCCCGGACCTTGCCCGGGGTGTCCGCGCCTTCCAGCGTCGTCAGGTCGACCATCGAGATGGCGAGGTCGAGGGCGTACGCTTTCGCGGTGGTCTTGATGGAACGGGTGCCGAGCGAGGCGGCGCGCGCCTCCAGGCCGACCGCGTCGACGCCGGGCAGCCCGTGCAGGAAGCGGCGCAGTGTGCTGTCGGACGCGGTGACGTCGGCGAGAGCGTGGGCCGCGGGTGCGGGATCAGTGGTGGGCATGGTCACCAGACGAGCATATCTACGCGCGTAGCGGCTGTACAGCCCCGTAGCGGGGGCGGATGCGGGGGGCCGGCTGCCGCCGGGGTGGGCCCGGGGCGGCCGTTCCGTGGGCCTACGGTCCCGTTTCGCCCCGCGGACCTCCCCCGTCCGGTCCGCGGCCCCGGGGCCGAACCGATGCCGCGGGGAGGGCCGCGGGCGGCGTCGTGCAGAATCGGGACCATGACGACCCCGGACCACCCGTCTTCCGCGCCACAGCCCCCGGTGCCCACCGCCAAGGACCGGGTGTACCGGTCGCCCGCCGCGCTCACCGGCGGGGTGCTGCTGCTCGCCCTCATCCTGTGGCTCGGCTTCGACGCGCTGTTCACCGGGCACGGCCGGGCCCCGTGGCTGGCCCTCGCCGCGATGATCCTCCTCGTGCCGCTGGTGGCCGCCTTCACCCTGCGCCCGGCCGTGTTCGCGGGTGAGGACCGGCTGCGGGTGCGCAACCCGTTCCGGGTGATCACCCTGCCCTGGGGCGAGATCGCCGGCCTGCGCTCCGGCTACTCGAACGAGGTCGTCGCCGAGTCCGGCGCCAAGTACCAGCTGTGGGCCATCCCCGTCTCGCTGCGGGCCCGTAAGAAGGCCGTCCGGCGGCAGGCGCGGGCCGAGACGGCGGCGCGTCCCGGCGGCCGGTCCGGCGGGGCGGGCGAGTCCGGCACCTCCGGCCGCGGCCGGACGGGCACGGTGGCCGGTGCGGGCCGCGGCGCCGCCTTCGGCTTCGGCGGCGGCCGGCCGGACGGCGCCGAGCCGTCCGGTCCGGCGCGGGCGGAGACCGACCAGATCATGGACTACCTGCGCGAGACGCTGGAGCGCCGCCGGCCGGAGCAGGCCGCCCAGGGCGAGGTCACGGTGCGCTGGGCGTACGAGGTCGCGGGGCCGGCGGTGGCCGGGGCGGTCCTGCTGGCGATCCTGCTCGCCGTGGGCTGAGCCGGGGCGGTCGCCCATGGGCGGCCGGGCCCGTCGGCCGTCCGCCGCGGCAACGTTGTCCCGACGCCTCGGTGAGCGCTTTCCCCGTGTCTTTCCTAGGGGTTGCCAAGGGGATACATCCGGATGAAGCGTGGCCGCGGCCGTCAGTTTTGTCCGCGCGCCCGTACTCCTGTCTCAGTAGATTGCATCTGTCGCCCATAACGCCGTACCTGCGGGTTTTACTCTTCTATTGGGCGGCGGGGGTGGGGACATGGAGCGGTCCGGAGAGACGGCGAGACCCGCCGTCACCGCGGCGGGAATGAGATGTCAGGTCGACATCGACGGACAGGGCAGATTCGGCTGGCGTCTGGTGGCGCCCAACGGGCGGTCGGTGGCGGTGTCGCTCACCTGGCACGACACCCACGCCCGATGTCGCGCCGCGTTACACCGGCTGTGCACGTGCCACGCCGACATGGGCGGTGGTGTGCAGCACAGCTCCGACGGCGGCGGCTGGGTGTGGGCCGTGTGGGACCAGTCGGGCCGGCATCTCGCCGGTTCGGCGCGTACCTACGAACGGCACGCCACGTGCCGTGCCTCCTACGACCGCTTCCGCGGCCTGCTGGTGGAACTGGCCGTGGCGGGGCCGGACCTGTGGGGCGATTAGGGCCCTTCTGACGGATCTCCGGGGCGTCGCGGCGCCCGGACGAGCGGGCCCGTCGACGGACCGGTGTCCGCGGCATTCCTGTGTACCGGCGTACCGGCGTACCGGCGTACCGGCGTACCGGCGTACCTGCGTACCTGTGTACCGGCAGGCCCCGCTACGGGCCCCTGGCGGGGCCGACGCACTGGCGCGGCCCGGTACCGCCGTCCGGTACCGCCGTCCGGTACCGCCGTCCGGCCTGGACCTGCCCGGCCGGAACGCCGTACCGCTCGCGCGGGCGGTCCGTGCGGGGCGTGGGCACGGGGCGGTGGGCGCGGGCGGAGTCCGGGTGCCGGACGGTGGCCGTGCGGCACCCGGATCCCGACCGGCCCTGCTCGGGCGCCGGTTGAGGGTGGGAGGGGCGCGGCGGAGGGTGACGGATGTTCCCCTTAAGGGGGCTGTAGTTAACCTCTCGGGATGCGCATGTCAATGGGCCGACCGCAGCGTCGGGGGCGTGCCCATGTTGAAGAGACAGCCCCTGCCCGCGTCCGCGGGGGCCGATGACGTACCGAGACGCCTGTACGCCGACCCCGGCCTGCCCGACCGGATCTTCCGCTGGGTGCTGCGCTCCGGCGGTGGCTTCGTGCTGGCCGTCATGCTGCTCGTGGGCGGCTTCCTGCTCTACCGGGCCTGGCTGGCGCTGGACAGGGCCGGCCTGTCGTTCCTGACCACCGCCCAATGGGCGCCGGACGCCGGGCGGTTCGGCATCGCGGCCGTGCTCGTCGGCACCGTGCTGATCGCCGTCGTCGCCGTGCTGGTGGCCGTGCCGCTGGCCACCGGCGCGGCGCTGTACATCTCCGAGTACGCCCCGCCGCGGCTGCGCCAGACGCTGATCAGCGTTGTCGACCTGATGGCCGCGGTGCCGTCGGTGGTCTACGGCCTGTGGGGCGCGTTCTTCCTCCAGGACAAGGTCCTGCCCACCGCCCGCTGGATCTCCGCGTACTTCGGCTGGATCCCCGTCTTCCGCGTGAACGGGGCCGAGCCGGACGACCCGCTGGCATCCCCGAGCGTCTACACCTCCTCGACCTTCATCGCGGGACTGGTCGTCGGCATGATGATCGCCCCGATCGTCTGCTCGATCATGCGGGAGGTCTTCTCCCAGGCGCCCGCCGGTGAACGCGAGGGCGCCTACGCGCTCGGCGCGACCCGCTGGGGGATGATCCGCAGCGTGGTGCTGCCCTTCGGGCGCGGCGGAATGATCGGCGGCACGATGCTCGGGCTCGGCCGCGCGCTCGGCGAGACGATCGCCGTCTACATGATCATCTCGCTGACCTTCGACATCCAGTGGCACGTCCTCCAGGCCGGCACCAGCTCGGTCTCCTCGCTGATCGCCCTGCGCTACGGCGAGGCGAGCGAGTTCAGCATGTCCGCCCTAATGGCGGCCGGTTTCACGCTGTTCGTCATGACGCTGATCGTCAACTTCGTGGCCTCGACCATCGTCGCCCGCTCCCGTTCGGGCGCGGCGAGCGACGCCTGATGCCGCGGCTCCTTCTCCCGCACCGCCAACCCCCCACGGCGCGCCCGCAGTCCCTTACGCCACACAGGAATGAGCGACCATGACCGTTGCCCCTGAAGCGCCCGGTGCGCGTCAGGCGACCGGCCGCCCGCGTACCACGCTGCCGGGCCCGGCCCGCAGCGCCGAACCCGGCGGGGAGCGCCGTCGTGTCCTGACGCAGTTGCGTGCCACCGACACCTACGCGATGGTCGGCGCCGTCGGCGCCGCGCTGTCGCTGACCTGGCTGCTGTTCGCCTGGCTGCTGCCGTTCAACGGCGCGGTCGGCTTCGTCGTCATGGCGTACGGCTTCTTCCTCCTGATCTACGCCCTGGTGGTCTCCTTCGACGAGGACGGTCCCGCCATCGTCGACCGGATCGCGGCGGCGGTCGTGCGGTCGCTGGGCCTGCTGCTCGTGGCGATCCTCGCGTTCGTGGTGTTCTACGCGCTCGTCGAGGGCCGCAACGCGCTCGTGCACCTGAACTTCTTCACCGAGGACATGAAGCTGGCCGGCCCGCTGGAGCCGCTCGGCGTGGGCGGGGCGCTGCACGCGGCGGCCGGCACCCTGATCATGATCACGATCGCGCTGGTCATCACGGTGCCGGTCGGACTGGTCTGCGCGGTGTTCCTGAGCGAGGTGCCCGGTCCGTTCGCCCGGTTCGTGCGCACCATCGTCGAGGCGATGACCGCGCTGCCGTCGATCGTCGCCGGTCTGTTCATCTACGCGACCGCGATCCTGGGTCTGGGCCTGGACCAGTCCGGACTCGCCGCCGCCCTGGCCCTCTCGGTGATGATGCTGCCGATCATCATCCGGGCCGCCGACGTCATCATCCGGCTGGTGCCCGGCACCCTGCGCGAGGCCAGCTACGCGATGGGCACGAGCCGCTGGCGCACGGTCTGGCACGTGGTGCTGCCGACCTGTCGTTCCGGTCTGACCACCTCCGTGATCCTCGGTACCGCGCGCGGCATCGGCGAGACCTCCCCGGTGCTGCTGACCGCGGGCTTCACGAACGAACTCAACCTCGATCCGATGCACGGCCCGATGGTCTCCCTGCCGCTCGCCACCTTCGAGTTCGTCAAGTCGCCCGAGCCGACGATGATCTCGCGCGGCTTCGGCACGGCGGCCCTGCTGCTGGCGTTGGTGCTGCTGCTGTTCGTCGCGGCCCGCGTCATCGGCGGCCGCGGACCGGGCCGGCTGTCCCGCCGTCAGGAACACCGGCGCGTACTCGCCTCGCGGCGTGACGCGCGTCGATTCGCCGAACGCCCGGCGCCCCCCGCATCCACCCCGCCCTCCGTCCGCCGTACCGAACCCGGGAGTCCGTCGTGAAACCCGCCACTCGTTTCCGTCTGGCGGCCACCGTGCTGTCATTGCTGTGCGTCCTGCTGGCCGTCCAGACGCCGTCCGCCGGCGCGGCCACCTACGCCAAGATCACCGGCTCCGGTTCGACCTGGAGTTCCAACGCCCTCCAGCAGTGGATCACCAACGTCAAGGCCAACTACGGCCTGACGGTCAACTTCTCGGCCAACGGTTCCTCGCCGGGCCGTGAGCAGTTCAAGAACAACACCACCGACTTCGCGGTCTCCGAGATCCCCTACGGCCTCAAGGAGCAGGGCGTCACGGAAGTGCCGCCGAGGCGTGGCTACGCCTACATGCCGATCGTGGCCGGTGGTACGGCGTTCATGTACAACCTCAAGATCAACGGCAAGATGGTCACCAACCTGCGGCTGTCCGGCGACGTCATCACCAAGATCTTCACCGGCAGGATCACCCGCTGGAACGACCGGGCGATCGCCGCGGACAATCCGGGGCTGAACCTGCCGCCCACGCCGGTCGTACCGGTGGTCCGCTCCGACGGATCCGGTACCAGCGCCCAGTTCACCATGTGGATGTCCAAGGAGTACCCGGACCTGTGGGGCGACTACTGCTCCCGCACCGGCCGCGGTAGCGGCAACTGCGGCATGACCTCCAACTACCCGCTGCTCGGCGGCTCCGCGATGATCTCCAAGGCCAGCTCGCTCAACGTCGCCGGCTTCGTCCGCCAGGCGTCCGGCGAGGGCGCGATCACCTACGTCGAGTACTCCTACGCCAGGAACGCCAACTTCCCGGTGGCCAAGGTGCTCAACAAGGCCGACTACTACGTCGAGCCGACCGCCTCCAGTGTCGCGGTCGCCCTGACCAAGGCGGAGATCAACCAGGACTCGCGCTCCGTCAACTACCTGACGCAGAAACTCGACAACGTCTACACCTACGGCGATCCCCGTACCTACCCGCTGTCCAGCTACAGCTACATGATCCTGCCGACGAAGGAGGAGGCCGGCTTCACCAAGGCCAAGGGCAACTCCCTCGGCACGTTCGGCCGTTACTTCCTCTGCGACGGCCAGCAGCAGGCGGACCGGCTGGGCTACTCACCGCTGCCGAAGAACCTCGTCGAGGCGGGCTTCGAGCAGCTCCGCAAGGTGCCGGGCGCGCCCACCGCCTCCATCAACATCAACGACTGCCGCAACCCCACCTTCTCGGGCGGCGTCAACACCCTGATCAAGAACGCTCCCTACCCCAAGAGCTGCGACAAGAAGGGGTCCACCCAGTGCACCACCGGTACCGCGGGCGCCGCGGGCACCGACACCCCGGTGAAGCCGGGCGCGCAGGGCGGTAGCGGCTCGGGCGGCTCCGGCTCGTCGTCCGGCGGCTCGTCCTCCGGCGGTTCCTCCGCCACGGGCGGCAGCACCGGCGGTACGGACACCAACGGTGACGGGAAGCCCGACAGCACCGCGAGCGCCGCGGCTGCCGCCGGTACCTCCGGTGGCGTCGTCGACCCCGACACCGGCCAGGTCGTCAGCGGCGACGGGACCGGCACCGGCGACACGTCCGTCGCCGCCAACCCGGTGAGCCTCGCCTCCGACAACACCCTCGGGATGCGCGGCGCCCTGATGGCCCTGTCGGCCGTACTGCTCGTCGCGGTGGTCGTGGGACCACCGCTCACCGCGCGGGCGCTGGCAGCCCGTTCGCGCCGCAAGGGAGAGCTGTGATGGGACGGTTGACGATACGGAGACCTCCGGTGCGGCGGCGGGCGAACGCGGGCGTCATCTGCCTGCTGTCCGCGCTGCTGCTCGCGGTGCTGCCGCTGCCCAGGGGCGCGGAGCAGGCGCAGGCGGCCACCACCGGGAGTTCGGCGGTGACCAAGGGCGGGACGAAGGGGAAGTACGACGACTTCTCCAAGCTGAAGGTCACGGTGCACCAGACGAAGGGCCTGACCTGGCAGGGCGTCAAGGTGTCGTGGACGGGCGGGGCGCCCGCGCCGAAGAACGCGCAGAAGCTGAACTTCATGCAGTTCATGCAGTGCTGGGGCGACGATCCGGCGAAGGGGCCGGACCGGACGCAGTGCGAGTTCGGGCAGGAGAAGGGGACGCCGCCGGGCTCCCTGCGACTGGCCTCGCCCGCGACCGACCCCGCGGAGACGGACGGTCTCCCGCAGGACTCGGCCGGTGCGGGCACCTTCGTGCCCTTCCGGCCGGTCTCGGGGGCCGAGACCTCGGGGGCGTACGACACCACCTACTTCAGCTCCGAAAACACCAATTCCGTCTCGTGGATACCCAACGACGGCAACGGATCGGGCGAGATGGTCTTCGAGCTGAGGTCCGCGGGCGAGTCGGAGTACCTGGGGTGCGGGGCGCGCAGGAACGCGAGCGGCGAGATCGAGCCGTGCTGGCTGGTCGTGGTGCCCAGGGGCGAGTACGAGCCGGACGGCTCCTCGGCGGCCAACAAGGCGACCGTCACCTCGGCGCTCAGCCAGTCGAACTGGGACCAGCGGATCGTCTTCCGCCTCGATTTCCAGCCGATCGAGCAGAACTGCGCCGCGGACCAGTCGGAGCGCCCGATCATGGGCTCCGAACTGGCGACCGACGCGGTCACCTCGTGGCAGAGCCAACTGTGCAGGACCGGAGACAGCAGGTTCACCTACGCCACCCAAGGTGAGCCGCAGGCGCGTGCCGCCATCACGACACCGGGCGCCGGGGGCCTCGCCATGACGGTGAATCCCGTCGAGTCGGCCGAGGGCGGGGTCCAGGTGGTGCACGCACCTGCCGCGATCACCGGCGTGACGATCGGCTTCGTCTGGATGTTCGAGAAGTCGACCTTCGAGTACGTACCGCTGAAAAAGCTGAAACTCAACCAGAGACTGCTGGCCAAGGTACTCACCCAGTCCTACGCCAGTAGCCTGCTCCCACGGATCGAAGGCACGCCCGATTACCTGTCCGGAAATCCGGAGTACATCGGGGGGGATCCAGAATTCAAGAAGCTCAATCCCGATTTCGTGGGAGCTGATTATCAATCGCCGATCGGACTGGTCGTCAGCGATGACAACACCGACTCGGCCGGCATGCTCTGGAATTACATTCTGGCGGACCCGGACGCGAGGAAGTTCATCGAAGGGCAGAAGGACCCCTGGGGCATGAAGGTCAACCCCGCGTACCTTGCGGACGGGGTGATCTCGGACTCCCTGGACTACTTCCCGAAGGCGGACCTCACGGCCACGGCCGTCCCCTGCAAGAACGGCGGCCCCAATGCCCCGCAGACGCTGAACCGCAGCGGTCTTGACGTGGTTCCCTACGCGGACAGCATGCACAGTGCGGCGGTGGCGATCCGCCAGGGTGACATCGGCACGGCCTACGAGTGCATGGCCAACACGAGTACCGCCAGCCTGACGAAGCTCGGGCGGCCGTCCCCGGTGGACCAGCGCCAGATGGGCGTCGTGGACAACCCGTCCGCCGTGCGCTACCAGCTGGGTACCGCGGCTCTGCCGAACGCCGACGGGGACTATGTCCAACCGACCGACGACTCGCTGCTCAAGGCGGTCGCCGAGATGCCCGACTCGGACGTGGCCGGCGTCAAGAAGCCCGCTCCCGCCGAGATGAAGGACGGCGCCTATCCGCTGGCCGCCCTGGTGTACGCGGCGGCCCCGCTGGACCAGGCGAAGGACGCGCGCCAGGACTACGCGCGGGTGATCCGGTACGCGGCCGACCAGGGCCAGACCCAGGGCGCCGAGCGGGGCCGGCTGCCCTACGGGTACGTCCCGCTGACCACCGCCCTGCGCCAGCAGGCCAAGCAGGCGGCCGACCGGTTGGAGAAGGGCGTGTCGAACTCCGGCGAGTCCTCCTCCGGCGGCACCTCCGGCGGCAGTGACGCCGGCGGCACCGGTGACAACGGTTCACCGGGCGGCGGCGGGGTGTCGGGCGGCGGCGCGGACGGCGGCACCGGAGCCGGGACGGCGGGCACCGCGGCCGGCGCCGGCGCCTCCGGCGGCAACCCGCCCTCCCCCGTGCCGAGCGAGACCGATCCGGCCAAGCAGAACGTGGCCGCCTCCGGCGGACTCACGCCGTCGGAGGTGCTCGGACTGATCCGCTGGGTGCTGCTCGGCGTTCTGATCGCGGGCGGTGTGGCGGCCCTCGCCGGCCCGGTCATGCTCCGGCTCTCGGCCCGGCGGACGGCCGGTGGCGGCTGACCTTTCGGCGGCATCCGGATTCCCCGGGACGCAATCCGTCCCGGGGAATCCGTACACCGTTCTGTGGATTCCCTTGGATTCACCTAGGAAATGGTCTCGTAACCTGATGAGCGAATGGAATTGGTGGTCGCCGGTGCGGATCCATGGAAAGTTTTTAGCCGCCGGCCGACGGGCCGGTAAAAGCAGCAAAATCCGGATTCCGCTTGACCGTCCCATGCTCGTAATCCGTTTCCACGGAGGAGAACAGAAGTGAACGTCAAGTCCCGTGCTTTCGCCGGTGCCGTCGTCGGTGCCGCCGCCCTGGGTCTCACCGTCATGGCCCCCGTCGCCTCGGCCGACCCGGCCCCCGGCGTCTACCGTGTCCTCGCGGGTGTCGGCTCCGACACGACCGAGGACGTCGTCAACGGCCTCGGCGATTCGGTCAACGGTGGCGCGACGATCGCGTCGTACAACGCGACCGGCACGCCGACCATCAAGACCCGCCTGAACGGCTGTGAGATCAACCGTCCGAACGGCTCGTCGAACGGCATCACCGCGCTGAACAACGACATCGACAGCAAGACCGGCTGCCTGGACTTCGCGCGCTCCTCGCGCGGTGTCGCCACCGCCGGCACGGACCTGACCTGGATCCCGTTCGCGTCGGACAAGCTGACGGTCGCGACCCGCGAGGACGGCCCGCTGGCCAACCTGAACGTCTCCACGGCCGACCTGCGTGCCATCTACGCGTGCACCAAGACGACGGTGACCGTCAACGGTGTCGCCCGCCCCGTGACCCCGCTGATCCCCCAGAGCGGTTCCGGTACCCGTAGCTTCTTCCTCACCCAGATCGGCAACCCGACCCTGGGTTCCTGCGTCCACGAGATGCAGGAGCACAACGGTGAGGCGCTCACCCAGGGCTCCGACATCGCCCCGTACTCGGTGGCGAAGTGGACCTCCCAGGTCAAGGGTCTGATCGACGACGTGCACGGTGCCACCGTCCTGGGCGCGATCGACGGCGGCGCCTACAGCCGTGACGTCTACAACGTGGTTCCGACCGCCAAACTGAGCGACCCCACCATCGCCGCCACCTTCGTCGGCTCGGGCTCCAAGGTCTGCCAGGACTCGGCCACGATCACGAAGTTCGGTTTCGGCGCCACCCCCTCCATCCCTTGCGGCGACACCTCCATCAAGGGCGAGAACTGATCACCGCGCAGTAACCCCGCACAACGGCCGGGCACCCAGTGGGTGCCCGGCCCGGCGGCGTATTCGTCTGTAGTGAGGAGAGCAGAAGTGAACGTCAAGTCCCGTGCTTTCGCCGGTGCCGTTGTCGGTGCCGCCGCCCTGGGTCTCAGTGTCATGGCCCCCGTCGCCTCGGCCGACCCGGCCCCCGGTGTCTACCGTGTCCTCGCCGGTGTCGGTTCCGACACGACCGAGGACGTCCTCAGCGGCCTGGGCAACGACGTCGACGGTGGCTCGCTGATCGCGTCGTACGACGCAACCATCTACGGTTCGGCCAAGATCAAGACCCGCGCGGCCGGCTGTGAGATCGACCGTCCGAACGATTCGTCGGCCGGCATCACCGCGCTGAACAACGACATCGACAGCAAGACCGGCTGCCTGGACTTCGCCCGCTCCTCGCGCGGCCCTCAGAACTGGGGCCCGAACCTGACCTGGATCCCGTTCGCGACGGACAAGCTGACCATGGCGGTCCGCCAGGACAGCCTGCTGAACGACTCCGACGGTCTGGACCTCACCGTGACCCAGCTGAGGTCCATCTACGCGTGCACGCTGACGCAGCTCAACCACACCACCCTTGAGCCCAAGTTGCCGCCGTCCGGTTCGGGCCTCCGCACCGTCTTCCTGAACATGATCGGCAACCCGACCCTGGGCTCGTGCGTCGGCACGACGCAGGCGAGCGACGGCAAGGCGCTGGACACCGTGGGCGACATCGCCCCGTACTCGGTGGCGAAGTGGATCTCGCAGACGCGCGGTCTGATCGAGGACCTGCACGGTGACACCGTCCTGGGCACGATCGACGGCGGCCAGTACTCCTTCCCCGTCTACAACGTGGTTTCGACCGCCAAGCTGACCGACCCCACCATCGCCGCCACCTTCGTCGGCTCGGGCTCCAAGGTCTGCCAGGCCACGGCCACGATCACGAGGTTCAGCTTCGGCACCGCCTCCGACTGCGGCGACGTCTTCCTCAAGGGTGAGAACTGACCACCGCGCAGTAACCCCGTGCAACATCCGGGCACCCGGTGGGTGCCCAGTCCGGCGGCGTATTCGTCTGTAGTGAGGAGAGCAGAAGTGAACGTCAAGTCCCGTGCTTCCGCCGGTGCCGCCGCCCTGGGTCTCAGTGTCATGGCCCCCTTCGCCTCGGCCGACCCGGCCCCCTGCGTCTACCGTGAGCTTGTCGGCGTCGCTGACGACACGACCGAGGACGTCCTCAACGGCCTGGCCGACTCGATCGACGGCGGCCTGCTGATCGCGTCGTACGACGCGACCGGCTCCACGACCATCAAGACCCGCCCGGACGGCTGCGAGATCGCCCGTCCGAACGGCTCGTGGGCCGGTATCGCCGCGCTGAACAACGCGATCGACAACGACACGCGCTGTCTGGACTTCGTCAGCTCCTCGCGCGGCCCTCAGACCGCCGGTACGGACCTGAACTGGATTTCGTTCGCGTCGCACAGGGTCACGGTCGCGGCCTGCGAGGACGGCCCGCTGGCCGACGTGAACGTCTCCACGGCCGACCTGCGTGCCGTCTACGCGTGCACCAAGACCACGCTGACCACGCTGACCGGTGCCGACGGCCAGGAACATCCCGTCACCCCGCTCATTTCCCAGAGCGGTTCCGATACCCGTGGCTTCTTCCTCGGCCAGATCGGCAACCCGGCCCTGGGTGACTGCGTCCGCGAGACGCAGGATCACAACGGTGAGGCGCTCACCTTGGGCTCGGACCTCGCCCCGTACCCGGTGGCGAAGTGGGTCTCCCAGGTCAAGGGTCTGATCGACGACGTGCACGGTGACACCGTTCTGGGCGCGATCGACGGCGGCGCCTACAGCCGTAACGTCTACAACGCGGTTTCGACCGCCAGGCTGACCGACCCCGTCATGGCCGCCACCTTCGTCAGGCAGAACTCCAAGGTCTGCCAAGCCACGGCAACGATCACGGAGTACGCATTCACCACCATCCCCGGCTGTGGCAGCACCGTCCTCACGGGCGAGAACTGAGCCGGATCCATCCGCAACCGAAACCCCTTGGGGGGAGCACCACATGAACCATCGTCTGGCACAACTCAGATCACCCGTGGCACTGCTGTCATGCTTCGCGCTGCTGTGCGCCACCCTGGCCGGGATCGTCGCCTTCGCAGGCAGTGCCAACGCCGCGGGGACCAACCTCGGCTCGTTCACCCTCAGCCCGGCCACGGGGAAGATCTCCGACCCTCTAATGGCCACGTCCGCGACATCGAGCACGGGCTGCCCGGACCCGGCGAGCGGACAGAGCGGGAACCAGCCCTGGCTCTACGTTCTCAATCCGCAGAACGACAGCGACGGGCCAGCTGTGGCCCAGGCCACGGCGAAGATACCGAACGGCACGGACGCCTTCACTGTGAACCTCAAGTCGCCCATCCTCCCGGGCCCGGTGAGCCTGGAGACGGCGCTGAGAACCTATGTCACCTCACCGTCACTGGATGGCACATACACGCTTGCTCTTCTGTGCAGGGCCGGAGTCAACAACCCGCTCGTCGCTCGGTTCCTTGCCAAGGTCCGCGTCGCGGGTGATACCTGGACCCAGCTCCAGCAGCAGCCCACGACCGTCGCCCTGGACGCGCCCGACGGCGTCCCCGTCAACGGCGATCTCAAACTCACCGCGACGGTGACACCCTCAGGCGCCCCGGGCTCGGTGGAATTCAAGAAGGGTGACACCTCGCTCGGAACCGCGCCGGTGACCGGCGGCAAGGCCGAACTCACCGTCAAGGCACCGGCCATCGGCGGCGCCTACACCTACACGGCCGTCTTCACGACCTCCGACCTCGATGCCTACACCGACGCGACGGGTGGTGATGATGCGGGCATCACGTACCTCGTCACCGCCAAGGACACCAACGGCGCCCCCCTCGGGGACAAGCCGACCCTCGCCATCGGCCAGTCCGCGAAGATCACCGTCCAGGGCTTCACCCCCGGGTCCACGGTCAAGGTGAGCCAGGAGGTGTCCGACGCGACCTTCCCGGACGCGACCGCGAACTCCGACGGAGCGGTCGTCGACTACGCGTTCACGGTTCCCGACCGCACTATCCCCGGTGAAACGGACCTGTATTTCGCCGAAGGCGGCTCGAACAACAACCGGGCGAGCTTCACCTTCATCAGCACCGACGAAGCCTCCTCCCCACCCCCGTCCCAGAACCCCGACCTCGACGTGACCGACGCGGACGGCAAAGCCCTCGACGTCAACCCCGACCTCGAACCCGGCCAGACCGTGAAGATCACCGCCCGCGGCTACACCAAGGACGCCGCGGTCAAGGTCACCCTCGCCGACAGCGAGGCGACCTTCGAGGACGCCAAGGCGAACGCCGCCGGGACCGTCGACAAGTACGAGTTCACCGTCCCGAAGGACATCGCCGACGGCGACCACACCCTCACGCTCGCCGAGGACAAGACCGACGGGCACAGCGTCGACTTCGCCTTCACGACCGGTGCCGGCTCCACCGAGTCCCCCGAGCCCAGCCCGTCCGCCACGGACACCGGCGGCACGGACACCGGCGGCACCGGCAACGGCGGTACCGGCACGGGTGGCCTGTCCGGCGGTGACAGCGGCGGCAGCGGCAGCGGCGGCGGCGGCTCCATGGCGTCCACCGGCGCCCAGGTCGGCGCGATCGGCCTGGCCTCGCTCGCGCTGCTCTCCGCGGGTTCGGCGCTCGTGCTCCACATGCGCCGCAAGGGCCTGCTGACCTTCGGCGGCGACACCCCGCAGCACCACTGACCGGCCGGGCGGTCCGGGGGCGCGCACCGATGCGCCCCCGGGCCCGCCCGTCCGGCCGCCGTACGAGACCCCTCGTACGCAACACGTCGTACGAGAGGCCCGCCGTACGAAACCCGTCGTTGGCAACCCGTCGTACGAGATCCGCCGTACGAAACCGCCGTACGAAACCGCCGTACGAAACCGCCGTACGAAACCGCCGTACGAAACCGCCGTACGAAACCGCCGTACGAAACCGCCGTACGAAACCGTCGTACGAGACACGCCGGACGAGTGGCCTCGTACGAAGGAAACCGTCCCGCTTCGAGGAGCGCACCCCGTGACCACGCTCGCCCCGCCCCCGGCCGACGCGTCGGCGCCCACCGACGGCCCGCCCGCACCACCACCGCCCCCGACCGCACGAGAGCCGCGCCAGGAAACCCCGCGGCCCCCCGCCCGCCCCGGGCTCGCACTCGCCGGGGCGGCCCTGTGCGTTCTCGCCGCCGTGCTCCTCGGCTTCGCCGCGAACCTCACGATCGTCGGGCACCTCCAGCACGCCCGTGACCAGCAGACGGCCTACGACGAACTGCGCAGAGAACTCGCCCTGGGCACCGCGCCGGTGGGCCAGCGCGACTACGAGGGCAAGCTCCTGGAGCCAGGTGCGCCCGTGGCGCTGCTGAAGATCCCGGCCCTCGGCCTCAACGAGGTCGTCGCGGAGGGCACCACCTCCGAGGTGCTGATGGCCGGACCGGGCCACCGCCGGGACACCCCGCTGCCCGGACAGGCCGGCACGTCGGTCGTCATGGGCCGCCAGTGGGCGTACGGCAGCCCCTTCCTCGACCTGCACAAGCTGCCCGTCGGATCCCGTATCGAGATCACCACCGGCCAGGGCAAGTCGGTCTACGAGGTCACGGGCGTCCGCCGGGCCGGCGACGAACTGCCCGCCCCGGTCACCGGGGGACAGGGACGGCTCACCCTCATCACCGCGACCGGAGCGCCGTACACACCGAGCGGGGTGATCCGCGTCGACGCCAAGCTGATCACGCCGGTGCAGCCCAACCCGCCGCGTGACCTCCAGTCGGGCTGGATCGCCGATTCCGAACAGGCGCTCGGCACCGACTCCGGCGCCTGGCTCGCCGTCTTCCTGTGGACGCAGGGCCTGCTGATCGCCGCGCTGCTCGCGGTGTTCTCCTTCCGCGTCTGGGGCCGCTGGCAGACCTGGATCTGCGCGGGCCCGCTGCTGCTCGCCCTCGGCCTCGCCGACTCCCAGGCCATCACGGCGCTCCTGCCGAACCTGCTCTGAACCACCGGACCAACCACCGCACCCCGCACGGAAGGTGACACCAGGACATGTCCACCACCGAGAACCCCGACCTCGTCGACACCGCCGTCCAGCCGCCCGTCAGGGAGGCCGCCGGAGGCCGCCGCGCCACCGGCACCCTCTTCGCCGACGGTCCCGCCACCCTGCGGGCCGACTCCGTCTCCGCCTGGTTCGGCGACCACAAGGTCCTCGACCGGGTCTCGCTCACCATGCCCGCCCGCGAGGTCACCGCGCTCATCGGCCCCTCCGGCTGCGGCAAGTCGACCTTCCTGCGCATCCTCAACCGCATGCACGAGCTGATCGGCACGGCCTCGCTGGCCGGCCGGGTGCTGCTCGACGAGGAGGACATCTACGACCGCGGGCGGCGCATCACCCACGCCCGCCGCCAGATCGGCATGGTCTTCCAGAAGCCCAACCCCTTCCCGGCCATGTCGATCTACGACAACGTGCTGGCCGGCCTCAAGCTCAACGCCATCAGGGCCACCCGCGACGGCAAGGACGACCTGGTCGAGGAGTGCCTCACCAAGGCGGGCCTGTGGAAGGAGGTGAAGGACCGGCTCCGGCAGCCCGGCGGCGCGCTCTCCGGCGGACAGCAGCAGCGCCTGTGCATCGCCCGGTCGCTGGCGGTGCGCCCCCGGGTGCTGCTCATGGACGAGCCCTGCTCGGCCCTCGACCCGACCTCCACCCGGCGCATCGAGGAGACCATCGCGGAACTCAAGTCCGAGGTCACCATCGTCATCGTCACCCACAACATGCAGCAGGCCGCCCGCGTCTCGGACAGCTGCGCCTTCTTCCTCGCCTCGCACGGCACGCCCGGCGTGATCGTCGAACACGGGGACACGGACGCGATGTTCAACGCCCCGCGGGACGAGCGGACCTCCGACTACGTGAACGGACGGTTCGGGTGACGGGCCCGCACCGTCGTACCTCCCGCACCCGGCGCCGTCCCGTCCTGCTGGCGCTGGCCGGGCTGCTCGCCGCCGTCCCGCTCGCGGCCTGCGGCCAGGGCGGCAGCCCGCCCGGGGTCCCGGCCGCGCGGGCGCAGGCCACCGGCGTCCCGCCGGGCCTCGCCGCCGACGCCTCCGCCGACGCCTCCGGCGCTGCCGGCCGGCGGAGCGGGCCGGCCCCGACCGCGCCCGCCACCGGGTCCGTGCCCGCCCCGCGCCCGACGCGTCCCACCGGCAGCGCGCGCCCGCCCGCACCGGACCCGGCCGGCACCCGCACACCCCCGGTGCCGGCCCCCGCCGCCACCGGCCGGACCAAGGGCCCCGACCTCTCCCGGCCGCCCTCCCGGTCGCCGTCGCCGTCCACCGCCCCGAAGCGCGCCGCCGCCGGCCCGGCCCCGACACCGGGCCGTGCCGTTCTGCGGATCGGCGACTGGTCCTCGTACGTCATGCGCGGCGGCCAGGACGAGGTGGACGCCTGCCGGGACGCCGTGCAGTGGACCGGACCGGAGGTCGGCACCGAGGACGGGTACGAGATGAGCACCGTGGTGATCGTCGGCCACGACTACTGCAACGGCTTCGACCGCTTCGCCACGCTGCCGAAGGGCACCCGGATCACGCTCAGCACCGTCCACGGGACCTGGACCTACGAGGTGTACGCCAGCTACCTCACCCCCGGCCGGGGCGCCCCCGCCGCGGGCCTGTACTGGGGGGACCTGACCCTTCAGTCTTGCGTGGGTCCTGACACCGGTTTCAGCTACCTCGTACGCCTCTGAGCCCGCGGTGTCCGGCCCGGCCGCGTCGGCCGCGCCGGCGAGCGGCCGGGGCGCGGCAGGACGAGGGCCCGAGCGTGTCCGGCGGACGCCGTGGCTCCGGAGCGCCGGGACTCGGCCACCCGGGCGAAACCCGGCCCGTCGGCGGCCCCGCCGCGG
Source organism: Streptomyces sp. NPDC056161 (assembly GCF_042268025.1). NCBI lineage: Bacteria > Bacillati > Actinomycetota > Actinomycetes > Kitasatosporales > Streptomycetaceae > Streptomyces > Streptomyces sp. NPDC056161. Next base: position 197,182 of record NZ_JBHJUV010000004.1, read on the forward strand.
CCCCGCCCCCGCCCCTGCCGTGGATCAGGGCGCGCTCGGCCACACCAGCAGCATGTACGCGCCGCAGTACGCCGAACCCGCCACGGCCGTCGCCAGCACCAGCGCCCGGTACCGGTCGGAGGCCCGTGCCAGATGCACGGCCAGCGGCAGCAGCAGCGGGAAACCGGGCAGCAGGAAGCGGGCGCGCGGGAAGTACACGCCGCCGCTGAACAGGACGATCACCAGCAGCACCCCGGTGAACACCAGCAGCGGCAGCGGCTGCCGGTCCCACACCGTCAGCGCGAACAGCACCACCGACACCAGCATCGTCAGGGTGACCACGATCAGGAACAGCTCCGGCCGCGACTGGTGGCTGAACAGCTCGCGCAGCCGGCGCAGGGTCTCGTGGCCGCCGTCCAGCTCGTTGTGCCACATCCGCTGCACGGCGAAGTAGCCGTCCCAGCGGCCGAGCCGCAGCCCCACCCAGCCGAGGTACGCGCACCAGCCGGCCGGAGCCAGCAGCGCGGCGGCCAGGGCCCGGCCCGAGAACCGGCGGCGCAGCGAGAGCAGGGCGGCCACGGAGACCGCGGCGGCCAGCGCGATCCCGGTGGGCCGGGTCAGCCCGGCCAGACACGCGCCCGCGGCCGCCCACAGCCAGCGCTCGTCGAGGATCGCGACCAGCGTCCACGCCGCGAAGGCCGTGAACAGCGACTCGGTGTACCCCATCCACTCCACCAGGCCGACCGGCAGCGCCGCCCACAGCGTGGTGAGCAGGAACCCGGCCGTCCGCCCGGCCAGCCGGTCACCGACGGCGAACACACCCCAGGCCGCGACCAGCGACGCCAGCACGGCGATCCCCAGCCCGGTGCTGGCGAGGCTGCCCGGCGTGACGACGGCGACGGCCCGCACCAGCAGCGGGTAGAGCGGGAAGAACGCCAGGTTGTTGTGGTCGAACGCGACGCCCAGCTCGTGCGTGTACCCGTGGCCGGCGATCCCCAGGTACCAGCGGGAGTCCCACTCCGTCGCCAGCATCGGCCACACGCCGCGCCCCCGCTCGTGCGCCCAGACGGCCAGGAACAGCAGCCCCGCGACGTGCACGGCGAGGAAGGCAGCCAGCGCCGGCGCCGCGCGCCGCAGCCCGCGCAGCAGCGCCCGGGAGGGCGCGCCGGCCGGGACGGGGGGCCGCCGGGTGCCCGGGATGTGTCCGCTGGGGGCGGTTTCGGGGGCGGTGGAGGACACGCGGCGGCTCCAGTACTCGGCGGGCGGCGGTACGGTTCACCGTTCCCGCAGAGCGCGCCGGAGTGCGGCCGGTGCAGCAGCCGTAGCCCCGAAATCACCCTTTGGGGTGCCCCCCGGTCCCCGGCGCACCCCGAAAGGGACGACCGGTGCCTCAGATGCCGGCGGCCGCGGACAGGTCCCGCTTGAGACCGGCCAGCAGCCCGGCCGCGCGGGCACGGGCGTCCGGCAGCCCGGCGCGGTCGGCGACCGGGACGACGACCTCCAGGTAGCACTTCAGCTTGGGCTCCGTGCCGCTGGGCCGTACGACGATCCGGGCGCCGTCCAGGGTGTACCGCAGGCCGTCGGTGGGCGGCAGCCGGTCCGTGCCCCGGGACAGGTCCTCGGCCCGGGTGACGGCGAGGCCGCCGAGACCGGTCGGCGGGTGCGCGCGCAGCCGCGCCATGGCGTCGGCGATGACCGACAGGTCCCGCACCCGGACCGAGAGCTGGTCGGTGGCGTGCAGCCCGTGCTCCACGGCCAGGTCGTCGAGGAGGTCCGGCAGGGTCCGCCCCTGCTCCTTGAGTTCCGAGGCCAGTTCCGCGACGAGCAGGGCGGCGGTGATGCCGTCCTTGTCCCGCACGCCCTCCGGGTCGACGCAGTAGCCGAGGGCCTCTTCGTAGCCGTAGCGCAGACCGGCCACCCGGGCGATCCACTTGAACCCGGTCAGGGTCTCCTCGTACGGCAGCCCGGCCCGCCCGGCGATCCTGCCGAGCAGCGAGGAGGACACGATGGACTCGGCGAAGGTGCCGGTGGCGCCGTGCCGTACCAGGTGCGCGGCCAGCAGGGCGCCGACCTCGTCACCGCGCAGCATGCGCCACGCGCCGCCGTCCCGGACGGCGACGGCGAGCCGGTCGGCGTCCGGGTCGTTGGCGATGACCAGGTCCGGTTCGCTCGCGCGGGCCGCGGCGAAGGCCAGGTCCATCGCGCCGGGCTCCTCCGGGTTGGGGAAGGCGACCGTCGGGAAGTCCGGGTCGGGCTCCGCCTGTTCGGCGACGAGGACGGGGGCCGGGAAACCGGCGCGGGCGAAGGCGGCGCACAGCACCTCGGTGCCGACGCCGTGCAGGGCCGTGTGGACGGTGCGCGCGGTGCGCGGCGAGCCGTCGGTGAGCACGGCGGCCGTACGGGCCAGATAGGCGTCCAGGACGGAGTCGTCGAGGATCTCCCAGCCCGCCTCGGGGCGCGGGACGTCCGCGAGGGAGACGATCGCGTCGATCTCGGCGGCGATCCCGCTGTCGGCGGGCGGCACGATCTGCGAGCCGTCCCCCAGGTACACCTTGTAGCCGTTGTCCCGGGGCGGGTTGTGGCTGGCGGTGACCTCCACGCCGGCGACGGCGCCCAGGTGCCGGATCGCGAAGGCGAGGACGGGGGTGGGCAGGGGCCGCGGCAGCACGGCCGCGCGCAGCCCGGCGCCGGTCACCACGGCCGCGGTGTCGCGGGCGAAGTCGGCGGACTTGTGCCGGGCGTCGTAGCCGATGACGACGAGCCCGCCGGTTCGGCCCTGCTTCTTCAGGTACGCGGCGAGACCGGCGGCGGCACGGATGACGACCGAGCGGTTCATCCGCTGCGGACCGGCGCCCAGCTCTCCGCGCAGGCCAGCGGTGCCGAACTGGAGGGTGCCGCTGAAGCGGGCGGCCAGCTCCGCGTGGTCACCGGCGTCGATGAGCCGGGCGAGTTCCGCGCGGGTGTCCGGGTCGGGGTCCTCGGCCAGCCACGCTCGGGCCCGCGCGAGGAGTTCGTCGTGCACGGTCGGTCAACCTCCGTTGCTCGTGCATGCCGGTCGAACGGGTCCGGCACATCGGGGTACCCCCGCTCGGCGAGCCGGGGGCGTCTTGCCGACGGGGGCGTGCGGGCCGCGGCGGGCGTCCGGGGCCCCGCCCGCCCCGGACGCCCGCCGCGACCCGCTCCTGCCGCCCTACAGCCGGCCCAGCACCTGCGTCAGCAGCGAACCCATCCGGGTCGCGCTGTCCCGGCCGGCCTGGAGGACCTCCTCGTGGTTGAGGGGTTCCCCGGTCATGCCCGCCGCGAGGTTCGTCACCAGCGAGACGCCCAGCACCTCGGCGCCCGCCTCGCGCGCCGCGATGGCCTCCAGGGCCGTCGACATCCCCACCAGGTCCGCCCCGATCACCCGGGCCATCCGGATCTCGGCCGGCGTCTCGTAGTGCGGGCCGGGGAACTGCGCGTAGACCCCTTCCTCCAGAGTCGGGTCGATCTCCTTGCACAGGGCCCGTAGCCGGGGCGAGTACAGATCGGTCAGGTCGACGAAGTTCGCTCCGACGATCGGGGAGGCCGCCGTCAGGTTGATGTGGTCGCTGATCAGCACCGGCTGCCCCGGCCGCATGCCCTCGCGCAGCCCGCCGCAGCCGTTGGTGAGCACCACCGTCTTGCAGCCCGCCGCGACGGCCGTGCGCACCCCGTGCGCCACGGCGGCCACGCCCCGGCCCTCGTAGTAGTGGGTACGGCCCAGGAAGACCAGCGCCCGCCGGTTCCCGACGGCGTACGAGAGGACCTTGCCGCTGTGTCCCGCGACCGCCGGCGGCGGGAAGCCGGGCAGTTCGGTGACCGGGAACTCGGCGTCGGGAGCGCCCAGGGCGGCGACGGCGGGACCCCAGCCGGAGCCCATCACGAGGACGACGTCGTGGGTCTCGGCGCCGGTGAGTTCACGCAGGCGCGTGGCGGCGGCGTCGGCGGCGGCGTGCGGGTCGCCCTGGATGTCGTCCGTAGGAAGAGATGCGTTCACGCGGACGAGGGTAGCCGGTTCGGGCCTACGCGCGTAGATGAAGGGTGCGTGAGAATGGCGATCGTTGTCTTGTCGTTTCCAACGAAAACACTGTGCGGGGCGGCTCGGACGCCCGTGACGAGGACGCCCTCGTCGCCGAACACGCCGAACACGCCGAGCACGCGGACGTCGTACACGCCGAACACGCCGAACACGCCGAACACGCCGAACACGCCGAACGCGCCGAACACGCCGACGACGCAGACCGGCGGACGTCCGCGGCTGACCGTGTACTCCGCCAGATGCCCTGGGCGAGTCAGCTGTCCTGGGCGGGTCGGCTGTCCTGGGCGAGCCGGATGTTCTGCGCGAGCCGGACCGTGCGGTCCGCCCTCAGCACGGGCGTTTCCGCAGCTCCATCACGTAGTCGTGGGGCGCGCCCGCGGACTCCGCCGCGTCGGCGATCTCACCCAGATAGCGGGCCGCGGGCAGCCCGCCCTCGTACCCGTTGAGCACGTACCCCCACGCCATCTCCTCCCCGTCCAGCGTGTGCGCCCTCAGCCGCAGCCGCCGGTAGATGCCGAGCCCCACGCCCTCCCACCGGTCCATGGGCTCCTCGTCCATGGGCGCGATGTCGTACAGGCCGACGAAGACCTGGCACAGCGGATCCTCGACGATCGTCGCCAGCGCACCCTCCCAGCCGAGTTGCTCGCCGCCGAAGGTCAGCCGCCAGCCGTTCAGCCAGCCGGTGGCGCGCAGCGGCGAGTGCGGGGCGCGGCGGGACATCAGCCGCGCGTCGAGATTGCCGGCGTATGCGGCATAGAGCGACATGGGTCGAGGGTACGGCAGCGGAAACATCCGTCCCGCGAGTCCCGGGTGTCCCTTCTGTACCTGTTTCTGATGCTTTCTTCGACCCGCGCGCGCCCCATGACGCCCGTGAACCGGTGGATGACGTCCCTCGGCCGCCGGACCGTAGGCTTCCGTGCATGATGTCGTCGCTCGGTGCCGCCCGCAGCCGGGCCGGGCGCGGAGCGGTCGCCTCCCCGCGGGCCGTCCCCCTCCGCCCCGTACCACCGCGCCCCAGATAACGGAACGCACACCACCGCCGCCCCCGGCCCGTACTCCTTTGATGGGTGCGGAACAATGGGGTACGTGACTCGGATCGTGATCATCGGTGGCGGACCCGGCGGATACGAAGCGGCGCTGGTGGCCGCGCAGCTCGGCGCGGAGGTGACCGTCGTCGACTGCGACGGCCTGGGCGGCGCGTCGGTGCTGACCGACTGCGTGCCGTCCAAGACCCTGATCGCCACCGCCGAGGTGATGACCACCTTCGACTCCTCCTACGAGGAGCTGGGGATCATCGTCGCCGACGACACCCCGCCGCTGGAACAGGCCGCCCGGGTGGTCGGCGTCGACCTCGGCAAGGTCAACCGCCGGGTCAAGCGGCTCGCGCTCGCCCAGTCCCACGACATCACCGCGTCCGTCACCCGGGCCGGCGCCCGGGTCATGCGCGGCCGGGGCCGCCTTGAGGGCATGCAGGCCCTCGACGGCTCCCGCAAGGTCGTCGTCACCGCCGCCGACGGCAGCGAGGAGACGCTCACCGCGGACGCCGTGCTCATCGCGACCGGCGGTCACCCGCGCGAGCTGCCCGACGCCCGGCCCGACGGCGAGCGCATCCTGAACTGGACCCAGGTCTACGACCTCACCGAACTGCCGAAGGAACTGATCGTGGTCGGTTCCGGCGTCACCGGCGCCGAGTTCGCCGGCGCCTACCAGGCCCTCGGTTCCCGGGTCACCCTCGTCTCCTCCCGCGACCGGGTGCTGCCCGGCGAGGACCCGGACGCCGCCGCCGTCCTGGAGGACGTCTTCCGCCGCCGCGGCATGAACGTCCTGGCCCGCTCCCGCGCCGCCGCCGCCAAGCGGGTCGGCGACGTCGTCGAGGTCACCCTCGCGGACGGCCGGGTCATCAGCGGCACCCACTGCCTGATGGCCGTCGGCGCCATCCCGAACAGCGCCGGACTCGGCCTGGAGGGGGCGGGCGTCAAACTGAGCGAGTCCGGGCACATCTGGACCGACAAGGTGTCCCGCACGACCGCCCCCGGCGTGTACGCGGCCGGTGACGTCACGGGCGTCTTCGCCCTCGCCTCCGTCGCCGCCATGCAGGGGCGGATCGCCATGTACCACTTCCTGGGCGACGCGGTGGCCCCGCTGGACCTGAAGACGGTCTCCTCCAACGTCTTCACCGACCCGGAGATCGCCACCGTCGGCTACACCCAGGCCGACGTCGACGCCGGCAAGATCGACGCCCGAGCCGTGAAACTCCCGCTGCTGCGCAACCCGCGCGCCAAGATGCAGGGCATCAGGGACGGCTTCGTCAAGATCTTCTGCCGCCCCGGCACCGGCATCGTGGTGGGCGGTGTGGTGGTGGCGCCGCGCGCCTCGGAGCTGATCCATCCCATCTCGATCGCCGTCGACAACAATCTGACGGTCGAGCAGATCGCGAACGCCTTCACGGTGTACCCGTCACTTTCGGGTTCGATCGCCGAGGTGGCCCGCCAGCTCCACACCCGCAAGGAGACCGGCGAGGGCTGACGCCGGGCGGCCCGACTCCCCGCTGGTCACGGGGAGTTGGCGGACATGCGTACGGCATAGTCGGTGCTGACAGGGCTTATACCACCTCGCGACCTGTGTTGCGAACAACTTCTGTTATTCGGCGCAAACTGCTGAAAGCAGACGGTCGTTGGGGTTACTGTCAGTTTCGTGTTCGCTGCAGAACGTCGCCAATTGATCCTTGAAATGGTGCGAGCGAACGGAGCCGTGTCGCTCCGTGAACTCGCCCGCGTCGTCCAGACCTCCGAAGTGACCGTACGACGGGACGTGCGCGCACTGGAGGCAGAAGGACTCCTAGACCGCCGGCACGGCGGTGCGGTATTGCCGGGCGGATTCACGCGGGAGTCCGGCTTTCCGCAGAAATCACATCTCGCGACCGCCGAGAAGACGGCCATCGCCGATCTCGCCGCAGGACTCGTCGAAGAGGGCGAGGCCATCGTGGTCGGCGCCGGGACCACCACGCAGGAGCTGGCCCGTCGGCTCGCCCGGGTGCCCGGACTGACCGTCGTCACCAACTCGCTGCTGGTCGCCCAGGCGCTGGCGCACGCCAACCGCGTGGAGGTCGTGATGACCGGCGGTACCCTGCGCGGTTCCAACTACGCCCTCGTCGGCTCCGGTGCCGAGCAGTCGCTGCAAGGGCTCAGGGTCTCCAAGGCATTCCTCTCCGGCAGCGGTCTGACCGCCGAACGGGGACTGTCCACGTCCAACATGCTGTCGGCGTCCGTCGACCGCGCACTGGTGCAGGCCGCGGCGGAGGTCGTGGTGCTGGCCGACCACACCAAGCTGGGTACGGACACGATGTTCCAGACGGTGCCGACCGACGTCATCACCCGCCTGGTCACCGACGAGCCCCCGGCCCACGACGACCGGGCCGGCACCGAACTCCAGGCCCTGGCCGACCAGGGGGTGCAGATCGCCGTGGCCGGGGCGTCGGGAAGCCCGGGGGGTGACCAGGTCCCGGCGCGCCAGCAGCGCCGGGACGTGCCCCTGCCAGGCCAGCGGCGCGGTCAGGTCCCGGCCCCCGGGCTGCGTACGGCCGCCGTGCTCGGCGGTGAAGCGCCGACGGCCGCGGACCGCGCCCGCGTCGCGGACCTGCGCCGACGCTGAACCACGGCTCGGCCCGGGTGCCGAGCCCCACCACCGGGCCGCCGCCGCTCGCGGCGCGCGGCCGATGTCCTCCTACTGCGTCAGGCCGCGCAGCGTCAGCCGCAGGAGCCGGTCCGCCAGGGCCGGGTCTCCCGGCGACTCCGCCGCCGCGAGCCCGATCGCATGGGTGAGCTGGAGCAGGTCACCGATGGTGACCTCGGCTCGTACGGCGCCCGCATCCCGGGCTCGGGCGAGCAGCGCGCCACCCGCCTCACGGATCGGCCCGCCACAACGGGCGAGCGCCGAACCGGAGTCGGCGGAGTCGGACGACACCGACATCAGCGCCAGCGAGAGACCGCGGTACGCCCCGGCGTGCGCGACCACCTCGCGCAACCACGTCACCAGGGCCGAACAGGGCTCGGGGGCGTGCAGCAGCTCACGCGCGCGGGCGACGAGTTCGCCCACCGCGTCCTCGAAGACCGCGCTCAGCAACGCGTGCCGGTTCGGGAAGTGCCGGTACAGCGTGCCGATCCCGACCCCCGCGCGCCGGGCGACGTCCTCCAGCGACGCGTCCGTACCGTGCTCGGCGAACGCGGCACGGGCCTGCGTCAGCAGCCGCTCGTAGTTGCGTCGGGCATCGGCACGCATGGCGCGCGGGGCTCCACCGCCCTCCTGAACGATCACACCCGCCATGCCACCCTCCCTTTCCCCACCCCAAAACTCCCCCCAGCATGCCACCGCCCCACCACCCCAGCCCCCCTTAGGGGGCGCGGGGAACTGCGCGACTACCCCCCACGCACCCGCACGTACCCACCACCTCTTAAGGGGCGCGGGGAACTGCGCGACTACCCCCCACGCACCCGCACGTACCCACCACCTCTTAAGGGGCGCGGGGAACTGCGCGACAAGCCCCCACCCACCCGCTCGTACCCACCACCCCCACGGAGTGGAATCGCCCCACGGACCGATGGGATCGGTCCGTGGGGCGTACGCACAACCGCAACCGCGCGGACGCGCAGTCGCGCAGTCGCGCAGCCGCTCAGTCCTTGATCTCGCAGATCACCGCACCAGAGGTAAGAGACCCACCGACCTCGGCGCTCAACCCCTTGATGGTCCCCGCCTTGTGCGCATTCAGCGGCTGCTCCATCTTCATCGCCTCAAGGACCACGACCAGGTCGCCCTCCTTGACCTCCTGGCCCTCCTCGACCGCGATCTTGACGATCGTGCCCTGCATCGGGGAGGCGAGGGCGTCGCCGGAGGCCACCGGCCCGGACTTCTTCGCCGCCCGGCGCTTGGGCTTGGCGCCCGCGGCCAGACCCGTACGGGCCAGGCTCATGCCGAGCGAGACGGGCAGCGACACCTCAAGGCGCTTGCCGCCGACCTCGACGACGACGGTCTCGCGGGCGCCGTCCTCCTCCGCCTCCACGTCGGCGGGCGCCGCGAACGGTTTGATCTCGTTGACGAACTCCGTCTCGATCCACCGGGTGTGGACGGTGAACGGCGCGGCGGAGCCGGTCAGCTCGGGGCCGAACGCCGGGTCCCTGACCACCGCGCGGTGGAACGGGATCGCCGTCGCCATGCCCTCGACCTGGAACTCGTCCAGGGCGCGGGCGGCCCGCTCCAGGGCCTCCTTGCGGGTACGGCCGGTGATGACCAGCTTGGCGAGCAGCGAGTCCCAGGCGGGGCCGATGACCGAGCCCGCCTCGACCCCGGCGTCCAGGCGGACACCGGGACCGGCCGGCGGGTCGAAACGGGTGACGGTGCCCGGCGCGGGCAAAAAGCCCCGGCCCGGGTCCTCGCCGTTGATACGGAACTCGAAGGAATGGCCGCGCAGCTCCGGGTCGCCGTAGCCCAGTTCCTCGCCGTCGGCGATGCGGAACATCTCCCGTACCAGGTCGATGCCGGCGACCTCCTCGGTGACCGGGTGCTCGACCTGGAGGCGGGTGTTGACCTCCAGGAAGGAGATCGTGCCGTCCGCGCCGACCAGGAACTCCACGGTGCCGGCGCCGACGTAGCCGGCCTCCTTGAGGATCGCCTTGGACGACGAGTACAGCTCCGCGAGCTGGGCGTCCGACAGGAACGGCGCGGGGGCCTCCTCGACCAGCTTCTGGTGGCGGCGCTGGAGGGAGCAGTCACGCGTCGACACGACGACCACGTTGCCGTGCCGGTCGGCCAGGCACTGGGTCTCCACGTGCCGCGGCTTGTCCAGGTAGCGCTCCACGAAGCACTCGCCCCGGCCGAAGGCGGCGACCGCCTCGCGCACCGCGCTGTCGTACAGCTCGGGCACCTCTTCGAGGGTCCGGGCGACCTTCAGGCCGCGTCCGCCACCGCCGAAGGCCGCCTTGATCGCGATGGGCAGCCCGTGCTCCTCGGCGAAGGCGACGACCTCGTCGGCGCCGTTCACCGGGTCGGGCGTACCGGCGACCAGCGGGGCGCCCGCGCGCTGTGCGATGTGCCGGGCGGCCACCTTGTCGCCCAGGTCGCGGATGGCCTGCGGCGGCGGGCCGATCCAGATCAGGTCCGCGTCCAGGACCGCCTGGGCGAACTCGGCGTTCTCGGAGAGGAAGCCGTAGCCCGGGTGGACGGCGTCCGCGCCCGACTCGCGCGCCGCGTTCAGGACCTTCGCGATGTCCAGGTAGCTGGTGGCCGGGGTGTCACCGCCCAGGGCGAATGCCTCATCCGCGGCGCGGACATGCAGAGCGTCACGGTCCGGGTCCGCGTAGACGGCCACGCTCGCGATCCCGGCATCCCGGCAGGCCCGGGCCACGCGGACAGCGATTTCGCCACGGTTGGCGATGAGCACCTTGCGCACGATTGAGGCTCCCTCCTTGAAACAAGCCGAGTTTAGGGACTGCCGACACGGCACTTCGACCCGTCCCCACTGGTGAGCTTGCCCACACGGAGCGTGATACGAGGCCCGCTCGACCCGCGAAAGCCCTAGTCGCACCGCGGTACGCAGGACTCCACCGGAAAACCCTAGTCCTGTCATGTGGTCAAGGTCTCTGTGAGAGCGTGCTGCGGCGCACTTCGTTTCTTTGTGGAGTCCCTACGAATGGCCCAACGGTTTACTGGCGTCGGCAGAACCCTTGTGCCCCGGTTTACCGGTGAGTAGCGTTCGCGAGGTCCCGGACGTACTCCAGGTAACAGCAATTCTTGCCCGGGTGGGCCGAAAGTGGGTGGGGCCGGTGGTACGCCGACCGGTGGCGTGGATCGTGGCGGTCGTCCTCTTCGTCGAGGCGTTGTCCGTCGTGGCGCTCAACTGGATCCTGGCGGTGGTCGTCGACCGCCAGGACATGTCCCTGGCCGGCCTCGACCCGGACGTGATGGTGACCTCCTCGAAGATCGGCGGAGTGGTCTTCGCCGTCTACTTCGCGCTGTGCGGCCTGGTCGCCCTGCTCGTCGCGGTCCGCGACCGGGCCCCGTCCGGCCTCGGCCGCGCCCTGCTGGTCAGCGTCGCCGTGGTGCACGGGCTGCTCGGTGCGGTCGTCTGGGGGCTGCTGGGCGTGGCGGCGTTCCTGCTGATGGTGCTCGTGCTGGCACTGGTCGTACTGCTGCTGATGACGCACGACGGACTGCCCGGTCCGGCGCGGCCGGCGGGCGGCGGCGATCCCGGCGACGGCGGTGGCGCGCCGCGGGCCGTGGACGGCCCGCGGGCGGGGGCCGGGGAGCCGGCGACCGGGACCGCGGACCCGGCGGCCGGGGCCGGACGCCCACAGGACGCCGTGGAGCCCGAGCCGCAGGACGACGTGCCCGCCTCGGCCGCCTCCGGCGTCACCGCGTGGGCGCCCACAACTCCGTGATGCTGACGCCCAGTTCGGACAGCAGCCGGCGTACCAGGGGCAGGCTGATGCCGATCACGTTGCCGTGGTCGCCGTCGATCCCGTCGATGAACGGGGCCGAACGGCCGTCCAGGGTGAACGCCCCGGCGACGTGCAGCGGTTCGCCCGACGCGACGTAGGCGGCGACCTCGGCGTCCGTCGGCTCGCCGAACCGTACGACCGTGGACGCGGTCGCCGACACGTACCGCTTGCTCGTCGTGTCCCAGACGCAGTGCCCCGTCTGAAGGATCCCGGTCCGCCCGCGCATCGACTTCCAGCGGGCGGTGGCCTCCTCGGTGTCCGCGGGCTTGCCGAGCGCCCGGCCGTCCAGCTCCAGCACCGAATCGCAGCCGATCACCAGCGCGCCCTGGGCCTCCGGCCGGGCCGCCACCACGGACGCCTTCGCCTCGGCCAGGGCGAGCGCCAGCTCGGCGGGGGTCGGCGCGCTGAGCGCGTCCTCGTCCACGCCGCTGACGATCACCTCGGGGTCGAACCCGGCCTGCCTGAGCAGACCGAGCCGGGCGGGGGACTGGGAGGCGAGTACGAGCCGACGGCGCGGGTGGTCTGTCATGCGGTCAGCGTAACGGCGTGGATCCGGCGCGCTCCCGCCGGTCCGGACGGGCCCGGACAGGCGTGCTCTCGCCGGTCCGGACGGGCCCGGACAGGTCATCTCAGGCCCGCCACGAGCATCGCGAGCACCATCGCCAGCGCCACGAGGAGACCGAGCCGCCGCAGCATGGCCTGCGTGCGACGCAGTTCCTCGGGCGGTTCGTTCTCCGGGTCGGACCACAGCATGCCACCAAGCGTGGGGCCGGGGCGGGGCGGGCGCCTGAGTACGGGTACTCAATCGCTGGGCCGCTGGGCCGCTGGGCTGCTGGGTGTGTGGGCCGGGGGCGCTTGGCCGGTCGGCGGGGTTGCCGGGCCGTGCGCGGTTCCTCGCGCCCCTTGGAGGTGGGGAAGTGGTGGCCGGTGTCGGGGTGCTGTGCGCGGTTCCTCGCGCCTCCCGAGGGGTCGCGCGGCCCGCGCGACGGGCCCCGCGACCCCTCCGGAGCCGGGGGCTCTCTAGGACGGCCAGTACGTACGGGTCCAGGACGTGGGGCCGGGGTGGGGGACGTGGGTGGTGGTGATGCGGGACGGGTCGGACCACGCGTCCCCGTGGGCTGCCGCGCCGGACGGTTCGGCGGCTGCCGCCGCGGCGCGGGCCTGGACCACCGCCAGTGCGGCGGCCAGCTCCTCCGGGGTCGGATTGCCCCGTACGACCTTGATGTTCATGCCGCCTCCCAACGGGTCCAGAGGGGAATCTGGAGAGGATGGATCTCTACAGCGGAATGTTGCCGTGCTTCTTCGGGGGCAGGGATTCCCGCTTGGTACGCAGTTGACGCAGCCCGCGCACGATGTGGCGGCGCGTGTCGGACGGCAGGATCACCGAGTCGACATAGCCGCGTTCGGCCGCGACGTACGGGTTGAGCAGGGTGTCCTCGTACTCCTGGAGGAGCCGCGCCCGGGTCGCCTCGGCGTCCTCCGCCTCGGCGATGGTGCGGCGGTGCAGGATGTTGACGGCGCCCTGCGCGCCCATCACCGCGATCTGGGCGGTCGGCCAGGCCAGGTTGATGTCCGCGCCGAGGTGCTTGGAGCCCATGACGTCGTAGGCCCCGCCGAACGCCTTGCGGGTGATCACGGTGATCAGCGGTACCGTCGCCTCCGCGTAGGCGTAGATCAGCTTGGCGCCGCGCCGGATGATGCCCGTGTGCTCCTGGTCCACGCCCGGCAGGAAGCCCGGTACGTCGACGAAGGTGATGACCGGGACGTTGAAGGCGTCGCAGGTGCGCACGAACCGCGCGGCCTTCTCGCTCGCGTCGATGTCGAGGCAGCCCGCGAACTGCATCGGCTGGTTGGCGACGATGCCGACCGGCCGCCCCTCGACCCGGCCGAACCCGGTGAGGATGTTCGGCGCGAACATCGCCTGCGTCTCGAAGAACTCGGCGTCGTCCAGGACGTGCTCGATCACCGTGTGCATGTCGTACGGCTGGTTGGCGCTGTCCGGCACCAGCGTGTCCAGCTCGCGGTCCTCGTCGGTGACGGAGAGGTCCGCCTCCTCCGGGAAGACCGGGGGCTCGCTGAGGTTGTTGGACGGCAGGTACGACAGCAGCTGCTTGACGTACTCGAAGGCGTCCTTCTCCTCACCGGCCATGTGGTGGGCGACGCCCGAGGCGGTGTTGTGGGTGCGGGCCCCGCCCAGCTCCTCGAAGCCGACGTCCTCGCCGGTGACCGTCTTGATGACGTCCGGGCCGGTGATGAACATGTGCGAGGTCTGGTCGACCATGACCGTGAAGTCGGTGATCGCGGGGGAGTAGACGGCGCCGCCCGCGCACGGACCGACGACCAGGCTGATCTGCGGGATCACCCCGGAGGCGTGGGTGTTGCGGCGGAAGATCTCGCCGTAGGCCCCGAGGGAGGCGACCCCCTCCTGGATCCGCGCGCCCCCGGAGTCGTTGATCCCGATGACCGGGCACCCGGTCTTCAGGGCGAAGTCCATCACCTTGACGATCTTCTGGCCGTAGACCTCGCCCAGCGCCCCGCCGAAGACGGTGAAGTCCTGGGAGAAGACGGCGACGGGGCGTCCGTCCACGGTTCCGTAGCCGGTGACGACGCCGTCCCCGTACGGCCGGTTCTGGTCGAGACCGAAGTTGGTGGAGCGGTGCCGGGCGAACTCGTCCAGTTCGACGAACGAGCCCTCGTCCAGCAGCAGCTCGATCCGCTCACGGGCCGTCAGCTTCCCCTTGGCGTGCTGCTTCTCGACGGCGCGAGCGGAGCCGGCGTGCGTCGCCTCCTTGATACGGCGCCTGAGATCCGAGATCTTCCCGGCGGTCGTATGAATGTCGATCTCTTGACGCGCTTCCGGCTCGGACATCGGGATGCGGCTCCCTGCCTGCTCAAAAGAGTGAGGACGGCTACTCATCCGTAGCGTAGTGGTGGCCCTACCGGTCGGCAGTGCGGTGTTTACCACACCTAGGGTGGCTTGCATGACGCCGCGAGACCCAGCAGACGCGAACGACAACCGGTGGTCCGACCTCGACCGCCCGCCCCTGAACGGCACGGCGCTGCGGCGCGGACTGCTGCGCGCGGGCGGTCTGTGGACCGACCTGGAGGTCGTGCAGCGCACCGGTTCCACCAACAGCGACCTGGCGGCCCGAGCCACGGCGGGCGGCCTGGCGGAGGGCACGGTGCTCGTCGCCGAGGAGCAGACGCAGGGCCGGGGCCGGCTGGACCGCCGGTGGACCGCGCCCGCCCGCTCCGGCCTGTTCTTCTCGGTGCTGCTGCGGCCCGCCGAGGTGCCGGTGGCCCGCTGGGGCTGGCTGCCGCTGCTCACGGGCGTCGCCGTGGCCACCGGACTGGCCCGCGCCGCGGGCGTCGACACGGCGCTGAAGTGGCCCAACGACCTGCTGGTGACGGTGGGCGGCGAGGAGCGCAAGGCCGGCGGCATCCTCGCCGAGCGGGCCGGGGACGACGGCGTGGTCGTCGGCGTCGGCATCAACGTCACCCTGCGGGCCGCGGAGCTTCCGGTGCCGCAGGCCGGGTCGCTGGCGCTGGCCGGGGCGGTGAGCACGGACCGGGACCCGCTGCTGCGGGCCGTGCTGCGCTCCCTGGAGGACTGGTACGGCCGCTGGCGCGCGGCAGGCGGCGATCCCGCTGCCGCCGGCCTCCAGGAGACCTATGCGGCGGGCTGCGCGACGCTGGGCCGCACCGTGCGGGCGGAGCTGCCCGGCGACCGGGCGATCACGGGCGAGGCCGTGGCGGTGGACGGTGACGGCCGCCTGGTGATCGCGACGGCGGCGGGTGTGCAGGAGCCGGTCGGCGCCGGGGACATCGTGCACCTGCGGCCGGCCTGACACGGCCGAACGACGACGAGGGCAGGCCGCCCCTTCCGCATGGGCGGTCGGCCGCCTTCGAAGGGGCGCGGGGAACCGCGCGAACGGCCACGACGGGCCTGCGGCTGCGTACGGCGGCCAGTGCCCTCAGACTGATGGCGGGGGGCCTGGGGGCTGCGAGCCCCGGTGGGCGTCCACCACAGGTCCGGACCCGACAACGCGGCACCGGGCGGTGTGCCATCCCGCGGAACCTGACGGAGTGAGCTGGCGCACACCTGCCGTAGAGTTGAGGCCGGTCGATACGTGACCGCGGCAGATCAGAAGGGCAGCAGGCGTGACCGTCGACGACACGGGCTCCGGTGCGGACGCGGGCCGCCGGGTGGATCCGCCCGCGGTCTCGGCTGCACTCGACCGGGAGGACTCCCACCCGGTTCCACTCGACCGGGAGGACTCCTGCCCGGTTTCGCTCGACCGGGAGAACTCCCACCCGGCTCGACTCGACCGGGAGGAAACCCGCCCGGCCCCGCTCGACCGGGAGGGCTCCCGCCCGGTTTCGCTCGACCGGGAGGACGACCAGCCGGCCCCGGCCGCTCTCGACCGGGGGGAACCCCAGCACCTCGGCGCAGGCGAGGACCCGCTCACCCTGCGGCTGGAAACACTCATCCTGGGGGCCGAGCGGCGCTACACCCCCTTTCAGGCGGCCCGCAGCGCCGGTGTCTCGATGGAGCTGGCCTCGCGCTTCTGGCGGGCCATGGGCTTCGCCGACATCGGCCAGGCCAAGGCCCTGACCGAGGCCGACGTCCTGGCGCTGCGCCGGCTCGCCGGCCTCGTCGAGGCGGGCCTGCTCAGCGAGGCCATGGCCGTGCAGGTGGCCCGGTCCACCGGGCAGACCACCGCGCGGCTCGCCGAGTGGCAGATCGACTCCTTCCTGGAGGGGCTGACCGAACCGCCCGAGCCCGGCATGACCCGCACCGAGGTCACGTATCCACTGGTCGAGCTGCTCCTGCCCGAACTGGAGGAGTTCCTGGTCTACGTCTGGCGCCGGCAGCTCGCCGCCGCCACCGGCCGGGTCGTGCAGGCCGGCGACGACGAGGAGATGGTGGACCGGCGGCTCGCGGTCGCCTTCGCCGACCTCGTCGGGTTCACCCGCCTGACCCGGCGGATGGAGGAGGAGGAACTCGGCGAACTCGTCGAAGCCTTCGAGACCACCGCCGCCGACCTGGTCGCCGCCCGCGGCGGCCGGCTCATCAAGACCCTCGGCGACGAGGTGCTGTACGCCGCCGACGACGCGGGCACCGCCGCCGAGATCGCCCTGCGTCTCATCGAGACGATGGCCAACGACGAGACCATGCCCGAGTTGCGCGTCGGCATGGCGTTCGGCACGGTCACCACCCGCATGGGCGACGTCTTCGGTACGACGGTGAACCTCGCCTCCCGGCTGACCTCGATAGCGCCGCGTGACGCGGTCCTCGTCGACAGCGCGTTCGCCGAGGAACTGATCCGCACTTCCGAGGCGCCCGCCTCGGAGGCGGAGGCGGCCGAGGTGGCGGCGACCGCCGAGAAGGAGGGCGAGGAACCGCCGGCGTACCGCTTCGCGCTCCAGCCGATGTGGCAGCGCCCGGTCCGCGGGCTCGGTGTGGTCGAGCCCTGGCTGCTCAACCGGCGCGACGGCGAAGGCTGACCGGAGCCGCTGTCACCGCCTCCCGGGCAGCGGCGCGTCGATGCACAGGCCGATGATCGGCACGCACACGCCGCCCGGTCGGCTCGGCCTGGGACTCGGGGCCGGAGCCGGGGCGGCGGTCGTCCGGCTCGGCGCCGGTGCGGGCCGGTGCGGCGAACTCGGAGCGGTCGTCGGCGACTGCGACGGGGCGGTGGGGGACGTAGAGGTGTCGGACGCGGTGCCGGACGGATCCGCCCGCGGGATGGTGCCTGGTGCCGGGATCGACTCCCGGCCCGCAGCGGGGCCCACCGGAGCGCCGGATGTGGCGGCCGGGACGCGGGCACCGTCGGCCAGGCCCTGAGCGGAGGTCGCGGCCGGGTCCGTCGGGATGGTGCCGACCCCGGGGGCGGACTCGTGCGGTGGCCGTTCGGCGGTGGCGGCCCTACCCGGCCGGGACTCCGCCTGCGCGGTGACCGGACCGCCGGGCGGTGGCTCGGGCGCGACCCGTACGAGGCCCAGCACGCCGACGGCCAGCGCGAGACTTGCGACGGCGAGCAGGAGCGGCCGGCGGCGGGGCCGCCGGTGGCGCCCGCGCCGGGTCACGAGCAGGGGGCGGACCCCACCCTTGACGCCCGGTCCATTCGCACCTCCTGATCCCCCTGATACCCCTGGGTCTCCTGGGTCTCCTGGGCCCCCTGATCCTCCTGAGCCCCCTGGGCCCTTCCCCGGTCCTTCCGGCCTTTCGGGCAGCCCGCCCGGCCTTCCAGCCACGCCCGACCCCGCCGGTTCGGCGGGACCGGCCGGATCATCCGGTCCGTCCGGAGGGACCGTGTCGCCGTCGCCGTCGCCGTCGCCGTCGCCGTCGCCGTCGCCGTCCCCGTCGCCGTCGCCGTCATCGTCGTCGGTATCGGTATCGGTATCGGTATCGGTGGCGGTATCGACGTCGACACCCGTCTCGGTCTGGGTCTGGGTCTCGGTCTCGGCGGTGGTCTCCGGCCCCGTCGGAGCGACCGTTGCCCCGGGTATGGCGGCCGTGTCGTCTGTGTCGTCCGTGTGCGCACCCGTGTGCGTCTGCGTCATCGCGATCCCTCCCCGCTCGCGCCCCCGATGCGCCGTGGCGGAGCGCACGCTATGCGCTCCCCTGGGCGGTCGAGGCGGAGTCGGGCGGATTGTCACTCGAACGAGGAGCCGGGGCCGCCTCTTTCCCCGGCGGGGGCAGACTGCGATGATCGGTGCGTCGAGGAGTTAACCCGCGTTAACCGGAGGGTGTCATGAGCGAGGAGCGGTTCGGGCAGTTCGTGCTGGTGCGGCGGCACGAACACGTCGCGGAGCTGGTACTGGACCGGCCCAAGGCCATGAACGCCGTCTCGACGGAGATGGCCCGCTCCCTCGCGGGCGCCTGCGCGGCGCTCGCCTCCGACCGGGACGTACGGGTGGTGGTGCTGACGTCGTCGCACGAGCGCGCGTTCTGCGTCGGGGCCGACCTCAAGGAGCGGAACTCCTTCAGCGACGCGGACCTGGTGCGGCAGCGGCCGGTCGCGCGGGGCGCCTACACCGGCGTACTGGAGCTGCCCGTGCCGACGATCGCCGCCGTGCACGGTTTCGCGCTCGGCGGGGGCTTCGAGCTGGCGCTGTCCTGCGATCTGATCGTGGCCGACGCCACGGCCGTGGTCGGGCTGCCCGAGGTGTCCGTCGGGGTGATTCCGGGTGGCGGCGGGACCCAGCTGCTGCCGCGCCGGGTCGGTGCGGCGCGGGCGGCCGAGCTGATCTTCTCGGCGCGGCGGGTGGCGGCGGCCGAGGCCCGTGCGCTGGGGCTGGTGGACCAGCTGGTGGACGAGGGTCAGGACCGCGCGGAGGCGCTGGCCCTGGCGGCCCGGATCGCGGGCAACTCGCCGGTCGGCCTGCGCGCGGCCAAGCGGGCGCTGCGGCTCGGGCACGGTCTCGACCTGCGGGCCGGGCTGGAGGTCGAGGACGCGGCCTGGCGCTCGGTGGCGTTCTCCGGGGACCGGGCGGAGGGGGTCGCGGCGTTCAACGAGAAGCGGACGCCCAGGTGGCCGGGCGAGTGAGCGGCGTGGGGAGCGGCCGGGTGGCGGGCCGACGGGACGGCGCCTCTTGAAGACACCTGTTCGGCACTCCGATGTCCCCATTCATACCAAACGTCCCTAACCTGGAGTGATGGGTGAGGACAAGCGGCTCGCGGCCGTCGTGGCGCTGGCCCAGGGGATGGCGGCGGCGCACACCCCGGCGGAGTCCTGGCGGGCCGCGGCGGGCGGCGCGTGCCGGGCGCTGGACGGGAGCTTCGCCGCACTGTCGGTGTGGGAGCGCGAACGCGGCCGGCTGCGGGTCCTCGTGAACGTGGGGGAGCGGGCCCCGGACGAGGAGGAGTTCCCGGAGAACGAGACCTACCCCGTCCACCAGTTCCCGGAGATCACCGAGTTCCTGCACGAGCGCTGGGCGCTCGGCGGCGGCCCGCACGCCTGGGTGGAGACCGCCGAGGGGACCGCGGCCGGCCGCCCCGGCCACCACCACCAGCGGGTCACCGCGCTGCGCCGCCGCGGGCGCGGCTGCTGTGTGGTCGCGCCGGTCGTGCTGCACGGCCGCGCCTGGGGCGAGTTGTACGTGGCCCGCGCCGTCGGGGCGGCGGTCTTCGACCGGTCCGACGCCGGTTTCGCCACCGTGCTGGCGGCGGTCGTCGCCGCCGGGATCGCGCAGACCGAGCGGCTGGAGGAGGCTCAGCGGCTGGCGTACACCGACGCGCTCACCGGGCTCGCCAACCGCCGGGCGGTGGACATGCGCATGGACGAGGCCATCGAGCGGCATCGCGCGGAGGGCGTCGTGGTCAGCCTCGTCGTCTGCGACCTCAACGGGCTCAAGCGGGTCAACGACACCCAGGGGCACGCCGTCGGGGACCGTCTCCTCGAACGCTTCGGCTCCGTGCTGTCGCTGTGCGGGGCGATACTGCCGGGCACCCTCGTGGCCCGGCTGGGCGGCGACGAGTTCTGTCTGCTGGCGGTCGGGCCGCCCGCCGACGACGTGGTGAAGGCCGCCGACGAACTGTGCCGCCGCGCCGCCGAACTGGAACTGGGGGAGGGGGTCGCGTGCGGGGTCGCCTCGACCGCGCACGCCATAGGCCCGGTGCGGTCCGCGCGCCGGCTGTTCCGGCTCGCCGACGCGGCCCAGTACCGGGCCAAGGCGGTGCGGGCGGACCGGCCGGTCGTCGCCGGCGGGGAGGGTCCGGACGACCCGGTCGTCCGCCTCGCCGACGAGCCGTCGCCCGCGCGGGCCGAGCGGCGCCGTTTCCGCGGGCGCAGGCCGTAGGCCGTGAGCGGGCGGCACGGCGGCGCCGACTCCTCCCGCGGGGCGTCCCGCGGTAAGGGGTGAACCTGTCCACCACTAGTGACACCATGGCATTCAATGCGTACGCTCCTGAATATGGATATGCATACTGTGGTGGTGGGGACGTCCGGCGTGACCGCGTCCGACGTTCTCGCCGTGGCGCGCGCCGACGCTCGGGTGGAGCTGTCGCCGGAGGCGGTGGCGGCCCTCGCGGCGGCGCGCGAGATCGTGGACGCGCTGGCGGCCGAACCGGACCCGGTCTACGGCGTGAGCACCGGCTTCGGCGCCCTGGCGACCCGGCACATCGGCCCCGAACTGCGCGGCCGGCTACAGCGCAACATCGTCCGCTCGCACGCCGCGGGCATGGGTCCGCGGGTGGAGCGCGAGGTCGTACGGGCCCTGATGTTCCTGCGGCTGCGTACCCTCTGCACGGGGCACACGGGCGTGCGGCCCGAGGTCGCCCGGACCATGGCCGACGTGCTGAACGCGCGGATCACCCCGGTCGTCCACGAGTACGGCTCACTGGGCTGCTCCGGCGATCTGGCCCCGCTGTCGCACTGCGCGCTGACCTTGATGGGCGAGGGCGACGCCGAGGGCCCCGACGGGAGTGTCCGGCCGGCCGGCGAACTGCTCGCCGAGCACGGCATCCGGCCCGTCGAACTGCGCGAGAAGGAGGGCCTCGCCCTCCTCAACGGCACCGACGGCATGCTCGGCATGCTGCTCATGGCCCTCGCCGACCTCGACACCCTCTACAAGTCCGCCGACGTCACCGCGGCCCTGTCCCTGGAGGCCCTGCTCGGCACGGACCGGGTGCTCGCGCCCGAACTGCACGCCATCCGGCCGCACCCCGGCCAGGCCGCGAGCGCCGCCAACATGCTCGCCGTGCTCAAGGGCTCCCAGCTCACCGGCCTCCCCCGGACGGCCGGCGCCGCCCGTACCGGCGGCAGCTCCATCCCGTACGAGGCGCCCCGGGTCCAGGACGCCTACTCCGTGCGCTGCGCCCCGCAGGTCGCGGGCGCCGGACGGGACACCGTCGCGCACGCGCGGCTGGTCGCCGAGCGGGAGCTGGCCTCGGCGGTCGACAACCCCGTCGTGCTGCCCGAAGGGCGCGTCGAGTCGAACGGCAACTTCCACGGCGCCCCGGTCGGCTACGTCCTCGACTTCCTCGCCATCGCCGCCGCCGACCTCGGTTCCATCGCCGAGCGCCGCACCGACCGGCTGCTCGACAAGAACCGCAGCCACGGCCTGCCGCCGTTCCTCGCGGACGACGCCGGTGTCGACTCCGGGCTGATGATCGCCCAGTACACCCAGGCGGCCCTGGTCAGCGAGATGAAGCGGCTCGCCGTGCCGGCCTCCACGGACTCCATCCCGTCCTCCGCCATGCAGGAGGACCACGTGTCCATGGGCTGGTCGGCCGCGCGCAAGCTGCGTACCGCCGTCGACAACCTCTCCCGGATCATCGCCGTCGAGCTGTACGCCGCGACCCGGGCCATAGAACTGCGCGAGGGGGCGGTCCCGGCGCCCGCGTCGCAGGCGGTCGTCGAGGCGGTGCGGGCGGCGGGGGTGCAGGGGCCCGGCCCGGACCGGTTCCTCGCGCCCGACCTGGCCGCCGCGGACGCGTTCGTACGGAGCGGGGGGCTGGTCGCCGCGGTGGAGACGGTCACCGGGCCGTTGCAGTAGCCGACGGGCGGGGGCCGGGTGCCGGCGTGCGGGCTCCCGGCCCCCGCCCCGCTGCCGGTGCGGCGTCAAGCGGGTTCAGAAATCGAGCCGTTCACGCCGTATCGAGTAGCCCACGAAGCCCGCGCCCACGACGAGGAGCGCGGCGCCCGCGGCCACGTACGGGGTGGTGTCGAAGCTTCCGGTGTCGGCCAGCCGGACGCCGTCCCCGGTCTGCTCGCCGGTCCCGGCCGCGGCCCCGTCCCCGGTCCCGTCCGCGGTCCGGGTGTCCGCCGCGGACACGGCTCTGGCCTGCTGGGTGACCTGCGTCGTCGCGAAGTCGGCGCGCGCCGGGGTGTCCGGCGTGGCGGTGGCGGACGGGACGAACCACAGGGCCCCCAGGAGGGTGCCCGCGGCAGTGGCGGTCAGCAGCGAACGGCGAGCGGATGACACGGAATATCGATCCCCTTGTGGCGCTGGCGAATTGGCCGTGCGGAGCGATGTTAGTGAAAGTGGCGGGTCACGGGAAAGTCACGGGAGGTTTCGGCCGTACCCTCCCGTCATGAGCACTCCAGAGACATCACGTTTTGTGCGCCTTCGGGTGGAGCTGGTCCTCGAAGTGGAGGACGCGGACGCGGTGACCAAGGCCGCCGTGCGCCGGGTCGCGGAGGATCCGGAGCTGCCGGACGACGAGCGCACGCAGGCCGAGAGCGCTGTGACGGAAGACACGGCGGAGGCCCTTGCGTATCTCGTGGATCCGTTCGACCTGGTCAATGAGGTGCCCGGGGTCGAACTCCAGCAGGCGTCCTGGTCGAGCGAGCGGATCGAGTACGACCCGGATTCGCCCGAGTGGGACCTCGACGAGGATGATGGTGGGGAGGACGACGAAGAGGACCGTATCGGCTGAGCGTTCGGGGGAATTCGTAACCCCGGACGGCAACCGCCGTCCGGGGTTTTGTCGTCTCAAGGAGCGCGCGGACCGGTACGGCACCGCTGGCTCCGGCGAACGTGGTGTGCCCCACACCCGCGAAGGGTGTGGAACGGGACGAACCGGTCGTAGCGTTAAAAGCTCTCATGGAGCTCTCGGGGTTTTCGCGGAATCGGCAATGATGGAGAAGCGTGTGATGACGGACAGTAAGCGGCGCAGGGGCCTGATGGCCGCGTCCGCTGTGCTGGGCAGTGTGCTGGTGCTCTCGGGATGCTCCGGCAGCAACGCCAGCGCCGACGGCAACCAGGACACCTCGCAGGCCAAGGTCGACGAGGCCGCGGCCAAGAAGACGTCCGAGGCCCAGATCGCGATCACGCCCAAGGACGGCTCGAACAACGCCTCCATCAACAACTCCGGCATCGTCAAGGTGACGAAGGGCACGCTCACCGGGGTGACGGTGACGACGGCCGACGGCACCGACGTCAAGGGGCAGCTCTCCGCCGACCGGACGAGCTGGGAGCCCAGCGCCCAGCTGGAGCGCTCCACCACCTACAAGGTCGCCGCCGAGGCCAAGGACACCGAGGGCCGCGTCGCCCACGAGAACGCCTCCTTCAGCACGGTCTCCCCGGGCAACAGCTTCATAGGAAGCTTCACGCCGGAGAACGGCTCCACCGTCGGTGTCGGCATGCCCGTGTCGATCAACTTCGACAAGGCGATCACCAACGAGGCTGCCGTCCAGAAGGGCATCACGGTCTCCACCAGCAGCGGCCAGGAGGTCGCCTGCCACTGGTTCAACGCCAACCGCATGGACTGCCGCCCGCAGGACTACTGGGCCGAGAACTCCACCGTCACCCTGAAGCTCGCCCTCGACGGCGTCGAGGGTGCGAACGGCGTCTTCGGCGTGCAGCAGAAGACGGTCACCTTCCACGTCGGCCGCAACCAGATCTCCTACGTCGACGCGCAGACGAAGCAGATGAAGATCACGCAGGACGGCAAGACCGTCAAGACCATCCCGATCTCCGCCGGTTCGCCCGACAACAAGACGTACGAAGGCATCATGGTGATGTCGGAGAAGTACAAGGAAACGCGCATGAACGGCGCGACCGTGGGCTTCACCGACGACGACGGCAAGGGCGAGTACGACATCAAGGACGTGCCGCACGCCATCCGGCTCACCAACTCCGGCACCTTCGTGCACGGCAACTACTGGGGCGCGAAGTCGATCTTCGGCTCGGTGAACACCAGCCACGGCTGTGTCGGCCTGTCCGACACCAAGGGCGCGAACGACCCGAACACGCCCGCTTCGTGGTTCTACAACCACTCGATCCTCGGTGACGTCGTGGTCGTCCAGAACACCGGCGACAAGACGGTCGCCCCGGACAACGGCCTCAACGGCTGGAACATGGACTGGGCGCAGTGGAAGGCGGGCTCGGCCGTCTGAGGCCGGGCGCCGCGGCAGCCGACCGTCCAGTGACCGATGCCACCCTCCGGGGTGGCATCAGTCATGTCCGGGCAAAGTCAAGGGGTTTGGAACCGCGACGGCGGTGTTCTCATCCTTCTTTTATTTCGGCCTTATGCTGCCATCACGGTCCGTCCCTACTTTGCGGGCATGTTCTTCACCTACCTGAGGCGCGAACTGCGCCGCCGCAGAAAGGCGGCCCTCGTCGTCGCCTCCGGGCTCGCGCTGGGCATCGCGCTCGTCATCGTGGTCAACTCCGTGTCCAACGGCATGGGGAAGGCACAGGACAAGGTGCTCCAGTCGCTCTACGGCCTCGGCACCGACATGACCGTCACCAAGGCATCGGACCCCAGCACCGGCGACTCGCAGCGCCCGCGCTTCAACTTCGACGCCCAGGACAGCGGCTCCGACAAGACCCAGAGCAGTGACCGGGTCATGGTGCAGGGCTTCACCACCCTGTCCGACTCGACCATCACCAAGGTCAAGGACCAGAAGGGCGTCTCGAACGCCGTGGGCGGTCTCAACCTCAACGTGATGAAGGTCAGCGGCCAGTTCACCCGCGGCCAGTTCCAGGAGAACGGCGGCGGTGGCGGCGGCGGTGGCATGCGCGGCGGCGCCGGCGGCGGTGGCGGCTCGGTCCAGGGCGGCGGAGCCAACTTCGACATCAACTCGTACTCGGTCTACGGCACCGACGTCACCCAGACCGCTCTCGGCCCGCTGACCTCCTCGAAGATCACCAGCGGCCGGACCTTCAAGACCTCCGAGACCGATGCCAAGGTGGCCGTGGCCGACTCGGCCTACGCCAAGGAGAAGGACTACAAGGTCGGCAGCACCGTCACCGTCAAGGACACCAAGTACGAGATCATCGGCATCGCGACCGCCGACAGCGGCGACTCGGCGGCCAACCTGTACATCCCGCTCAAGCAGGCCCAGACGCTGTCCGACGAGAAGAACAAGGTCACCACGATCTACGTCAAGTCGGCCGACTCCAAGCAGATCGACGCCGTCAAGAGCGACATCCAGAAGAACGTCTCGGGTACGACGGTCACCACCTCCGCCGACATGGCCAAGACCGTCTCCGGTTCGCTGTCCACCGCCTCCAGCCTCGCCACCAGCGTCGGCAAGTGGCTGTCGATCGCCGTGCTCATCGCCGCGTTCCTGGTGGCCGGTCTGCTCACCTCGTCCGCCGTCTCACGGCGGGTGCGCGAGTTCGGCACGCTGAAGGCGCTGGGCTGGAAGTCGAGCCGGGTGACCCGGCAGGTGGTCGGCGAGGCCATCGTCAACGGACTGGTCGGCGGTGTCCTCGGCATCGTGATCGGTATCGCGGGCGCCGAGGTGGTCAACGCGATCAGCCCGACCCTGAAGGCACAGCTCGGCAGCACCACCAGCAACGCGGGCGGCGGTCCCGGCGGTGGCGGCGGCGGCTTCGGCGGGGCCCGGCAGACCGCCTCGAAGTCCCTGGAGGTCGCCCTCACCGCGCCGGTCAGCGTCACCACCATCGTCGTCGCGGTCGGCCTCGCCGTGGCCGGCGGACTGATCGCGGGCGGGTTCGGCGGATGGCGGGCGTCGCGGCTGCGTCCCGCGGACGCGCTGCGCCGGGTCGAGTAGGCGAACCGCAGGCCGGCGCCCCGCCCTCGACCCAACCCCCACCCGTTTTCCAGGAGTTGTCCCACCATGTACGAACTCAGAGACGTCACCAAGCGCTACACGCGCGGCAAGGACACCGTGCACGCCCTCCAGGGCGTCGACCTGACCATCGGGGACGGAGACCGCCTGGTCATCCAGGGCCCCACCGGCGGCGGCAAGTCGACGCTGCTGCAGATGCTCGGCGCCCTCGACCGGCCCACCTCCGGCGAGGTGATCCTGGACGGCGTCGACCTCGGCAAGCTGTCCGAGGCCAAGCTGACGAAGGTGCGCAGCGAGAACATCGGCTTCGTCTTCCAGGCGTTCAACCTGATCCCGACGCTGACCGCGCAGGAGAACGTCGAGACCGCCCTCGTCCCGCTCGGCGTGAACACGAAGGACCGGCGGGAGCGGGCCGCCGAGGCGCTGGCGTCGGTCGGCCTCGGCGAACGGCTCGGCCACCTGCCCTCCGAGATGTCCGGCGGCCAGCAGCAGCGCGTCGCCATCGCGCGGGCGCTCGTCAAGCAGCCGAAGGTGCTGCTCGCCGACGAACCCACCGGCAACCTCGACGAGAGCATGCGCGACGAGATCATGGACGTGCTCGAACGCACGTGGAAGGAGCACGGGCTGACCTTCATCATGGTCACCCACGACTCGTCGATCGCGAAGAAGGCCCCGCGCCTGGCGACCATCCGCAAGGGGAAGATCACCGTCAAGGAGAATGCCGGCGCCTGACCGCACGACGGCCGCCTAACACCGATGACGGCCCGTCAACCACGCGGTTTCGTAACGGTGTTCCGGCCGCGGCGTAACATTTTCCGCGCGGTTTTCTCATCCTTCTTTCATCTCTTGAGCGCGCTGATCACCCCCCGTCATACTCCGTATGCCGGGGGGTGACGCACATGCGTACGGAAATACCCCCGGACGGGTGAACGGGGAATTCACCCGGTACTCCATCTCCCAGGGGGAGTCTTGCGCAGACACATGAAAAGGGCGGCGGTGGCCACCGTGGCCGCCGCCGCCGCCGCCGTCGCCCTCGCCGCGGGAATGACCAACCCGGCGTCGGCGAAGCCCGGTCAGCAGCGGGCCGCCGCCGGCTCGTTCACGGCCGAGCACCGCGTCACCCTGATCACCGGCGACCGGGTCGCCCTCGACGCCAAGGGCCGGGTCGTCGGACTGGACCGGGCCAAGGGACGCGAGCACATACCGTACGAGATCCGCAAGGCCGCCGGGCACACCCTCGTGGTGCCCGCCGACGCGGCCCGCCTGGTCGCCTCCGGCACGCTGGACCAGCGGCTGTTCGACGTGACCGAACTCGACAGGGCCGCCACCCGCAAGGCGCAGCGGAAGGGCCTGAAGGTCATCGTCGGCTACCGCGGCGCGGCAACCGCCGCCAAGGCCGACGTCCGTGACGCGGGCACCCTGCGGCACAGCCTCAAGGCTCTCGACGCGGACGCCGTGCAGACCACGCTCGCGGCCGTCCCGCGGCTGTGGGACGCGATCACCGACGGCGACCGGTCCGCCTCCGGCATCTCCCACGTCTGGCTCGACGGCGTCCGCGAGGCCAGCCTCGACAAGTCCGTGCCGCAGATCGGCGCCCCCACCGCGTGGGCGGCCGGCTACACCGGCAAGGGCGTCAAGGTCGCCGTCCTGGACACCGGCGTCGACACCAGCCACCCGGACCTCAAGAGCCAGGTCGTCACGTCCGCCAACTTCAGCGCCGCCGCCGACGCCACCGACCACTTCGGCCACGGCACGCACGTCGCGTCCATCGTGGCCGGCACCGGCAGCAAGTCCGGCGGTAAGTACAAGGGCGTCGCGCCCGACGCCCGGATCCTCAACGGCAAGGTGCTCGACGACAGCGGCTTCGGCGACGACTCCGGCATCCTGGCCGGTATGGAGTGGGCGGCCCAGCAGGGCGCCGACATCGTCAACCTGAGCCTCGGCGGCCCCGACAGCCCCGGCATCGACCCGCTCGAAGCCGAGGTCGACAAGCTCTCCGAGCAGAAGGGCATCCTGTTCGCGATCGCCGCGGGCAACGAGGGCCCCGAGTCCATCGGTTCGCCGGGCAGCGCGGACGCCGCGCTCACCGTGGGCGCCGTCGACGACAAGGACGCGCTGGCCGACTTCTCCTCCACCGGGCCGCGGGTCGGCGACGGCGCCATCAAGCCCGACGTCACCGCGCCCGGCGTCGACATCACCGCCGCCGCGGCCCCGGGCAGCGTCATCGACAAGGAGGTCGGCGAGAATCCGCCGGGCTACCTGACCATCTCCGGTACGTCGATGGCCACCCCGCACGTGGCGGGCGCCGCCGCGCTCCTCAAGCAGCAGCACCCCGACTGGGGCTACGCCGAGCTGAAGGGCGCCCTGACCGGCTCCACGAAGGGCGGCAACTACACGCCGTTCGAGCAGGGTTCTGGCCGCATCCAGGTGGACAAGGCCATCGGGCAGTCGGTGATCGCCGACCCGGTGTCGGTGGGCTTCCCCACCCAGCAGTGGCCGCACACCGACGACCAGCCGGTCACCAAGCAGGTGACGTACCGCAACCTCGGCGACAAGGACGTCACGCTCGACCTGTCCGTCACCGCCACCGACCCCAAGGGCCGGCCGGCCCCGGCGGGCTTCTTCACCCTCGGCGCGACCCAGGTGACCGTCCCCGCGGGCGGCAGGGCGGCCGTCGACCTCACCGCCGACACCAAACTGGGCGGCACCCTCGACGGCGCCTACTCCGCCTACGTGACGGCGACCGGCGGCGGCCAGAACGTGCGCACGGCCGCCGCGGTGCAGCGCGAGGTCGAGTCGTACGACGTCACGCTGAAGGCCGTCGGACGGGACGGCAAGCCGGCCCCGTACTACGAGGCGGGCCTGGACGGCGTCGCCGGCCTGGCCGCGCAGAAGTCGTTCCACCCGTACGACGCCTCCGGCACGGTGACGGCGCGCGTGCCCAAGGGCACGTACATCCTCAACTCCGCGGTCTACGTGAACCCGGAGGACTTCACCAAGGGCGTCGACTGGATCGCCCAGCCGAAGCTGAGCGTCACCAAGGACCAGACGATCACCCTGGACGCGCGCACGGCCAAGCCGGTGGACATCACGGTGCCCGCCACCGTCAAGCCGGAACTCGCCGTGGGCTCGTTCGACATCATGACGGGCGGCGGCGACTACGCCTACGGCTGGATCCTGGACTCGTACGACAACTTCCGCACCGCCGGCCTCGGCCCGCAGATCACCGACGGCTCGCTCTACCAGCACTGGGAAGCGCACGGGAGCAAGGGCGGCACGGAGCAGTACGACGTCACCGCCGGCAGCACCGTCAAGCAGCTCGCCACCGGCTACACCAAGCACTACAAGGCCGCCGAGCTGGCCACGGTGAAGATCGGCATGGGCGCGTCGGCGAGCGGCAAGAAGGGCGCGGTCAGCGCGTACGGCTGGCTGCCCGGCAGCTCCGACGCCTTCACCATCGGCGTGCCGCAGCGCACTCCGGGCACCCGCACCCTGCACCTGTCCGCGGTGGGCGGCGCCAAGTGGGAACTGGGCTTCGACCAGATCAGCGGCGTCGACGCGGACGGCTTCCCGATCACGGACGCCCTGGTCACGCTGGGCGCGGCGCAGACGTTCAAGGCCGGCCAGACCTACACGAAGACCGTCAACACCGCGGTCTTCGGGCCGCACCTCAACGCCGACTACGGCGTGTTCCGCGACGGCAACGAGATCTACGGCATGGTGCCGCTGTTCACCGACGGCGCCCAGAACGCCGGTTCCTCGGACTTCACCGCGGTGACCACGACCCTGTACCGGGGCAGCACCAAGGTGGGCTCCAACCACGACCCGCTGTTCGGCCTGGAGACGTTCAAGGTCCCCGCGGGTGACGCCGCGTACAAGCTGACCACCTCGGTGCAGCGCAGCACCAAGGTCGCGGCGGCCTCCACCCGGATCACGGCGAGCTGGACCTTCCGCTCGAAGAAGCCGACCGTCAACGAGGCGGCCAGGCTCCCGGTCTCCACCCTCCGCTTCAAGGCCAGGACCGGCCTGGACAGCAAGGTACCGGCGGGCCGCACGGTCACCTTCCCGGTCACCGTCGAGGGTGCCGCCGCGGGCGCCAACCTCAAGTCGCTGACGGTGTACGTGTCGTACGACTCCGGCAGGACCTGGAAGAAGACGACCGTCAGGCAGGGCAAGATCACCGTGAAGAACCCGGCGAAGGCCAAGGCGATCTCCTTCCGCGCCGACATCACGGACAAGAAGGGCAACAAGTCGGCGTTGTCGATCTACAACGCGTACTACGGCAAGTAGCCGAGCGCCGACGACAGGTACCCAGGTACTCAGGCACGCAGGTACCCAGTACGCCCGAGGGGCGTGGCGGATCCGGTCCGCCACGCCCCTCTCCGGCGTCACGAGACGGGAGCCCCCTCACGGGGGCGTGTCTCACGGGGGCGCGCCTCACGGGTACGTGCCCTCACGGGAACCTCGGCGGATCACGCCTCACGGGGACGAGGACGACGCCACCCGGGTCGCGTCCGTGCCCCAGCTGGCCAGCAGCCGCAGGCCCTCCGCCGACGCGGAGTCCGGCTCCGCGTGGTAGGCGACCATCGACTGGTCGCCGTCGGCGGGCATCCGGAACGTCTCGTACCGCAGGGACAGCTCCCCGACCAGCGGATGGTGCAGCCGCTTGACGCCGTGACTCTTCTCCTTGACGTCGTGCCTCGCCCACAGCCGCCGGAAGTCCGGACTCTTCACCGACAGCTCACCGATCAGCGCGGACAGCCGCGGGTCGTCGGGATAGCAGCCCGCGTCCATCCGCAGGGTGCACACGATGTCGATCGCCTTCTGCTCCCAGTCGACGAACAGGCTGCGGTAGTCGGGCCGCAGGAACACCAGCCGGGCCCAGTTGCGCTCGCCGGGCGGCAGTTCCGCCCAGTCACCGAAGACCGCCGCCGCCATCCGGTTCCACGCCAGGATCTCCGAGCGCCGCCCGATGACGTACGCCGGTACGCCCTCCATCGTCTCCAGCAGCTGGGTCAGCGCGGGCCGCACCTGCTGGGGCCGTCCGAACGCCTTCTTCTTGTGCTGCTTGCCCTTGGCGAGGTGGACCAGATGCGCCTGTTCGGCGTCGTCGAGGCGCAGCGCCCGCGCGATCGAGTCCAGCACCTCCACCGAGACGTTCCGCCCGTTCCCCTGCTCCAGGCGCGTGTAGTACGCCACCGACACCCCGGCCAGCTGGGCCAGCTCCTCGCGGCGCAGACCGGGCACGCGGCGGTGCCGGCCGAAGTCGGGCAGTCCCACGTCCTGCGGCTTCAGCCGGGCCCGCCTGGTGCGCAGGAACTCGCTCAGCTCGGCGCGCCGGTCCAGCGGACGGCCTGGGGATTCGGGCGGTACGTCCATGGGCCCAGTATCGGTCGTAATCCGTGGTGCTACGCACAGGAGGCTGACCCGGTCAGTAGTAGGAACAGCGGACGTAGGCGAAACGGTGGTCTGGGTGAATTGTCTGCCGCGCAGCACGCTGGGACGCGTTCCCGGCCGGAAGGCAACCGGGCACCCCCCCCGCAAGGAGATATTCGGCATGACCACCGTTGCTGCATACGCCGCACCCGCACCGAAGGCTCCGCTGGAGCGGACCACGATCGAGCGCCGCGAGGTCGGCGAGTACGACGTGCTGATCGACATCAAGTACGCGGGCATCTGCCACTCGGACATCCACACCGGCCGTGAGGAGTGGGGCACGGCCCTCTTCCCGCTGGTCCCCGGCCACGAGATCGCCGGTGTGGTCGCCGAGGTGGGTCCGGGCGTGACGCGGTTCGCGGTCGGCGACCACGTCGGCGTCGGCTGCATGGTCGACTCCTGCCGCGAGTGCGACAACTGCAAGGCCGGCCTGGAGCAGCACTGCACCGGGTCCCTCGGCATGGTCGGCACGTACAACGCGCGCGGCCGGGACGGCGAGCCCACCTACGGCGGGTACGCGCAGAAGATCGTCGTCGACGAGAACTACGTCCTGCGCATCCCCGACGGACTGTCGCTGGACGTCGCGGCGCCGCTGCTGTGCGCCGGCATCACCACCTACTCCCCGCTGCGCAGCGCGGGCGTCGGTCCCGGCAAGAAGGTCGCGGTGCTCGGCATGGGCGGCCTCGGCCACATGGCCGTCAAGATCGCGCACGCCATGGGCGCCGAGGTGACCGTCCTGTCGCAGTCCCTGCGCAAGAAGAACGACGGCCTCAAGCTGGGCGCCGACCACTACTACGCCACCAGCGACCAGAAGACCTTCGACCGGCTGGCGGGCAGTTTCGACGTGATCCTGTCGACGGTCTCGGTGGCGCTGGACTTCGACGACTACCTGTCGCTGCTGAAGACCGGCGGGGTGCTCATGAACGTGGGCGCTCCCGAGCACCCCGTCTCCGTCAACCTCTTCTCGCTGATCATGGGCAACAAGAAGCTGGCCGGGTCCCTGATCGGCGGGATCGCCGAGACGCAGGAGATGCTCGACTTCTGCGCCGAGCACGGCCTCGGCGCCGAGATCGAACTGATCCGGGCCGACCAGGTCAACGAGGCCTGGGACCGGGTCGTCGCCAGCGACGTCCGCTACCGCTTCGTGATCGACGCCGCCACCATCTGATCACTTCACTGTCCGGTCCGCGCCTGATCACTGCCTGATCACTGCCTGATCACTGTCTGATCCCGGACCGCCCCAGCAGCCACAGCAGGTACGGCGCGCCGACCAGCGAGGTCAGCGCGCCCACCGGGATCTCCAGCGGCGGCAGCAGGGTGCGCGCCGCGAGATCGGCGCCCACCAGCACCGCCGCGCCGGTCAGGGCCGAGCAGAGCAGGGGCAGCTGCGCGGTGCGGGTGAGGCGGCGGGCCAGCTGGGGCGCGGTCAGGGCGACGAACCCGATCGGTCCGGCCGCACCCGTCGCGGTCGCGGCCAGGACCACCCCGAGCACCGTCAGCGTGAGCCGGGCCCGCTCGACCCGCACGCCGAGCCCGGCCGCCGTCTCCGGGTCGAGACCGAGCGGCCGGGCCGCCCGGCTCGCCCACACCAGCCCCGGCAGACAGACCGCCAGGACGACCGCGAGCGGCACCGCCTGGTCCCAGCCGCGCCCGTTGAGGCTGCCGGTCAGCCACAGTTTCAGCTGCTCGGCGGCGTCGAGTTCGCTGCCGGTGAGGTACAGCTGCACGATCGCGGACAGGGCGACGCCGATGCCGACGCCGGTGAGCACGAACCGGCCGGGCTGCATGCCGCGCCGCCAGGCCAGCACATAGACCAGCGCGGCGGCGGCGAGACCGCCCGCCACCGCGACGGCCGGCAGGGCACCGGGCGCGGTGACCGTGCCGCCGGCCAGCGCGAGGACGGTCGCCGCGGCGGCCCCGTGTCCGACGCCGATGACGTCGGGACTGGCCAGCGGATTGCGGGTGACCGTCTGCACGAGCGCGCCGGAGAGCCCGAGCGCGGCGCCGACCAGCGCGCCCAGGACGATGCGCGGCACCCGCAGTTCGGTGACGACGAGCTGGTACGGCGTGTCGGCGCCGCGCAGCGTGCGCCACACCTCGGCCGGGGACACCCAGGTCTGGCCGGCGCAGGCCGAGGCGATCACCACGGCCGCCAGCACCAACGCCAGCGCGCAGGCCACCGCGGCCGACCGCCGGTGGACCAGGATCGAGATACCCGGCCGGGGCCGCAGGACGGTGACCCCCAAGGGCGCGGCCCCGGGTGCCGCGGCGGGCCGAAGCCTCATCCCACCGTCTCCTTCCGTCCGTACGTCCGCCGCACCAGCACCACCAGGACCGGCACCCCGATCAGTGCCGTCATCACCCCGGCCGGTACCTCCGCCGGGGCGCGCACCACCCGGCCCGCCACATCGGCGGCGAGCAGCAGCCCCGCGCCGAGCAGGGCGGACAGTGGTAGCAGCACCCGGTGCCCGGAGCCGCGCACCAGCCGCCCGGCCAACTGGGGGACCGCGAGTCCGACGAAGACGATCGGGCCCGCCGCAGCGACCGCGGCGGCGGTCAGCAGCGTCGCGCCGAGCGCCGCGGACGCGCGAACCAGCGGGACCCGGTGCCCGAGCGACCGGGCCGTCTCGTCGCCGAGCGCCAACGCGTCGAGACCGCGCGCACAGCACAGCACCAGGACCGCGCCCGCCGCCAGGAACGGCAGCATCCGGGCGACGGTGCCCGCGTCCCGTCCGCTCAGCGCGCCCACCTGCCAGAAGCGAAACTGGTCGAGCGTGGCGGCGGACGAGGTGAGGACGACGGTGGTGGCGCCCGTGGTCATCGCGGCCAGCGCGGTCCCGGCCAGCGCCAGTTTCACCGGTGCGGCCCCGCCCCGGCCGCGGGCGGCGATGCCGTACACCAGGCACGCGGCGGCCACGGCACCGGCGAAGGCGTACCAGACGTAGCCGCCGAAGCCGTCGGCGAGACCGAGCGAGACGGCGAGCACCACCCCGGCCGCCGCGCCCTGGCTGAGCCCGAGGACACCCGGGTCGGCCAGCGGGTTGCGGGTGACCGCCTGGAGCGCCGCCCCGGCCAGCCCGAGCGCGGCGCCCGCGGTGAGTCCGATCTCGGTGCGCGGCAGCCTGAGCGACCGGACGACCAGGGCGTCGGGTGAACTCCCGCCGTGCAGCAGCGCGTCCAGCACGGCGGCGGGCGGTACCGGCCGGGTACCGACGGCGAGGCTGAGCAGCGCGGCGGCGGCGACGGTGACGGCGGCCAGCGGAAGGGCCGTGCGGAGGCTCACTTGCCGAGGTGCCCGGCGAGCTGCCGTACGACCAGACGGGCGGCCGTGGGACCGGCGTTGAGGTACCACGGGTCGTCGTCGACCTTGACCGCGTGCCCGGATCGCACGGCCTTCATCGACTTCCACAGCGGTCCGGCGAGGGTGGCCCCGGCGTCGGTCCCGCCGGGGTCGCCCTGCACGGAGTAGAAGATCCAGTCGGCGTCCGCGGTGTCGATGCTCTCGGCGCCGATGTCCTCGGAAATGGCCGTGAACCGCTGGGAGGCGGGCCGTGCGAGCCCCATGTCCACGGCGAGCGAACCGGTGAAGGAGGACACGCCGAACATCCGGGTGCGGTCCGGGGTGAAGCGCACCATCGAGACCGTCGTGCTCCCGAGGCCCTTGCCCGCGGCGGCGGCTTCGCCGACGATCCCGTCGAGCAGTTTCCGGGCCTGCTGCCCCTTGCCGACCGCCGCGCCGACGAGCAGCAGGTCCCGCTTCCAGTTGATGCCCTGGCCTGCGGTGACGACGGTCGGCGCGATCTTCGACAGCTTGGGGTAGAGGTCGCCGAGCGAGTCGTTGACCAGGATCAGATCGGGTTTGGCGGCGGCCAGGGACTCCAGGTTGGGCGCGGCCCTGGTGCCCGCGTCGGACATCTCGGCGAGCTGCTTCTCGTACTGCGGGAACGCGTCGGACAGGTAGTCCGGGACGAGTCCGGCGTTCTCGGCGCGGGTGGTGACGGACGGGACGATCCCGAGGGAGAGCAGGTCGTCGAGCTGCCCGGTGCTCAACGCGGCGATCTTCACGGGCGCGGTCCTCAGGACGGTGCTGCCCTCGAAGTGGGTGAGCGTACGCGGGAACACCCCGTCCTCGGCGGGGTCCGCGCCCATCCCGTCGGCGAGCGTGCTCGGCGCGGCCGAGGGGCCCTGGGATGCGCCCGCGACGAGGTTGCGCGACCCGTCGCCCCCGGCGTCCCCCTTGCCGTCGCCCGACGAGGAACAGCCGGCCAGCAGACCTCCGGCTACGCACACGGCCAGGACGGCCTTCGACCTCAACATACGCACGACCAGCACTCCGTTCGCCAAATAAGGTAAGCCTTACCTTAGCTGGTGTCGGAGTATCTTGGATTACAAGGAGGTCTCAACGATGACCGTGAACCTGAACCACACCATCGTCTCCGCGCGGGACAAGCAGGCATCGGCCAAGTTCCTCGCTGACATCCTGGGGCTCCAAGTCAGCCCGCAATTCGGTCCGTTCGCCCCGGTCGAGATTCCCAACGGTGTGACGCTGGACTACATGGAGACGGCCGACGCCGTCACCAGCCAGCACTACGCCTTCCTCGTCTCCGAGGAGGACTTCGACGCGATATTCGCCCGTATCAAGGACGCCGGGCTCACCTTCTGGGCGGACCCGGCGCACAACCGACCTGGCGAGATCAACACCAACGACGGCGGCCGCGGGACGTACTTCGAGGATCCCAACGGCCACAACCTGGAGATCCTCACCCGGCCGTACGGCAGCGGGAGCTGAACCGGGCAGAAACCGTAGATCGGCGCATCCAGGCATAAAGCGGAGCGAAGAGAAGCGCGACAAGGCAGCGAGGAGAAGCGCGACAAGGCAGCGAAGAGAAGCGCGACAAGGCAACGAAGAGAAGCGCGAAAAGACGCGGACGGGCTGTCACATTCCCTCGTCGGGCCGGTTCATAGCGGCAGGAGGGGCCCGCAGGAGGCCCCACTCGACCCGACGAGGGAGCAGCCATGACGACGTCCTCGACGTCACCGATCCTGGTCACGGGCGGCACGGGCACCCTGGGCGGCCATGTCGTCCCGTTGCTGCGGTCGGCCGGCCATGAGGTGCGGATCCTCAGCCGCGGACCCCGGCCGTCCGTGCCCGGCATCACTCACGTCACCGGCGATCTGCTGGCCGGCGAGGGAGTGGCGGCGGCGGTCGCGGGCATCCGCACCGTGCTGCACCTGGCGGGCGGACCCAAAGGCGACGACGCGGCCACCCGCACCCTGGTGCGGGCGGCGACAGCGGCCGGCGTGCGGCACCTCGTGTACATCTCCGTCATCGGCGCGGACCGGGTGCCGCTGGCCTGGCTGCGCTCGAAGCTGGCCGCGGAACGGGCGGTCGCCGAGTCCGGCATCCCGTGGACGACGCTGCGCGCGGCCCAGTTCCACGACCTGGCGTTCACCGTGGTCGAGAAGATGACGAAACTGCCCGTCCTGCCGGTCCCCGGCGGCCTGCGCCTCCAGCCGGTCGACTCCCGCGAGGTGGCGGCCCGCCTGGTGGACCTGGCCCTCGGCGCCCCCGCGGGCCTGGTCCCGGACCTGGCGGGCCCGCGCCTGTACGACCTCGGCGCGCTCGCCCGCCCCTACCTCGACCTGCGCGGCAGGCGTCGGCGCCCGACCCTGCCGGTCCGCATCCCCGGGAAGGCGGGCCGCGCCTACCGGGCCGGGGCGAACCTCGCCCCGCAGAACGCGGAGACGGGCAAGCGCACCTGGGAGGACTTCCTGGCGGAGCGGCTGGGGTAGCGGCGTTCCCGGTGACGGCCCTGCGTGCGGCGCGGCAACGAGCGGCCCTGCGTGGACGAGTGCGCGGGGCTGTCGTCGCTGGGGCCGGTTTCGGATGTCACGGCCGATCCCGCACTCACCGGTAGCCGGTAATCGGCCGTCGGCGTACCGGGGGCCCCTTACCTGCCGTTGCTGTTGCCGCCGCTGCGACGACTCCCGTGGTGGCGGCGGCCGCGGCTGGCCGGATTTTCATTCGGAAGTTCGCGTGGCCGCCTGCTGGACCCGCTGGGCGGCAGAGTATCGCGGATGGCCCGCGCACGATCGCCTGCTGCTGCCTCGTGCCGAGCGCGACGCTCAACGGCTTCTTGTCGCGCCTGCTCGCTCTGTATCCGTTGCTCCTTCACTTGTTCGTGAAGGTTTACGGCTCCACTGTAGGTGTATCCTGCTTCCTCCATCGTTTCGATGTCTATACGTCCGGCTGTATACTCTGCCTTTTGGCTCGTGTAGTCCCTTTCCGCCTGGGTTTCCTCTCTGAACACTTGACGCAGCTGTGAGTCCCCCCTGTAATCCAGGACATGTTCAAATTCCCATGCGGCTAGGGCGTTCTCCTGCCTCCTCGTAAATGCTCTGTCAATGGCTGCCTCCATCCGGTTGAACCGCCCGTTTTCAGTGTTGAGTGAATACGGGTCCTCGTCCATGCCAACTCCCTTGTCCAAAGAATGGTGAACGGCAGGTCAGCCTCGGACGCACCTCGTCGTCCGCCCATCGGATGGGGCCTGACCCGTCCTCCCGGTAAGTGAAGACGGCCCTGTGGAGCCAGTGGTTCCGGTGGAGGATCGGGCTGCGGGATCGGGCTCTCCGGCGACTCGGCCGAGGAGCGTGCGGTCTCCAATGACGCCTGAGCAAGGAGGGGTTGGTCGCGCCAGGCAAGAAAGTCGTCACCAGCAGAAGCCCCTCCCGAAGCCCCTCCCCACGCAGCCCCTCGCAGATCGCTGCCTGCGCGCCCGTGGGCACCGTACGCCCCTCCCGTTGGCGTGCTGCGTTCAACCGAAGATGCCCGCCAGCGCCACCAACACCGCGCCGAGGACGGCGAACGCGAACGACTTCTTCACCCTCTCGTGCTTGGTCCACGCGATCTCGCTCATGATGACGAGCTGTCTGGACAGCAGCGGGAGCACGTCCTTCTCGCGCAGGGCCGTCTCCAGGCCGGCGGGATCCCAATGGCGAATGTGCCCGAAGAACATGAAGTTGTCGTCGCTCTCCGGGTGGATCTCTGATGTCCGTAGCCGTGGAGAGACGACGGTGATGGCGAAGAGGGCGCCGGTGGCAAGTGCCGCAACGCCGAGGTAGAAGACCCAGACCGCCAACCCGTCGAGCTTTCCGAGTCTTCTCCCGCCTCCGGACAGCGCGGTGATGGCGACCAGGATGGCGGATTCGATGGTCAGCGCGAACGATGCTTTGGCGTCGAACTTCCCGGTCCAGTCCGCCACCGCGGCATGAATTCGCCATGCCGTTTCCTCCGGATTGCTCCTGTGCTCATGAGACGACCCGGGTCCGGCGGAGACGGCGGACTTCGGTCTGTTCGCCGTCGGCCTCATGCGTCTCCTCACTCCACATGTCCCTTCCGTCGTCTCCGAACTTCCCGTCATCGACCATCTTCCGATATGCGTCAAAGGTCGGATAGGTGACATAGGTCTGATAGGGGGTGTTCGAGTGCCGGTCATTGAGTTCGCCGCAGATGACATACGGCGTATCACGGCCTCTCGGCGGAGCGCTGGGCGAGCGCTGGGCAGCGGGGGCTGGGCAGCGTGCTGTGGCGGGGGAGCGTTCAGCTCTGCGCGGTGGGCCGGACGACGATCTCGTTCACGTCGACGTCGTCCGGTTGCTCCAGTGCGAACGCGACGGCCCGAGCGATCGCCGCGGGCGGGACGGCGCTCTTCCGCAGCCGGGAGATCTCCGCCCTGACCCGGTCGTTCGTGGACGCCTCCGTGAAGTCGGTGTCGGTCACACCCGGCGTGGAAGGGGCTCATTCCGGTACGTCGTCGCGAGACGGCCGTCACCCGCAGGCGATCGCCGGCCTCCTGCCGCAGTCCCTCACAGATCGCCCGGACCGCGAGTTTCGTACCGGCGTACACGGGCATCCGGCGCGGCCCGGAACGCCGCCGTGGAGGCGATCGTGACGAAGTGCCCGGCACCCTGCGCCCGGAACACCGGCAGCGCGGCCGCGATCCCGTGCAGCACGCCCTTCACGTCGACGTCGACCATGCGGTCCCACTCGTCGACGCGCAGGTCGTCGAGCGGCGAGATGGTGCCGACCCCGGCGTTGCCCACGAGCGCGTCGAGCCGGCCGAACCGCTCCCCGGCCGGCGCGACCAGGGCGTGCAGGTCCGCTCGGCGGGTCACATCGGTACGGATCCAGGCGGCCGTGCCGCCCGCCCGCTCGATCCTCGCCGCGAGCCCGGCCAGCCGCTCGGTCCGGCGCGCGCCCAGCACGACCCGCGCGCCCAGCACGACCCGCGCGCCCCGCTCGGCCAGCAGCAGCGCGGTGGCCTCACCGATGCCGCTGCCGGCCCCGGTGACCGCGCACGCCCGCCGCCGCGGACGAGTCGCCCGCGCCGCTGCCCGCGGAGGTGGCGGGCCGGGGGCCCAGGGCCGCGGTGGTTCCCACCGAACTTCCGTCAACGGCCGCGCGTTACGGTGAAGCCGCTGGTCAGACGGCCGTCGAAGGGCACCGGCCGGGTCCTTCCACCGTGCCGTCCGCGCACCCGAGTGCACCGAAGTGACGCGGCGGACGCCGCCCGCTACGCTGACGCCGCTCTATCCCAGGGAGGGGACCATGAACGCCGTCGCGATACAGACCCAGAGACAGTTCCACATCCACCAGCGGGTGACCATGATGATCAACCGCTACGAGGTGTTCGCCGACGACGGCGCCGGCGCACCCGGCACGCAGGTCGCCTTCATCGAGCAGAAGCGCATGAAGCTCAAGGAAGAGGTCACCCTCTACACCGACGAGTCGAAGCAGTCCGTCGTCGCCGCGTTCAAGGCCCGCAAGGTCGTCGACCTCGCCAGTGCCTACGACGTCACCGGCGAGGGCGGGCCCATCGGCGTGTTCGGCAAGAAGTTCGGCAAGTCGCTGCTGCGCTCCACCTGGCAGCTCGACCAGCCGGGGCTCCCCACCGTCACGGTCCAGGAACGCAGCGCCGCGCTCGCCGTCTTCCGGCGGGTGTGGGGGGTGCTGCCGTTCGTCGGGGACCTGCCGTTCATCTGGAAGTACCACTTCGACTTCATCGACGCGGACGGCCGCAAGGTGGGCTCCTTCGAGAAGAAGACCCGCATCCGCGACCACTACGTCGTACGGATGGACGACGACCGGTACGACCGGCGGCTGGTGCTCGCGCAGGCCGTGGCGCTGGACGCGCTCCAGTCGCGCTGAACCCGCCCAGGCCGCCGCGGGCCCCGCGGCGGCCGGTGATCTCCTACCGGTCGATCGGGAAGCGGTAGACCGTCGAGTGCCGGGGCCGGAAGCCGAGGCGTTCGTAGAGGCGGTTCGCCGCCGCGCGGTCCGGCCGGGAGGTGAGATCGACCGTCCGGGCACCCGCCTCCGTGGCGATGCGCACCGCCTCCCGCAGGAGGAGCCCCGCGACGCCCCGGCCCCGCGCGGCCTCGTCGACGACGACGTCCTCGACGCGGCCCCGCAGCCCGGCCGGCAAGGGCAACAGCACCAGGGTCAGGGTGCCGACGATCGCGTCGGACGTCCGCGCGAGCAGCACCGTGGTCGCGTCCGACGACACCATGCGGTCGATCGCTTCGTGGTCGAGGGGCCTGGCCGTCGAGGACAGCTGCGGCAGCAACCGGGCGAACGCGTCGACGAGTTCCTGACTCGCTTCCCGGGCGATGTCCACGCGGATGTCCATGTCTGTCCAGAGGTCCATGCGGCGAGCCTATCCGTCGCCCCGGTCCGCGCCGGGCACGGAAGCGGGCGGATCACTCCGGCAGACGGCGGCAGCGCCCCCGGCCCCTGGCATCGCTGCCGGCCACCCGGCAACTCCCCGTCCGGGGACGTCAGTTGAGCAGCGACGCCGGGCTGCCGCCGTTCGCCTCGAAGCCCGCGACCGCCAGGGCGCGGTAGAGAGCGAACTCCGCGGCCGGTTCGGCGGACAGCGTCCAGGGGAGCGCGCCGACATGGCCGTCCACGTGGACCAGCTGGCTCATCGCCTCCGCCCACCGCTCGGCGCGGACCAGGAAGAAGACCAGCAGATGGCGGACGTGCGCCAGCATCGGGTCGTCGGAGCGGGCCGCGTGCACCGCGTACAGCGCGCCGTGCATCGACTTCGTGACGACCTCGCTCTGGTAGAAGCTGCTGACCAGGTTCACCTCGGGCAGGTGCTCGAAGACCGCGAACAGGGGCATGGCGGCCAGCAGGGAGCCCTGCGGGGCGCGGGCGGCGGCGGCCTCGGCGAACGAGTACGCCAGCTCGCGCGAGCCGTGCCACTTCTCGCACCAGTAGTGCAGCGCCGCGAGGTGGGCGCCCATGTGGGCCGGGGCGCGGTCCAGGATCTTCAGCCACAGCTGCTCGAACTCCGCGCGCGGATACGCCAGTCCGCGGGCCACCGACAGCTCGACGACGTACGGGATCGGGTCACCGGGCGCCAGCAGCGCCGCCTGCCCGCAGGCGTCCCTGGCCTCCTCCATGATGATCCGGAAATCGTCCGTCCCCGGGGTGGACGTGCGCCACGCCTGCTGCACCAGGAACTCCGCGTGCACCGCGGCGCCGCCCGCGTCCTTGGGCTGCTCGGCCCGCCACACCCGCAGCCACTGGCCGCCCGGCGTCTCGTGGACCCCGCCCGGCCGCTGCTGCAACTCCAGGGCCGCCGCGCCCGCGAACGCCTGGACGCGCTGCCAGCGCAGCTCGCCCGCCGCCTCGGTGCCGGCCAGCAACTGCGCCGCCGCCCGGTAGTCCTGGGTGCGCTGCACCAAATCGAGGACGTCGAGGAGGTCCTGGTCGGGGCCGGGCATCCGGATGTCCAGGTCCTCCTGGCGCACGAAGCCGTAGGTCGCCGGGTCGGCCGCGTCCGGGTGGTCCGGGGAGACGCGCTCGATCCCGGCGCGCCTGCGCCGCAGGAACGGAATCGCCACGAAGCTCAGCAAGAGCAGCGCCATCAGGACCCAGAGAATCGACATGCCTCAAGCGAACCAGACGCCGCCGACAATTGGCGAACCCGTTCGATCCCCTGTGGAAAACCACCCGCACCCCGGCACCGCACACCCCGCGGAGCCCGCACGGCGACTCACCCGCGAACCGCAGGACGGCCCGCTCCCGAACCGCAGGACCACTCACCCGCGAACCGGGAGAACCCTTCCGCCAGGACCGGGCGAGCCATGACCCGGCGGCGGGCCCCTCGGCGCACTACGCTCGGGGTCCATGAGCGACAGGCACATCAGTCAGCACTTCGAGACACTCGCGATCCACGCGGGCAACACCGCCGATCCCCGCACCGGGGCGGTCGTCCCACCGATCTACCAGGTCTCGACGTACAAACAGGACGGCGTGGGCGGCCTGCGCGAGGGCTACGAGTACAGCCGCAGCGCCAACCCCACCAGGACCGCGCTGGAGGAGAACCTCGCCGCGCTGGAGGGCGGCCGCCGCGGACTGGCCTTCGCGTCCGGCCTGGCCGCCGAGGACGCCCTGCTGCGTACGCTGCTCAGCCCCGGCGACCACGTGGTCATCCCGAACGACGCGTACGGCGGCACGTTCCGCCTCTTCTCCAAGGTCGTCGCCCGGTGGGGGGTGGAGTGGTCCGTCGCCGACACCAGCGATCCGGCAGCGGTGCGGGCCGCCCTCACCCCGCGGACCAAGGCCGTATGGGTGGAGACCCCCTCCAACCCGCTGCTCGGCATCACCGACATCGCCGCCGTCGCTCAGCTCGCCCACGACGTCGGTGCGCGGCTCGTCGTCGACAACACCTTCGCCACCCCCTACCTCCAGCAGCCGCTGGCGCTCGGCGCGGACGTCGTCGTGCACTCGCTCACCAAGTACATGGGCGGGCACTCGGACGTCGTCGGCGGCGCGCTGATCGCGGCCGACCAGGCACTGGGCGAGGAGCTGGCGTTCCACCAGAACGCCATGGGCGCGGTCGCCGGACCCTTCGACTCCTGGCTGGTGCTGCGCGGCGCCAAGACGCTCGCGGTGCGCATGGACCGGCACACCGAGAACGCCACCAAGATCGCCGACATGCTGGGCAGGCACGCGCGCGTGACGCGCGTTCTGTACCCGGGCCTGCCCGAGCACCCCGGTCACGAGGTCGCCGCGAAGCAGATGAAGGCGTTCGGCGGCATGGTCTCCTTCCAGGTCGAGGGCGGTGAGGAGGCGGCCGTCGAGGTCTGCAACCGCAGCAAGGTGTTCACCCTCGGCGAGTCGCTGGGCGGGGTCGAATCACTGATCGAGCACCCCGGCCGGATGACGCACGCCTCGGTGGTCGGCTCGGCCCTGGAGGTCCCGGGCGACCTGGTCCGGCTCTCCGTGGGCATCGAGAACGTCGACGACCTCCTGGAGGACCTGAAGCAGGCGCTGGGCTGACCGGGCCGGGCGAGGCCCGCCGCGGTCCGGCACCACCCTGAAGGGGCTCACCAACCGGTCAGCGGTGGAGTCGTCTGGGACGGCGGCTCCACCCAGGGGCGCGCCGTCACCGCCCAGACCGCGAACGCCACGGCCGCGGCGCACAGGACCAGCCACAGCAGGCGCCGGGCGGCGGTCCTGCGCCGCAGTTCGCGGCTCCCGCGCCGTACGGCCTCCGGGTACAGGTCGGGCGGTACCGGCGGCGGTACCCGCTCCATGATCCGCCGTGCGGCGGCCTCCCGTTCCGGCCGGTTCACCCGTCTCTCCCCCCGCCCGTCCCTCTCACCTGCGCACCGGCCCCCGCCTCAGGACGGCGCCGGCTCCGCCACGCCACCCGCCGCGGCCAGCCGCGGCGGATGCAGCAGCGTGGCCGTCGCCCGCTCGCAGATCGCGTGGACCCGTTCGACCGGAAGCCCGAGCAGGGCCGCCGCCTGCTCCTCGGCGACGCCCTCGTACAGCCTGAGGACGAGGATCAGACGCTCCTGGGGAGCGAGCACGGCCGTCGGGCTCGCGGGATGCGTGTGGGCACGCCCCAAGCCGCCGTACTGGTGCCAGGCCGTGCGCGCGAAACGCAGGGCGAGGTACTGGCGGGCCCGGTCGTAGGGGTCCTCGCCGCGCAGCCGGTGCCAGCACGCGTACGTGTGCGCGAGCGCGAGCGTCAGCAGGCGCCGCGCGCGCGGGTTGTCGCCGGGGTCCTCGGCGGTGAGCAGGGTCGCGGCATGCAGCAGCCGCCCTGCCGCGCCCGCGACGAACGCCTCGAACTCCCGGGCCCGGCGGGCGCCCTGCGACGCCTGCCGTTCGCGCACCGTGCCTCCCCCAGTGCGGGGCCCCACCCGGTACGGCGGGATGTGGCGCCGGATGCGCCGCGGGACCCCGGTCTCATATGAGGACAGCGGCGGCCCAAGGTCAAGGCTCCGGTCGTCAGGAGGCC
The DNA here is from genome assembly GCF_042268025.1 of Streptomyces sp. NPDC056161. Classification (NCBI taxonomy): domain Bacteria; kingdom Bacillati; phylum Actinomycetota; class Actinomycetes; order Kitasatosporales; family Streptomycetaceae; genus Streptomyces; species Streptomyces sp. NPDC056161. The sequence goes on from NZ_JBHJUV010000004.1 coordinate 241,958, forward strand.
GGGGGAGTCTCCTCTGCCGTGACGCCCGGTACCGCCGTCCGGGCGGAGAGAGCGCTGTTGAAGCGCGTCAGGAGCGCACAGAACGACTCGCGCTCCTCCGCCGCCCAGTCGTGTGTCAGCTCGGCCATCAACTGGCGCCTGGAGGAGCGCACCTCGTCCAGCCGGGCCGCCCCGCGCGGGGAGAGCTGGAGCACCACCGCCCGCCCGTCCTCGGGGTGCGAGGTCCGCTTGACGAGCCCGGTGTCGACCAGCGGAGCCACCTGGCGGGTGACCGTCGACGAGTCGATCCCCATGCTCGCGGCGAGCGCCTTGACCCCCATCGGGCCTTCCTTGTCCAGGCGGTTGAGCAGCAGGTACGCGGCACGGTCCATGGAATTGCGCACCTGCCCGACGCCACCGAGCCGGGTCTGCTCGGCACGACGGGCGAACAGCGCCACCTGGTGCTGAAGGGTGTCGAGAAGACCGGTGTCACCTACGGTCGTCATGTCCATCGACATTTCAGGTGTTGTGGGCATGGCGGGGGCTCACTTCATGAGGGCTGCTGGGTTGGGGGACAGGGTACGCGGCCGGGACGCAGGCCGTACCGACGCTGCACGAACCGGTCTCGGTGCTTGGTCACACCGGCTGCCCGCGACTGTGAACTGCGAGACTTGAGCCATGAGCTACAGCACGGCCGGCTCGCTGCGTCCCGTCACCCTCGACGACGTACGCGGTGCCCAGAAGATGCTCTCCGGTGTGGCCCGGGTGACCGCGCTGGAGAGCAGCAGGCATCTGTCCCAGCTGGTGGGTGCGCCGGTGCTCCTCAAGTGCGAGAACCTCCAGCGGACCGGATCGTTCAAGCTGCGCGGCGCCTACGTGCGGATCGCCGGGCTGCTGCCGGAGGAGCGGGCCGCCGGCGTGGTGGCCGCGAGCGCCGGCAACCACGCGCAGGGCGTCGCGCTCGCGTCGTCGCTGCTCGGCGTGCACGCCACGGTGTTCATGCCCAAGGGCGCCCCACTGCCGAAGATCAGCGCCACCCGGGAGTACGGCGCGGAGGTGCGCCTGCACGGCCAGGTGGTCGACGAGACACTGTCCGCCGCGCAGGAGTACGCGGAGCGGACCGGTGCCGTGTTCATCCACCCCTTCGACCACCCCGACGTCATCGCGGGCCAGGGCACGGTCGGCCTGGAGATCCTGGAGCAGTGCCCCGAGGTCGGCACCATCGTCGTCGGCATCGGCGGCGGCGGGCTCGCGGCCGGCATCGCGGTCGCGGTGAAGGCGCTGCGGCCCGAGGTGCGGATCGTCGGGGTGCAGGCGGCGGGTTCGGCGGCGTATCCGCCCTCGCTCGCGGCCGGGCGGCCGGTGGCCATCGAGGGCCCGGCGACGATGGCGGACGGCATCAAGGTGGGGCGGCCCGGCGACGTGCCGTTCCGGATCATCGCGGAATCGGTCGACGAGATCCGTACGGTCACCGAGGACCAGCTGTCGGCGGCGCTGCTGCTGTGTCTGGAGCGGGCCAAGCTGGTCGTCGAGCCGGCCGGGGCGAGCCCGGTCGCGGCGCTGCTCGGCGAGCCCGGCGCCTTCGCCGGGCCGGTCGTCGCCGTGCTGTCCGGGGGCAACGTCGACCCGGTGCTGCTCCAGCGGGTGCTGCGGCACGGCATGACCGCGCAGGGCCGCTACCTGGCCGTACGGCTGCGGCTGACGGACCGGCCGGGCGCCCTCGCGACGCTTCTCGGGGTGTTGTCAGTGGTGGACGCTAACGTGCTCGACGTGAGTCACGTACGGACCGATCCGCGGCTCGGGCTCACGGAGGCGGAGGTGGAGCTGCACCTGGAGACGAAGGGGCCGACGCACTGCGTCGAGGTCGGCCAGGCCCTGCGCGAGGCGGGTTACACCGTCATCGACTGAGCCGACGCCGACCGCCGCGTCAGCCGTTTCACCAGGTCAGGAACGTCCGCATCACTCGTTCGGGGAAATCCGTTGAGGGACGCGATACATCGCGTTATGGTGTGTCGGGTACCTTCGGAACTCGTTCGGGACTCTCCCGGATTCCTTCGGCTTCCTCTGGCTTCCTCTGGCTTCCTGCGGGTTCCAGTGGATTCGGGTGGACTCCCCCGGGTTCCTTCGGGCATCCGTACGCGACCAACCGTCCTGAACCCCCCCGCAATCCTCGCAACCCTTTCAACCAATCCGCCAAGCAAATCCCGACGACGTGGAGACACACATGCCAGGCGCCATCTATGCGGAAGGTCTGATCAAGACCTTCGGCGACGTACGGGCACTGGACGGCGTCGACCTCGATGTCCCCGAGGGCACGGTCCTCGGCCTGCTCGGGCCGAACGGCGCGGGCAAGACGACGAGCGTCCGCTGTCTGACCACCCTGCTGCGACCCGACAGCGGCAAGGCGGTCGTCGCGGGCGTGGACGTGCTCAAGCACCCCGACACCGTGCGCCGCTCCATCGGCCTGTCCGGGCAGTTCGCGGCGGTCGACGAATACCTCACCGGCCGCGAGAACCTACAGATGGTCGGCCAGCTGTACCAGATGAGGGCGAAGCCGGCCAAGGCGCGGGCCGCGGAACTGCTGGAGCAGTTCCACCTCACCGAGGCCGCCGACCGGCCCACGAAGACCTACTCCGGAGGCATGCGCCGCCGGCTCGACCTCGCGGCGGCCCTCGTGGTCTCGCCGCCCGTGATGTTCATGGACGAGCCGACGACCGGCCTCGATCCGCGCAACCGCCAGCAGCTGTGGGAGGTCATCAAGCAACTGGTCTCCGGTGGCACGACGCTGCTGCTCACCACCCAGTACCTCGAAGAGGCCGACCACCTCGCCCACGAGATCGCGGTCGTCGACCACGGCCGGGTCATCGCCAAGGGCACCTCCGACCAACTGAAGGCCCGCACCGGCGGTGAGCGCGTCGAGGTCGTGGTGCACGAGCGCGAGCACATCGCCACCGCCGCCGAAGTGCTGCGCGGCTTCGGCAAGGGCGACACCACGGTGGAGGAGCACACCCGCAAGCTCACCGTGCCCGTCACCGGCGGCGCCAAGCTGCTCGCCGAGGTGATCCGTGAACTGGACGGCCGTGGCATCGAGATAGACGACATCGGACTGCGCCGCCCCACCCTCGACGACGTCTTCCTCTCCCTGACGGGACACCTGGCCGAGACCGCGGGCGAGAGCGACGCGGACAGCGCGGACGACGACGGCGCAGACCCCAAGAACGCCAGCAGGAACGCCAGCAGGGACACCGGAAAGAACAGCCGCAAGGAGGCCGTGAAGTGAGCGCCGTCACCGACACCGTGCAGGTCACGGCGTCCGGCAACCCCATCAGTCGGTCGATCCGGGACTCGCTGATCGTCGCCAGACGGAACCTGATCCGCATGACCAGGATCCCCGAGATGCTGCTGTTCGGCCTGATCCAGCCGGTGATGTTCGTGATCCTCTTCACGTACGTCTTCGGCGGCTCCATGAAGATCGGCAACACCACCGACCCGGCGGTCTACAAGAACTTCCTGATGGCCGGCATCTTCGCGCAGACCGTCACCTTCGCCACCGCGGGAGCGGGCGCCGGCATAGCCGACGACATGCACAAGGGCCTCATCGACCGGTTCCGTTCGCTGCCCATGGCGCGGGGTGCCGTGCTGACCGGACGTACCCTCGCCGACCTCGTGCAGACCGCGCTGACGCTGCTGGTCCTCGCGATCGTCGCGCTGCTCGTGGGCTGGCGCCCCGGCTACGCGGAGCCGACCAACATCGGGAAGGTCCTGGGTGGTTTCGCCCTGCTGCTGCTTCTGGGATACGCCTTCACCTGGATCGGCGCGCTGATCGGTCTGTCCGTGCGCACTCCGGAAGCGGCGACCTCAGGCGGTCTGATCTGGCTCTTTCCCGTGACGTTCATCTCGAACGCGTTCGTCGACTCGGGTCAGATGACCCCCTGGCTGCGGCACGTCGCCGAGTGGAATCCGTTCAGCGCGATAGTCCAGGCGTGCCGTGAACTCTTCGGTGCTCCGGGTCTGTCCCAGTCCGGTGCCTGGCCCATGCAGCACCCGGTGTGGGCGTCGCTGATCTACGCGGTCCTGATCATCGTCGTCTTCCGCACGCTCGCGGTCCGCAAGTACCGCTCGGCCGCCGCCTGACCCGAGCGCACCTCCCGGGCCGGACATGGCGAGGCCCCCGGCATCGACGGGATCCCTGAGTTCCAGTGATCGTTGGACGCCGGGGGCCTCGTACGGAAACGATCGGCCCCGGTCAGCCGGGTACGGCCGGGTCCCGGTCAGCCCGAGTACGGCTCGGCCTTGAGGATCTTCACCGTGGCCTTCTTGCCGTTGGGCAGTTCGTACTCCGCGTTCTCGCCGACCTTGTGGCCGGTCACGCCGGCGCCCAGCGGGGACTGCGGGGAGTACGTCTCGATGCCGGCGCTCGCGTACTCGCGGGAGGCGAGGAGGAACGTCAGGGTGTCGTCCTCGTCACCGTCGAAGGCGATCGTCACCACCATGCCGGGGGCGACCGCACCGTCCGCGGAGGCGGGGGCCTCGCCGACCTTGGCGTTCTCCAGGAGCTGGGTCAGCTGTCGTACGCGGAGTTCCTGCTTGCCCTGCTCTTCCTTGGCCGCGTGATAACCGCCGTTCTCGCGCAGGTCGCCCTCCTCGCGCGCGGCCGCGATCTTGGCGGCGATCTCCGTGCGCGCAGGACCAGACAGGTACTCCAGCTCGGCCCTGAGCTGGTTGTACGCCTCCTGGGTCAGCCAGGTGACGTTCTCGCTGGTCTGGGTCACAGGTGCTCCTCGTCGGTACTGGGGATACAAAGCATCGCCCTACCCAGAAGAATGTTCCTTCACGGAAGGGCGAAACCACGAGCCTAACAATTCAACGGCGGAAGGGGGAGGACATAAGCCATCAGAATCGTGTCAGTGCAGGTCAGGGTCGACGTATCCGGACGGCATCAGTCGGCGTGGCAGCCGAGCAGCTCGGCCGTGGTGCCCTGAGAGGTCGTACGCAGCGTGACGACCCGGTCGATGCGGGTCGCTGACCCGGTGAAGCGGAAGTCGGCCCGGCCCACCTCCGCGCCGTCGGCGGCCTGCGAGCGCAGGGTGCAGTAGCCGTCGGTCCCGGCGTCCTTGTGGACCTCCAGATGCACGGAGACCGAGCTGTCCGAAGCCTGGAACGTGATCACTTCCGCGCTGATCTCGCTCCGCACCACGTAGTGGTACGCGAAGTAGCCGACCAGCGCGAGCAGGGCCGCGCCGAGCACCGCACCGATGATCTTGAGCTTGTGGTCGGCGCGTTCGTCCGAGGAACGCCCGTAGCGGCCTTCGGGCAACCGCGTGCTCACCGTGCTCATGATCGTCCTCTCGGCAGGACCGGGGACGGGAGCCCCGGCGGGAGCCCGGACCGGCCCGTGGAATTATTCGCCCCCCGATTCGGTCACTATAGAAGCCGCCCGTCGGCCATCTGACCGCCACCCCGCAAGGAGGTGCTTGCGGCACGGCCCAAATTGGATTGCGTCCGAAGATCCGGGCGCCGACCTACCGAGGATTGAGTCTTGACTGACCAGCTGCGACTGATGGCCGTCCACGCGCACCCCGACGACGAGTCGAGCAAGGGCGCGGCCACCATGGCGAAGTACGTGTCGGAGGGGGTGGACGTGCTGGTCGTGACCTGCACGGGCGGGGAGCGCGGCTCCATCCTCAATCCGAAGCTGAAGGGTGACACGTACATCGAGGAACACATCCACGAGGTACGCAAGAAGGAGATGGACGAGGCCCGCGAGATCCTGGGCGTCAAGCAGGAGTGGCTCGGCTTCGTCGACTCCGGCCTGCCCGAGGGCGACCCGCTGCCGCCGCTGCCCGAGGGCTGCTTCGCCCTGGAGGACGTCGACAAGGCGGCCGGGGAACTCGTGAAGCAGATCCGTTCCTTCCGTCCCCAGGTGATCACCACGTACGACGAGAACGGCGGCTATCCGCACCCCGACCACATCATGACCCACAAGATCACGATGGTGGCCTTCGAGGGCGCCGCGGACGCGGAGAAGTACCCGGAGTCCGAGTTCGGCCCGGCCTTCCAGGCGCTCAAGCTCTACTACAACCAGGGCTTCAACCGCCCGCGTACCGAGGCGCTGCACAAGGCGCTGCTGGCGCGCGGTCTGGAGTCGCCCTACGGGGACTGGCTCAAGCGCTGGAAGGAGATCGAGCGCGTCGAGCGCGTCCTCACCACGCACATCCCGTGCGCCGACTTCTTCGAGATCCGCGACAAGGCGCTGATCGCGCACGCCACGCAGATCGACCCCGACGGCGGCTGGTTCCGGGTGCCGATGGACCTCCAGAAGGAGGTCTGGCCGACGGAGGAGTACGAGCTGGCGAAGTCGCTCGTCGACACCTCCCTACCCGAGGACGACCTCTTTGCGGGCATCCGCGACAATGCCTGACATGAGCTTCAGCCAGGCACTGACACAGGTCGTCCCCCTCGCGGAGATCGACGACAACAAGGTCACCCCCGGCGTCCTCGGCTTCATCGTCTTCGCGGTGATGGCCCTGGCCGTGTGGGGTCTGATGAAGTCGATGAGCAAGCACATGCAGAAGGTCGACTTCAAGGAGTCCCCGGACTCCCGCGCGGAGTCAGGGCCGACGGCCCCCGCCGGCCAGGACACCGGGCGGGGCTGACCGGCCTCACGACACGGCAGGTACCGGCACCCCCATCACCTCGCGGGCGTGCCGGTTCGGCACCATGCCCAGACGCCACGCCTGCCACCCGGCCTCCAACTGCACACCGCGCTCCAGCAGCAGCGCGTACGCCGTCAGGTACTCGGCCAGCTTCTGGTCCCGGGTGCCGTGCGCGGCCCGGACCAGCTGGGCCAGTTCCTCCTGCGCCACCGCCGTGCCGATCTCCACACCGCCGGGGGCGGCGTAGGGGAGCAGGGTGCAGCGCAGGAAGCGGGCCCAGTCCTCACCCCGCTGGTCGCCGTACGAGGTGAACAGGCCGATCGCCTCGTCGCACAGGGCCAGCGCCTGCTGGGCGCGCGTGTTGCCCGCGTCGACGACCGCCAGCTCCAGGCAGGTCCACGCCTCGCCGTGGGTGACGCCGATGCGCTGGAAGTCGGCGCGGGCGTCCATCAGGAGCTGACGGGCGAAGCCGGAGTTGCGCAGCGAGCCCGTCTGGGTGGCGCGCTGGTCGCGGGTGACACGGGCCGAGTGGTGGCGGGCGCAGGCCAGGCCGTACACGTCGCGCATCCGGGAGAACATCGTGCGGGACCGCTCCAGCTCGCGCACGGCCCGGTCCAGGTCGCCGGACTCCTCCAGGGCCTGGCCGAGGTAGTAGCCCGTCCACGCCTCGCCGCGCGCGTCCTCGTTGTCATGGTGCCGGACAGCGGCCTGCCGCAGCGCCTCGGCCGCCTCGGGGGCGTCCCCGTCGACGAGCCGGGCCCTCGCCAGCTGGGTCAGCGCCCACGCCTCGCCGCGGGCGTCACGGGTACGGCGGTAGCGGTCGAGGGCGGCCTCAAGCTCCCGCTCCGCACGCGGCACGTCGCCCATCCGCAGCGCCAGCTGGCCCAGCTGGAAGTGGGCCCACGCCTCGCCGTGCACCGAACCGCCCTCGCGGTGCAGGACCAGGGACCTGGTCAGCAGGTCCAGGGCCTCAGCCAGCCGGGCGCGGTCCCGCTGGACGGCGGCCAGCGCGTGCATCGTCCAGGCCCGGTCGGTCGCCAGCTCGGGCGCCGCCTGGAGGTCCAGCGCCTCCTGGAGCTTGGCCGCGGCCTCGGTGAGCTGGCCCTGATGGTGCAGGGTGATGCCCAGCGAGCACAGCGCACGGGCCGCGCCCGCGTCGTGGTGGGCCTCCAGGTAGAGGTCGACGACCGAGCTGAGCGTCGTCCGGGCCTTGTCCAGCTCGCCCAGCTGGCGGGCGGCGATACCGGTGCGCCACTGCACCGAGTGGATCAGCAGACCCTGGTCGACGGCCTGGGCCAGCTCGCTGATCTCACCGAGGCGGTACAGGTCGCCGCGGAGCAGGCAGTAGTCGCACAGGGCGCCGAGCAGGTTCAGCACGGCGGTCTGGTTCACGCCCTCCGCGTGCCGCAGCGCCGCCGTGATGAAGCTGGACTCGTCGTCCAGCCAGCGCAGGGCCTCTTCGAGCGAGGTGAAGCCGTGCGGTCCGAACCGGTCCGAGCGGGTCGACATGTTGCCGTCGACCAGGCGCAGCACGGAGTCGGCCAGCTCGCCGTAGCTCACGATCAGACGCTCCTGCGCCGCCGTGCGTTCGGCCTGCCCCTCCTCGTCGAGCAGCCGGGCCTGGGCGAACGCGCGGACCAGGTCGTGCATCCGGTACCGGCGGCCCCGCACATGGTCGATCAGGCCCGCCTGCGCGAGCTTCGCCAGCTGCCGGGCCGCCTCCGACTCCTCCGCGCCGAGCAGGGCGGCGGCCGCCGCGGCGCCCAGGGAGGCGCGGCCGGCCAGGGCCAGCCTGCGCAGCAGCGTGCGGGCCGCCTCGGTCTGGTCGGTGTAGCGCAGCCACAGGACGCGTTCGACGGGATCGACCGGGCCGTACGCGTCGAGGTCGCCGGCCAGCCGGCGCGGTGAACGCGGGCCGAGCGACGAGCCGGCGATGCGCAGGGCGAGCGGCAGACCGCCGCACAACTGGCGGATCAGGTCGGTGGATTCGGCGTCGTAGGGGCCCGAGGAGTCCTGCGCGGCGGCGCCCAGCAGCTCCTCCGCGCCCGCCTCGTCCAGGGCCTCCACCGGGAGGTGGTGCACCCAGGCCGGCAGGTCGGCGGGCAGTTCGAGGGGCTCCGCGGCGGTGATCAGGACCAGGCTGTCGGAGCGCTCGGGGACCAGGGCGCGGATCTGCTCGGGGTCCGAGGCGTCGTCCAGCACGATCGTCACCGCGAGGCCCGTCAGATGCTGCTGGTACAGCTCGCTGAGCCGCTTGACCTGCTGGTCGAGGGAGGAACGTTCGCGGAACAGCAACTGCTCGCGGGGTGCCCCGAGCCGGTTCAGCAGATGCAGCAGGGCGTCCCGGGTCGGCAGCGGCGGCTCGTGGCGGCTGCCCCCGCGCAGATCGACGACGACCGCGCCGCGGAAGTGGTCCCGCAGTTCGTGCGTGGCCCGGACGGCGAGCGTGGTGCGGCCCGCGCCCGGACGGCCGTGCAGCACGACCACCGTCGGCCGGGTCTCGGTGTTCGCTCGGGCCGCCCGCACCCACTGCCTGAGCCGTGCCATCTCCGCCCGGCGTCCCGCGAACGGGCCCTCGGGCTCGGGGAGTTGACCGAAGGACTCCTGGAGCACCGTGCGCCTGCGGGCCGCCGCGCTCTTGTCCGCGCCGCGCAGCTTGGGGCCCTGCTGCTTCGGGCCGGTCGAGGCGCTGAGCACCCGCTGCTGGTCGAGGAACGGCCGGATGCCGCGCACTTCGAGCGCCGTCAGCCACTGCAACCGCAGCTGCTCGGGGCCGCCCGGCTGGCTCACCTCGCCCGCCCGGTGGTGGGCGGCCGGCAGATGGACGCCGGCCACCTTCACCACGGTGGCGGCGGCGCCCACCACGCCCACGGCCGCGCCCGCGCCCAGCGCCGTGCCCGTCCCGGTGCCCAGCGACAGGTCGGCCACCAGGGCGGCGACCGCGGCGACGCCCGCCACCAGCAGGGGGGTTCCGGCGCCGTCCTTCGCGTACCGCTGGGCGAAGGTGAGCCGGCCGTCCTCGGTCTCGTCGAGGGCGCGCGTGTACGCGGCGTACTCCTCGGCGGCGGCCTGCGCCATGGCGTCCAGCGAACCGCGCGCCCGGGTCAGCAGCACCTGCCCGTCGACACGCCCGCCCGAACGCCGCACCTCCTCCTCGACCGCCCGCACCACCAGCCGCTCGGCCTCGGTGCGATGGCTGTCCCGCATGTCCCGTCCCCCTCCGGCCGTAACTCCCAGGGCTACGAGTGTCCTTCGGACGCGGCACGAACGCGAGGGGGCCGCGATCATCGGGGACGGTTTCGTGACGTCCAGGGCGTTCGATCATTTCCACGGCGGTCGGAATCGATGCCGCGCCCGCACCGGGTCCGAGGGCGCGTTGCGGATGGCCCGCGGCGCCTGCGAGCGGATGGCCCGCGGCACCGGCGAGCGGATGGCCCGGGGCGGGATCCGGCGGGATCCACGACCGGCTCGGCGGCGGTTTCGCCCGCTTCCGTCCCGGTCGTGCGCTGCCCCTGTGGCGCGTGGCCAGGGCGCAGGCGGGTGCGCAAGGATGGGGGTATGCCCAACCGACTTGCGCAGGCCACGTCCCCGTACCTCCTCCAGCACGCGGACAACCCCGTCGACTGGCGGCCCTGGGAGAGCGACGCGTTCGAAGAAGCCCGGCGGCGCGATGTCCCGGTGTTCTTGAGCGTCGGCTACAGCGCCTGTCACTGGTGTCACGTCATGGCGCACGAGTCCTTCGAGGACGACGACACCGCCGCGTACATGAACGAGCGTTTCGTGTCGGTCAAGGTGGACCGTGAGGAGCGCCCCGACGTCGATGCCGTCTACATGGAGGCGGTGCAGGCGGCCACCGGGCAGGGCGGCTGGCCGATGTCGGTGTTCATGACGCCGGAGGGGGAGCCCTTCTACTTCGGTACGTACTTCCCGCCCGAGGCCCGGCACGGCATGCCGTCCTTCCGTCAGGTGCTCGAAGGCGTGCACAACGCCTGGACGAGCCGACGGGACGAGGTGGGAGAGGTCGCGGGGAAGATCACTCGGGACCTCGCCGCGCAGGAGTTGACCATCGGGGACGCCGGGACGCCCACCGAGGAGACCCAGGCCCTGGCCCTCCTCCAGCTGACCCGGGACATCGATCCCGCGAGCGGCTGGTTCAAGGGGGACACCAAGTTCCCGCCTTCGATGGTGATCGAGTTCCTTCTGCGCCACCATGCGCGGGCCGGTTCCGTGGCGGCGCTGGAGATGGCCGAAGGGCTGTGCGGCGCGATGGACCGTTCGAGCCTGTACGACCAGGTGGGAGGCGGCTTCCACCGGTACGTACTCACGGCCGGGCCCGGTGGACCCCTGGTGCCGCACTTCGAGAAGATGCTGTACGACAACGCCCTGCTGTGCCGCGTCCACGCCCACCTGTGGCGCTCCACCGGCTCCGAGCAGGCCCGTCGGGTCGCCGTGGAGACCGCGGACTTCATGGTCCGTGAACTGGGCACCGCCGAGGGCGGGTTCGCCTCCGCCCTCGACGCCGACAGCGACGACGGCAGCGGTCGGCACGTGGAGGGCGCGTACTACGTGTGGACGCCCGAGGAACTGCGTGAGGTCCTGGGGGACGACGACGCTCAGGTCGCCGCCCAGCACTTCGGCGTGACCGAGGAAGGCACCTTCGAGCACGGCCGGTCCGTCCTGCGGCTCCCGCAGGACGAGGGCGTGTTCGAGGCGGAGCGCATCACGTCGATCCGCGAGCGGCTGCTGCGGGCGCGGCAGCAGCGCCCGGCGCCGGGCCGCGACGACAAGGTCGTCGCCGCGTGGAACGGCCTGGCGATCGCCGCGCTGGCCGAGACCGGCGCCTACTTCGACCGGCCCGACCTGGTCGAGGCCGCGGCCGCCGCCGCCGACCTGCTGGTCCGGCTGCACCTGGACGACCGCGGCCGGCTGGTCCGCACCAGCCGGGACGGCCGGGCCGGCGCCAACGCGGGCGTGCTGGAGGACTACGCCGACGTCGCCGAGGGCTTCCTCGCGCTCGCCTCCGTCACCGGCGACGGCGCCTGGCTCGACTTCGCGGGGCTGCTCCTCGGCCAGGTCCTCACCCGCTTCGCGGACGTGGACAGCGGTGCCCTCTACGACACCGCGGCCGACGCCGAACGGCTCATCCGCCGCCCGCAGGACCCCACCGACAACGCCACCCCGGCCGGCTGGACCGCCGCCGCGGGCGCCCTGCTCGGCTATGCCGCGCACACCGGTTCCGAACCGCTGCGCGCCGCCGCGGAGCGGGCGCTCGGGGTGGTGACGGCGCTCGGGCCGCGGGTCCCGCGGTTCATCGGCTGGGGGCTGGCGGTCGCCGAGGCCCTGCTCGACGGCCCGCGGGAGATCGCGGTCGTCGGCCCGGACCTGGCCGACGGGGCGACCGGGGTCCTGCACCGTACGGCGTTGCAGGGCACCGCTCCGGGCGCCGTGGTCGCCGCCGGCACCCCGGACGGCACCGAGTTCCCGCTCCTCGCCGGCCGGCCCCTCGTGGACGGGGCGCCCGCCGCGTACGTGTGCCGCAACTTCACCTGCGACGCCCCGACGACCGATCCGGAGCGGTTGCGCACGGTGTTGAGTCGCTGAAAGGACATGTCCCGCAGTGCCCCGAACGCTCTTGCTCGGCGCATTCGTTCACCCGCGACCCGATTGTGCGGAAACAAGTTCTTCACCCAAAGTGCCTACGCGCTTCACAGATCGCGCATAATCTCTGCAAGGTGACGCGGCGGATCTGACTGACCGCCGCGTCAGGGGGGCATCGGGGATCTGGGGGGATCTGTTGCTGACGTCTGTCTTCATCGCTGCCGTTTCGCTTGCGCTTTTCTGGATGGCGGCCTTCACCTTGTGGTGGCAGATGCACGCGTGGCGTACGCCCGAAGTGCTCGCGTCCACCCGCTTCCGCAGGCCGGACGGCGCCGGGCACGTGTCGTTCTCGCTGCTGCTGCCCGCGCGGCACGAGCAGGCCGTGCTCGACCACACCATCCAGCGGCTGCTGGAGTCCACGCACACCGACTTCGAGATCATCGTCATCGTGGGGCACGACGACCCCGGGACCGCGGCGGTGGCCGAGCGGGCCGCCGCCCGCGACCCGCGCGTCCGCGTCGTCGTCGACACCCACGAGAAGAAGAACAAGCCGAAGGCCATGAACACGGCGCTGCCGCACTGCCGCGGCGCCGTCGTCGGGGTCTTCGACGCCGAGGACCAGGTCCACCCGGAACTCCTCGCCCACGTCGACCACGCGTTCCTGACCACCGGCGCGGACGTCGTCCAGGGCGGCGTCCAACTGATCAACTTCCACTCCAGCTGGTACAGCCTGCGCAACTGCCTGGAGTACTTCTTCTGGTTCCGTTCCCGGCTGCACCTGCACGCCCAGAAGGGGTTCATCCCGCTCGGCGGCAACACGGTCTTCGTCCGGACCGACGTGCTCCGCGAGGCCGGCGGCTGGGACCCGGACTGCCTGGCCGAGGACTGCGACCTGGGCGTCCGGCTGTCCAGCGTCGGCAAGAAGGTGGTCGTCGCCTACGACTCCGACATGGTCACCCGGGAGGAGACACCCGGCTCCCTGATGTCGCTGCTCAGGCAGCGCACCCGCTGGAACCAGGGCTTCCTCCAGGTCTACCGCAAGAAGGACTGGCGCGGGCTGCCCGGCTTCGGACAGCGGCTGCTCGCCCGGTACACGCTCATGACGCCGTTCCTGCAAGCCTTCTCCGGCGTGGTCATCCCGGTCAACGCGGCCGTCGCGATCTTCCTCGACGTGCCCGTCGGGATCGCCTTCCTCACCTTCCTGCCGCTGGTCACGGCCGCCGTCACCTTCGTCTTCGAAGTGGTCGGGCTGCACGACTTCGGCAAGCAGTACGGCCTGCGCGTCCGCCTCGTCCACTACGCGAAGCTCGTCGTGGGCGGCCCCTTCTACCAGGTGCTCCTCGCGGGGGCCGCAGTCCGCGCCGTATGGCGTGAGCAACGCGGCCGCAACGACTGGGAGTTGACCACTCACGTCGGCGCGCACCTCACCGCGGCCGAGCCGATCCGAGAGGACGTTCCCGCGTGACCTCCACCCTTCCCGCGGTGACCCCTCCGACGGTCCCCGCGCCGCCCCGCCATGCCCTGACGGATCCTTCGACCGGCCGGGCCCGGCCGCCGGCCCGGCTCCGCTCCTCCCGTTCCGACCTGCTGCTGTGCGGGCTGCTGCTGGCGGCGATCCTCGTCGTCCAGGGCTGGAACATCTCCGCCTACCCGACCCTCAGCGACGACGAGGGCACCTACCTCGCCCAGGCATGGGCCGTGCAGCAGGGCGCGGGCCTGGCCCACTACACCTACTGGTACGACCACCCGCCGCTCGGCTGGCTCCAGATAGCCCTGCTCACCTGGATCCCCTCCGCACTCGACCCCGGCGCGATGACCGTCGGCACCATGCGCCTGGTGATGCTCCTGGTCAGCGGCGTCAGCGCGGTCCTCGTGTACGTCCTCGGACGGCGGCTCGCGCTGCCCCGCTGGGCCGCCGCACTCGGCATGGCCCTGATCGGCCTGTCGCCGCTGGCCGTCGTCCTCCAGCGGGAGATCTTCCTCGACAACATCGCCGTGATGTGGCTGCTGCTGGCCTTCTGCCTCGCCGCCTCGCCCAGCAGGCACCTCTGGCACCACTTCGGCGCGGGCCTCGCCGCCGCCGCGGGCGTGCTCACCAAGGAGACGATGCTCATCGTCCTGCCCGCCCTGCTGGTCACCATGTGGCGCCACAGCCACCGCGACACCCGGAAGTTCGCGCTCACCGGCGCGATCACCGCCTGCGCCCTGGCCGGCTTCTCCTATCCGCTGTTCGCCCTGCTCAAGGGGGAGTTGCTGCCGGGCAGCGGACACGTATCGCTGTGGGACGGCATCACCTACCAGTTGTCCCGGCCCGGTTCGGGATCCATCCTGGACCCCTCCTCCGGCTCGTACGCGGTCTTCCACTCCTGGCTGTACTACGACCGGGTGCTGCCCCTCGGCGGCCTCGCGGGGGCGCTGCTGCTGCTCGCCACCTGGCGCTGGTCGGTCACCGCCCGCGCGCTCGCCGGACCGGCCCTGACCGTGGCGATCCTGGCGGCGATGGCGCTGCGTCCGAACGGCTATCTGCCCGCCATGTACATCATCGGCGCGCTGCCCTTCCTCGCCCTGGTCCTCGCGGGCGGCGCCGCCTCCGTCACCCACGCGGTGCTGCGCAGACGGCGATCCGAGCACGAGAAGCGGTACGTCACCGGCGGCCGGTACGCGCTCGCCGCGGTCCTCGCCGTCGCAGCCGGCGCCTATGTCGTACCGCAGTGGTACGACGGCGACCGCACCGCCGTCACCGCCGACGCCAACGCCCCCTACCGGCAGGCGTCGGCGTGGCTGAGCACCGAGGTCGACGACCCGGCGGACACCCGCGTCCTCGTCGACGACGCGCTCTGGCTCGACCTGGTGCACGCCGGGTACGAGCCCGGACTCGGCGCCATCTGGTTCTACAAGGCCGACCTCGACCCGGCCGTGACGAAGACGATGCCGCACGGCTGGCGGGACATCGACTACGTGGTCGCCTCGCCGACGGTCCGGCGCGACGCACGCGACCTGCCGAACGTACGGGCCGCCATCCAGCACTCCACGCCGGTCGCGACCTTCGGCACCGGAGCCGACCGCATCGAGATCCGGCAGATCCCCCAGTCCCAGCAGTTCCAGCAGTTCCAGCGGTTCCAGCAGTCCCAGCAGTCCCAGCAGTTTCAGCAGTCGAGGCAGCCGACCGTGGGAGGCGAGTGATGAGCGGCCACGAGTACACCGCCCCCGGCGACCTCGGTGATCTCACGGCCGCTCTGGCCGAGCCCGGCGCCGTCACCATCGTCGTACCGACGTTCAACGAGTCCGCCAACATCCGCCCGCTGCTGCGGCAGATCACCGACGCGGTGCCCGCCCGGCTGCCCTGCGAGGTCGTCTTCGTCGACGACTCCACCGACGACACGCCCGACGTCATCCGCCGGGCCGCGCAGGACTGCCCGTTCCCGGTGTCCGTGCTGCACCGCGAGGAACCGGCGGGCGGGCTCGGCGGGGCGGTCGTCGAGGGGCTGCGGACGGCCGCCTCCGACTGGATCGTCGTCATGGACGGCGACTGCCAGCACCCGGCGTCGCTGGTGCCGGAGCTGGTCGCCACCGGCGAGCGGACCGGCGCCGGGCTCGTCGTCGCCTCCCGCTACCTCAAGGGCGGCAGCCGCGCCGGACTCGCGGGCGGCTACCGGGTGGCCGTCTCCCGCGCCGCGACCTGGCTGGCCAAGTCCCTCTTCCCGCGCCGGCTGCACGGCATCAGCGACCCGATGAGCGGCTTCTTCGCCATCCGGCGCAGCGCGGTCACCGCGGACGCGCTGCGGCCCCTCGGCTACAAGATCCTGCTCGAACTGGCCGTGCGCACCAGGCCCGGCCGGGTCGCCGAGGTGCCGTTCGTCTTCCAGGACCGGTTCGCGGGTCAGTCCAAGTCGAGTGCGCGGGAAGGCTTCCGCTTCCTGCGGCACCTGGTCGGCCTGCGCACCTCCTCACCCGTCGCCCGCATGGTCGCCTTCGGTCTGATCGGCGCCACCGGGTTCGTGCCGAACCTGGCCGGCCTCGCGGCGCTGACCGCGCTCGGCGTGCACTACGTCCCCGCCGAGATCCTCGCCAACCAGGCGGGCGTCGCCTGGAACTTCCTGCTCATCGAGCACCTGCTGTTCCGCGACCGGCGCCGGCACCGCCGCTGGTGGGACCGCGCCGGCCGGTTCGCGCTGCTCGCCAACGCCGACCTCGTGCTGCGCATCCCGCTGATCGCGCTGTTCGTCCACCGGTTCGGGATGGGCACGCTGTCCGCCACCGCGCTCGCCCTGGTGACGACGTTCGTCCTGCGTTTCCTCGGCACGGAAGCGCTGGTCTACCTGCCGCGCCGGCGTTCCGCGGAGGGCGCCGGACGGCAGAGCCGTACTCCCGCCGCAAGGAGAGCCGTGTGAAACTCCACCGCAGAAGAACCGCGCTGGTCGGGGTGGGGGCCCTGACCGCCGGTCTGCTCCTGACCGCCCCGCAGCCCGCCGCGGCCGCCAACCTCGTGAAGAACCCCGGCTTCGAGACCGCGGCCTCGGGGGCGGGCGACGACATGCCGTACTGCTGGGAGAAGTCCGGCTGGGGCGACAACGACTTCACCTTCGAGACGACGGGCGACGCGCACAGCGGCGCCAAGGCCATGAAGGTCACGCTGTCCCGCCGGGTCGACGGCGACCGCAAGGCGCTGATCACCGAGTCCACCGAGTGCGCGCCGGTGGTGTCGGTGGGCAAGCAGTACGACCTGTCGCTCTGGTACAGGTCGACGACGCCCGACACCTCGCTCACCCTGTTCCGGCACGACCCGGCTGCCGGCTGGCAGTACTGGACCGACCTCAAGACCCTGGACCTGGCGGCGGACTGGACCCGGGCGACGGTCCGCACGCCCGAGGTGCCGGCCGGCACCGACCGGATCACCTGGGGCGTGTCGGTGTACGGCACGGGTTCGGCGACCACCGACGACTACGCCATGGAACAGGTCCCGGACACGCTGCCGCCCGCCGGGTGCACCGGCACGCAGGCGCAGTGCGCGGACGGGAGCTGGCAGGTCCTGCCGACGCAGAACCCGGTCCGCTCCATGCACTCCGTCGTCCTCAACAACGGCAAGGTGCTGCTGATCGCGGGCTCCGGCAACAGCGAGGAGAACTTCGCCGCGGGCACCTTCACCTCGGCGGTCTACGACCCGGCGAAGGGCACCTACAAGGTCGTCCCCACCCCGAAGGACATGTTCTGCGCCGGGCACGTCCAGCTCCAGGACGGCCGGGTGCTGGTGATGAGCGGCAACCTGGCCTATCCGGCGGCGGACGGCTCGCACGGCTACGAGGGCTACAAGGACTCGTACGTCTTCGACCCGGCGACCGAGACCTACAGCAGGACCAACGACCTCAACGACGGCCACTGGTACCCGTCCGCGACCGAGCTGGGCAACGGCGACGTCATCTCCTTCGGCGGGCTGCGCGAGGACTCCACCGGATCGGTGACCACCGAGTACTGGTCCGAGGCCGAGCAGCAGTGGCTGCCGCTGTGGAAGGTCAACCAGACCTGGTCGTACTGGGGTCTGTACCCGTCGATGATCCTGATGCAGGACGGCCGCCTCTTCTACACGGGCAGCCATGTCTTCGGTAACAACATCCCGGGCACCGGTGCGGCGATCTACGACTACGGGGCCAACACCGTCACCCAGGTCCCGGGCCTCCAGGACAAGGACGAGCGGGACCAGTCGGCGAGCGTGCTGCTGCCACCGGCGCAGGACCAGCGGGTGCTGACCATCGGCGGCGGCAACATCGACGCCAACCCGGACGCGAACCGGCTGACCGACGTGATCGACCTCAAGGAGGCGAACCCGTCGTACGTCGCGGGGCCGCCGCTCCCGCAGGGCACGGTCGACCTGGGCAACGGGCCCCAGCCGGAGACCGGCGGCCAGGGCAAGATGTACGTCTCGGCGGTGCTGCTGCCCGACGGTTCGGTGCTGGAGACCGGCGGCGCGCTGCACAACCGGGCCAACCCGGTCCACGAGTCCTCGATCTACGACCCGCAGCAGGGCACCTTCGACCCGGTGGCCGCCGACCCCGAGGCCCGCGGCTACCACTCCTCGTCGTTCCTGCTCCCGGACGGCCGGGTGATGTCGACCGGCGACAACCCGGGCAACGGCACCTGGAACCACAACGTGTCGATCTACACCCCGCCCTACCTGTACAAGGGCACCCGCCCGACGATCACCTCCGTCATCGACACCGAGTGGACCTACGGCGACACCCAGCGGATCACCGTCGACCGGCCGATCGCCAAGGCCGAGCTGATCCGCCCGGCCGCCGTCACCCACTCCTCCGACCCCAACCAGCGCTTCGTCGACCTGCCGCTGTCCGTCGACGGCGACAACGTCGACCTGAACGTGACGAGCAACCCGAACCTGGCCCCGCCCGGCTGGTACATGCTGTTCGCGGTGGACGCGAACGGGGTGCCGTCCGTGGCGAAGTGGGTGCACCTTGAGGGCCCGGCGGCGCTGAGTGCGTCCGATGCGTCGGCGCACGTCCACTCCTTCGCCGACGCGCCCGCGGGCAAGGTCACCGGGCCCGGCAAGAAGCGCGCCGCCCAGCCGGTGGGCACCACCGTCTCCGGCTGCGACCGGCACTACGGCTCGGCCAACGTGTGCGTGCCGACCGTCTTCCCGCCCCAGGTGAAGAGGACGACCGCCGCCCGGTGCGGCTGGCTGGCGCAGAACGACTACGGGCGGCTGGAGGTCAACGGCGCCGACGACCCGCTGCGTCTCGACCCCGACCGGGACGGCATCGCCTGCGGCAAGGGCGACGTGAGGAGGCGTTAGGCTCCCTCGGTCCGGTCGGCGAACTCGTCGAGGGCGCGCTCCACGATGGCCTCCAGTTGTTCGTGGTGCGCGCCCTTCCAGTAGGCGCGGCCGCACGCCCGGCACTGCGCGAAGACGTCGTACGACCGCTCGGTCCCGCCCTTCAGCTGGTCGGCCACCTCGTCCTTGCCGGCCGCCCGCAGCACGCCGTTGCAGGCGGTGCAGCGGCTCCAGGGGCGCAGCTCGGGCCTGAACCGGCCCAGCACGTCGCGGAGTTGGTCGTCGGGCGCCGTGCTGTAGACGAAGGCGCCCGCCCACAGCTCGCGGCGGCGCAGCAGGCCGCGGTCGCGGCTGAGCAGGACCCGTCGTTCGGTCGCGGAGCGGGTGGCCAGGGCCGGGTCGCCGATGTCCGTCGACTCGTACGCCGCGTCCACGCCGAGCAGCCGCAGCCGCCGGGCGAGGGTGCCCAGGTGCACGTCGAGGAGGAACCGCAACGGGGCGCCCGGGACCCGCTGGGGCCGCGCCACCGCCCGCACCAGCACGCGCTCACCGCCCACCGGTACGTACGACACCGGCACCGTGCGGCCGTCCACCAGCAGGCCGCCGGCCTCGGTCAGCGGGACGCCCAGGGACTCGACGAGATGGCCGAGGGTGGAGACGCCGTCGGTGCTGACCGGGGTGCTTCCCGCGCGCCGGGCGGGCGTCACGAACAGCCGCAGCTCGGGGGCGACTTCGACGTGGATCTCGGGACCGTTCACCTGGCCAGGATGGCACGGGCCGGGGCGCGGGCCTCAGGCGTTTTCGGCGGGCAGGCCGTGCTCCAGGACGTCCAGGGCGCGGTCGACGAGGTCGACCAGCTCGTCCTCGTGGCGGTTCTCGGCCCAGTACAGGGAGACCTCCAGGAGCCCGCCGATCAGGGACATCGCCTGGACCCGCACCTCCAGGGACTCGGGGTCCCGGCCGGTCCGCTCGCCCATGGCCTGGCAGAGCAGGCGGCCGGTGGCCGACATGCTCTCCATGGTCCGCGAGCGCACCGCGGGCACCTCGACCATCAGCCGTGACCGCAGCCGGGCCACCTCGGGGTCGCCCTCGCCGCCGAGCCTCGCGGCCCGGTGCATCACATACCGCAGGGACTGCTGCCAGGGTTCGTCGGCGGGCCGGGCGCGCAGCTCCGCCATGACGAGCGGGTCCCACTCGTCGGTGAGGACGATGTCCTCCTTGGTGGGGAAGTAGCGGAAGACCGTGGACGGCGACACCTCCGCGCGCTCCGCGATCTGCTCGATCGTGGTGGCGTCGTAGCCCTGCTCCTTGACCAGCCGGTAGGTCGCGGTCCTGATCGCCTCACGCGTCTTGATCTTCTTCCGTTCCCGCAGGCTGAGCCGGGGCCGGTCGGCGGGGGAGCAGGAGGCGGCGTCCCGGCCGGTCGGCGGGGAGAGCTTGGGGGAGCGTGCGGCCGTCATGGTGGTCATTGTCGGACATCCGCCGGGGAGTGGCCATGGGCGGCTCAGGGGCATGCAAGAAGGTCCCCGCGCCCCGATGGGGGCGCGGGGACCTGCGCGAAAAGCCACGAACGCTGCCGCAGCCGAATCACCCCGCTTGCGGCGGAGCGCTCACGTGTGCTGGTACGCCACCAGCGAGATGCCGACGTAGTGGACGGCGAAGGCGGCCAGCGTGAACGAGTGGAACACCTCGTGGAAGCCGAACCAGCGGGGCGACGGGTTCGGCCGCTTGATGCCGTAGACCAGGCCGCCCGCGCTGTACAGCAGCCCGCCGGCGATCACCAGGACGAGGACCGCGATGCCCCCGGTGCGCAGGAAGTCCGGCAGGAAGAAGACGGCCGCCCAGCCCATGGCGATGTAGCAGGGCGTGTAGAGCCAGCGCGGGGCGCCGACCCAGAAGACCCGGAAGACGATGCCCGCCGCCGCGGCGGCCCAGATGCCCCACAGCAGCCAGCGTCCCTTGGTGCCGGGCAGGAGCAGCAGGGTCAGCGGGGTGTACGTGCCCGCGATGATCAGGAAGATGTTGGCGTGGTCCAGGCGGCGCAGCAGGCCGCCCACCCGCGGACTCCAGTTGCCCCGGTGGTAGAGGGCGCTCACGCCGAACAGCAGGCATGCGGTCAGGACGTAGATCCCGCAGGCGACCCGGCCCCGCGGGGAGTCGGCGAGTGCGGTGAGGACGAGGCCCGCGACGAGGACGGCGGGGAACATGCCGAGATGCAGCCAGCCGCGGAGCTTGGGCTTGACCGGGTGCGGCAGGGAGAGCGCGGCGGAACGCCGACCGGTGGCCGGCGGCTCCAGGGGCGCGTCGGGGACGGACGCAGTCATGAACGGCATCGTACCTACGGAACCGTAAGTTGCGAACCAATGAACTCTCATGCCTACGCGATAGTGGCCATCCTCTCACGGGATCACCGGCCCGGGAGCGCAAAAGGACCGTCAGACGAACGCTACGTGCATGTAAAGAAACGCGCCGGGATCCGCAGATCGTGGCGTTCCTCACGGTGCTCACCTGTGCGGCCCTCTGGACAGATGCGCAGTAGCAGCGGATGATCAAATGAGTGCGGTCGGCACCGGATGAGCGGCTACGAGGCGTCCGGGCCGCAGCCCCCATGGGGCCACAACAAAAAACCCCTCATTTAGGAGCAATCGTGGCGCGCGACATCGCTGCTCCCCCCGTCGTCCCCACCGAACATCAGGAACTGATCTCGTGGGTGAACGAGATCGCCGAGCTGACGCAGCCGGACAGTGTGGTCTGGTGTGACGGATCCGAGGCCGAGTACGAGCGCCTGTGCGGGGAGCTCGTCGGCAAGGGCACGTTCAGGAAACTCGATCCGGTCAAGCGCCCCCACTCCTACTACGCGGCCTCCGACCCCACCGACGTCGCGCGGGTCGAGGACCGGACGTTCATCTGCTCCGAGAAGGAGGAGGACGCCGGTCCCACCAACCACTGGATGGCGCCCGCCGAGATGCGGGACGTCTTCAGCGGTGAGAAGGGCCTGTTCCGCGGCTCGATGCGGGGCCGCACCATGTACGTGGTGCCCTTCTGTATGGGACCGCTCGGCTCGAAGCTGTCCGCGCTCGGGGTGGAGATCACCGACTCCGCGTACGTGGCCGCCTCGATGCGCACGATGACGCGCATGGGCCAGGCCGTCCTCGACGAACTGGGCTCCGACGGTTTCTTCGTCAAGGCCGTGCACTCCGTCGGTGCCCCGCTGGAGGAGGGCCAGGCGGACGTCCCCTGGCCCTGCAACGAGACCAAGTACATCTCGCACTTCCCCGAGGACCGCGAGATCTGGTCCTACGGCTCCGGCTACGGCGGCAACGCGCTGCTCGGCAAGAAGTGCTACGCGCTGCGTATCGCCTCGGTCATGGCCCGTGACGAGGGCTGGCTGGCCGAGCACATGCTGATCCTCAAGCTGACCCCGCCCACCGGGGAGGCGAAGTACGTCGCCGCGGCCTTCCCGAGCGCCTGCGGCAAGACGAACCTCGCCATGCTGGAGCCCACCGTCTCCGGCTGGACGGTGGAGACCATCGGGGACGACATCGCGTGGATGCGGTTCGGCGAGGACGGTCGGCTGTACGCGATCAACCCCGAGGCCGGTTTCTTCGGGGTGGCGCCGGGCACCGGCGAGCACACCAACGCCAACGCGATGAAGACGCTGTGGGGCAACGCGGTCTTCACCAACGTCGCGCTCACCGACGACGGCGACATCTGGTGGGAGGGCATGACGGAGGAGACCCCGGCCCACCTGACGGACTGGAAGGGCAACGACTGGACGCCCGCGTCCGGCACCCCGGCGGCCCACCCCAACGCCCGCTTCACCGTCCCCGCCGCGCAGTGCCCGATCATCGCGCCGGAGTGGGAGGACCCGAAGGGCGTGCCGATCTCGGCGATCCTGTTCGGCGGCCGGCGGGCCACCGCGGTGCCGCTGGTGACGGAGTCCCTCGGCTGGAACCACGGCGTGTTCCTCGGCGCCAACGTGGCGTCCGAGAAGACGGCCGCCGCGGAGGGCAAGGTCGGCGAGCTGCGCCGCGACCCGTTCGCCATGCTGCCCTTCTGCGGCTACAACATGGGCGACTACATGGCCCACTGGATCGACGTGGCCAAGGACAAGGACCAGTCGAAGCTGCCGAGGATCTACTACGTCAACTGGTTCCGCAAGGACAGCGACGGCCGGTTCGTCTGGCCGGGCTTCGGCGAGAACAGCCGTGTCCTGAAGTGGATCGTGGAGCGCCTGAACGGCACGGCGGAGGGCGTCGAGACCCCCATCGGCATCCTGCCGTCGAAGGCGGCGCTGGACACCGCGGGCCTCGAACTGACCGACGCCCAGCTGGACTTCCTGCTCACGGTCGACCCGGAGGTCTGGCGCGAGGAGGCCGCCCTGGTCCCCGAGCACCTCAACACCTTCGGCGACCACACCCCGAGGGAACTCTGGGACGAGTACCGGGCGCTGGTGCAGCGCCTGGGCTGAATCAGCTCGGTTCCGGTTCCACCACCGACTCCGCGGCCGGCAGGCGTTGCCCTGGACAGCGAACGTCCCGGCCGGCCGCGGTACACGGACCGGCGAGGTTCCGTACAACGGCGTACGGGGCCGCGGCCTGCCGCTGTCCTTCCGCCCGCCCCGGCGGAAGGACAGCGGCGGGCCTTCGCCACCGGCCGGTGACCGCCCGGGTCGGTGACCGCCCGGGTCGGTGACCGGTCGCCCGGTCCGGGGTGTGCCATGGCGCGACCTTGACCCTGCGGTCGCCTTGGGGGTGCGTCAGCCGGCCGTCCGCGCCAGCACCAGGGCGACGACCGGCGCGAGAGCCGGGGCGGATACGGCGGCCACGCAGAGCAGCAGTCCGGCGGCCGTTTTTACGGTATTTATGGTGCCCGGCTTCATGGGGTGTGCCTGGATGGGGCCTCGTAGTGTCCGCAGAGTGCGTGCAGGACGCGTGCCAGGCGGCGGGCGTTGCCTGCGTTGCCGCCGTATCGGGGGCTGGGCCCGGCCTGGAGTCTGCGGCGCGCTTCGCCGACGCAGGCGAGGGCGCAGTGCCGGGGGATGCTGTCCTCGGGTAGCCGTCCGGCCTGCCGTTCCACTTCGGGGATCAGCTGTTCCAGGTGGTTGTGCAGTGTTGCGGTGAGGGTGTCCAAGTCAGCTGGAATCGGGGGTAGTTCTCCGGTTCCGCCGTTCGGGCCGAGCAGGAGGGCGGTGGTCTGGCGCATCGCCGTGATATCGGGCGGTGAGGTGGTGCTGCCGCTCACTGCGGCGACGCTGACTGGGTCCGTGTCCGTCGACCGGTCCATGTTCGCCGTCCGGGTCTTGCGGCACCGGGGGCAGTCGCACGGAGGAAAGCCCGAACTGAACGGCAGGGGTTCGGTGCTGGGCAGGACGTTCACCGTGCCGCGTTCCCGGATGACGGTGCCATGGCGGTTCACGGTGTAGACGCGGATGGTCATGCCGCCGGTCTGCGGATCGGCCGGGGCCGGTGCCGGGGGCCGGGCGATATCGTTCGTCAATGTTGACGCTCCCTCTCAGGTTGGGCGTTGGCCATGCCCCGGGGCCGTTGCGACCGGCCGCCGGGGTTTCTGTGTACTAGGACAGAAACTAGCGTGTCCTAGGACAGCAGGCCAGTGACTTTGTGCAATTACCCTCGCCTGGATTACCTGTGTCCTAGTACAGTCAGTCGTGACCTAGGACACCGACTGGGAGGCGTCATGCCGGACCCTGAGTACCCCTACATGCGAGTTGCCGAGCGCATCAGGCGCCGCATCCTTGACGGCGCGCTCAAGGAGGGCCAAAAGCTCCTTCCCATAAGGGAGTTGGCCAAGCAGGAGGGTGTGTCCGTCGCCACCCTCGGCCGTTCGCTCGACCAACTCCAGGTCGAGGGCTACATCACCACCTCACGCAGAGGCACCTTCGTGGCCAACGCGCCGGAGGTGGCCCCCTCCAGCTATGACCGGATCACTCGCGTACTGCGTACCGGTTCCGTCCTCGCCGAGGGCGAAACGATGGTGGTCACAGCGGCCGAGCTGATCAAGCCGCCGCAGTACGTCGCGGAGATCTTCGACCTCGATGAGGGTGCCCAAGTGGTGCGCCGCCAGTGGCACACCGGCAAGGGCCAGCAGCGCACCGGCCTGTTCGTCACCTGGTACCCCGCGCATTTCGCCGCCTTGGTCCCCGAGTTGCTGTCCACGTCCCGGCAGTCGTCGCCAGGGTTGCTGGTGCGTATCCAGCAGGCCACCGGCCGACGTGTGATCGCAGGCCGTGATGACCTGCACGGCAGGGACGCGGATGCGCGCGAGGCTAATTTCCTTGCGCTGCGTATCGGGTCGCCCATCCTGGCCGGTGTCCATCGGCTGTGGGACGAGCAGGGCGTCATCGAGTACGGCGAGTGGTGCCTGCCCTACCGGCTGGCCGTCGGCTACGAGTATTCCTTCGATGCCGCGCCGGATGCCTGATCCTCGATGCACCCTCCACCGTCCGGCTTTCACCACCAGAATGCCCGCATGCCCCTTCCTGAGCCAGCGCCGGAGATCCTGAGGTTCTACAGCGAGACCATCGACGAGGCGGACCGGCTGACCACCACGGCCGACGGGCGCCTGGAGATGGTGCGCACCCAGGAGTTGCTGCGCCGATACCTACCGGTCCCGCCGGCCCGTATCCTCGACGTCGGCGGCGGTCCTGGCGCCCATGCCCGATGGCTGGTCCAGGACGGATACAGCGTGCACCTGGTCGACCCGATCCCACGGCATGTCGAACAGGCCAAGGCCGCCGGTGCCACGGTCGAAGTCGGCGATGCCCGCAAGCTGACCGCCAAAGACGGTGAGGCCGACGTCGTCCTGCTGCTCGGCCCGCTCTATCACCTGATCGACGGCGCAGACCGCCGGCAGGCGCTCGCGGAGGCATACCGCGTACTCAAGCCTGGCGGTCTGCTGGCCGCAGCCGGTATCAACCGCTACTCCAGCCTGTTCGAGCACGCCGCCTTCGCGCACCTGCACAAGGACCAGATGCGGACAAGTATCGGTGGCATTCTCGCCTCCCAGATCCACGACGGGAAGAAGGCGTTCACTGCCGCGTACTTCCACAGCGGCGAGCAATTGCGGGAGGAAGTCGCCGCGGCCGGATTCGGGGCCGCCGAGGTGCTCGGTGTCGAGGGCCCGGCCTGGTCCATGCTCGCGGCGGCCGAGCGGAACACCGGCGACGACTTCCGCGACAGTCCACTGTTCGAGTCGGCGCTGACCGCAGCGCGTATGGCCGAGCCGTACCCGGAGCTGCTGGCGGCGAGTTCGCATCTGCTGGCTGTCGGCCGGCGGCCGGGGCCGGGTCACGGCCAGTGGCCGAAGCACGGACAAGGGGAACCGGTCGGCCCTGCCGGGCGTGGAGGCCGGTAGGAAGCTCTCGATACCCTCAATTCGCTCCAGGTACCGCACGCTTCGGGCAGGAGCGGAGACATCTCATAGGGCCATAAAGTTATGTCGGCGTTTGCGGCAATCATTGTATGTTCTTCCTCGTCATGCTGGCGGCATGGAAAATTCCGCATTTGTGAGCGGCCCGAAGGATGAATAGCGGTGGCGGCGGTCGGGTGTTTACAAGGCTCAGCCCGGTGAGTTCGCCTCAATCCGGGGAAGAAATAAGGGAGTCCGGCAGTGGTCTCTGCCGGGGACCTGGGGGCTTTTGGCGAACCGGCGCCCCAGGGTGCTGAAGCCGACGAGAGTTTCGAGGGTGCGCTGGGGGGCGCCACCTGCACCGTGGCCGACGAGTCCCGGCTCGATCCGGCCGACGTGGTCACCACCCTGCCGTCAGTGTGCTGGTCAAACCCCAGGTGTATCCGAACTGTCGTCTGGGCAGGCTACTTGGTCCGTGCAGACGGGCTGGACGACCTCCAGGCCGCAGAAGCTCCAGACGATTCAGGCAACTTGTTAGCCACCGGCACTAATCGGGACTTCGTTGCATGCGCGGCAGCCCGTCACACCACCGTCATAATGCCCTGACCGGAACGGATTCTTGGTGGATAGGACTTCGCAACTGCCCTCGGAAGCTTGTTGACATTGAGCCGCCTATTGCTGGAGGCTCACTACTGCATGAAGATTCACTTCCTGTCCTGAGGTCGCGGCTATGAATCCCGACACGCGCGCGTGCACAAGCCGCTGGTGCGCAGTGCATCGGAACTCAAGAGGAGATACCGGAAACATGTTCATCGCCACCAACCGCCTGTTCGTGTCACCTGACCAGTCCGAGGAATTCGAAGCGCTCTTCCGCAACAACATGAACAGCTATCTGGCGGGAGTGAAGGGTCTGCGACGCAGCACACTCCTGCGCCCTGTCAGCGCTGAACATCCGTACGTTTCGATCAACGAGTTCGACAGTGAGGATGACTTCCGGGCGTGGGTCGTATCGGATTCGTTCAAGCAGGCACACGCGCGGAACCGGGGGATAGCCCGGAACGTCACGGGAAATGTCGTGGAGACTTTTCAGGTAGCCGAGGATCTGGTACTTGTCGAAGGTGATTCCGCGTTCCACGGCTGAGGGCGGTTCCGGGGCTCGGGATCGGCACCCTCGGTGGCTGCTTTTGCGGTGCCACGCCACGGACACCGGCCCGATCGATGGCGCAACGTGCGTAGTTCGCCTGCCCGGGTGCGGGGTGCGGGGTGCGGGGCGCTGGGTGCGGGCACGGCTGGCTGCCGGCCACCGTGCCGGCCACCGCCTTCGGTATGTCGCGAGCAGACCGCGCTTATGTCACAGGAGTGTCCTGGCCCGGTCCGTGTGCGAACAACTCCGGTTCCGCGGTCCTCCAACAGCGCAGAAGGGCCCGCACCGGGTGGGCCGGATCCCCGACCTACGGAGAAGATCATGCGCAGCAGCAAGAAGCTTCCGGTTCTCGCCCTCGTCGTTGCGGCGGCCGGCCTGTCCCTGACGGCCTGCAACCCCGGCACCACCAACGCCTCCGGCACCGTGTCGGCGTCCGGCTCCGTCGCCGACCAGGCCGGCTCCTCCGGCGGCGGTTCCAGCACCGGCGGAACCAACAACGGCGGCACGACTGCGGGTTCCGGCTCCCAGACCGGATCCGCCGGCAGCGGTTCCAGCGGCAGCGGTTCCAACAGCGGCGGCACGAGCGGCGGCTCCGGATCTTCGGCTTCTGGTTCTGGTTCCGGGTCTGGTTCCGCTTCCGGCGGCATGTGCAAGACCGCAAACCTCACCTTCTCCGCCCAGCACGGCATCTCGGGCGAGGGCCAGGAGATCGTCAGCCTCACGAACAGCGGCTCCGGCTCCTGCACGATGCACGGCTTCCCGGGCGTCGACCTCTCCAGCGGCTCGGACACCAAAATCAGCGTCGACCGCAGCAACTCCGACGTACCCACCGTCAAGCTGGCCCCCGGCGAGAAGACCGAGTTCGTCCTGAACTACCCGTTCAACAACAGCGGCGGCACCGGCTTCACGTTCACCACCATGGTCGTCACGCCGCCCAACGAGACCCACTCCAAGACCCTCAGCGTGGCCATCAACGTCCCCGTCGACAACCCTGACGCGCCCAGCAACGGCGGCATCACCGTCAACGCGGTCGGCGCGGGCAAGTAGCCGCGCCGCGGCACCGACGTCGTTTCAGTTGGAGCGGTCCTCCAGGTACCGGGTGTGCGACTCCTGCCGCCGGGCCTCCGCCTCGCGCACCGCCGACGCGAGCCGTTCGGCCTCCTCGTGCAGCAGCGTCAGCTGGCGCTCCAGGTGCCGCTCCGGCGGTTCGGTGCCCGGCGTCAGCCGGGTCCACCACCGGGTGCGGACGAACGTGTCGACCGCCTCCGGGATGTCCTGCCGTACGGCCCTGGCCAGCGCGTGCATGCCCTCCGGGTCCTGGGCCAGCACCTCGGTGACCCACCCCGGGTCCAGCAGGGCGGTCAGCAGCTCGGTCAGCTCGGTGAGGCGTCCGGCCGCCGCGGGCGGCAGTTCGATGTCCGCGAGATAGCCGCGCAGCTTCTCGTAGTCGCCGCGCAACTCGTCGAGCTGGGCGGTGGGGTCGGGGAAGTCCGGCACCGCGGGCCGCTCCGGCGGGGCGATCAGCGCGCCCGCCCCGTACAACCCGGCCACCACGACCGGCCAGTACGGTCCGGCCACCCCGGTGAAGGTCAGCACGAGCCCCGCGAGGCCGCAGGCGCCGCCCGCGATGTTCTTGCGGGACTCCAGATAGCGTACGAATCTGCTGGTCCTACTGGTAGCCACGGATCTCCTCGAAGGCGCCGTCGAGCGAGCCCATACGGGCGTCGAACAGCCGGCCGCCGGTCAGGTCGGCGATGTGCGCCAGCTCCGCCTGGTCGGAGTCGCCGAAGAGGATGGGGAAGACCGGCGTCTCACGCTCGGCCTGGGTGAGCCCGCGGTAGAAGGCGTCGAAATCCCCGGCCTTGGCGCCGGTGGTGTTCTCGCCGTCCGTCATCAGCACGATCGAGGTGAAGGCGTCGGCGCCGCTGCCCAGGTGCTGGTACGCCTTCTCCAGCGAGGTGTAGACGGCGGTCTCGCCCTGCGCGGTCAGCGCGTCGGTGTCCCTGCGGATGCCGTCGACGCCGCGCTGCGGGTCCGCCGGGCTGACCACATGAGTGCGCACGCCCTTCACGTCCGAACCGAAGGGCATCAGGGTGACCTCCTCGCGCTCGCGGAAGTCCCCGGTGAGATCGGTCAGCGCCTTCTTCAGCCGGTCCAGCCGGTCGCCCTTCATCGAGCCCGAGGTGTCGAGCACGTACACCGTGCGCGAGGGGCGGCGCAGCTTGTTCTCGTACGCGTCGACCAGCCCGTCGGCGACGGAACGGGTGCCGGGGAAGGGCAGTTCGCGCCGTCGGCCGGTGTCGAGGCCCGCGGCCGGTTTCACCGAGGGGACGACCGGACGGCGGTGCGTCTTCTCGGTGATCATGCGCTGCGCGGAGTCGGTGCGCAGCGCGTCGGTGAGCCTGCGCACGTCCTGCCGGGCGGTGGCACCGGCGGAGGCGAGCGAGGAGAGCGGGTAGTCGGCGGTGATCACACCGTCGGTGGGCCGGATGACGGTCAGACCCGGGATGCCCTTGAGGACGGACTCGTAGTTGAGCAGGGCGTCGACGTTGCCCCGCCGCTCGTACGCCTGCGCCAGCCAGCCCGACGAACCCGACGTCAGCTGCTGGCCCTTGAAGAACTCCTTGAGCCTCGGCGCCGCCTTCGCCACGTCCGCGTCGGTCAGCGCGGACTGGGCGCCGGAGAGGGCGGAGGCGACCGAGACCAGCGCGGAGAAACCGGAGTTGGAGCGCATCGGGTCGGTCATGCCGTAGGTCAGCTTCCCGTCCTGCACGGCCTGTTCGACCCGGGCCCAGGTGACGTCCGACGGATTCCAGTGCAGCCGGGTCAGCACCGGCTGCGGGATGCCGATCGCGACCGGGCTCGACATGATCGGCGTCTCGGAGACGACCTTCTCGGCCGCTTCCGGACGCAACCGCAGATAGTCGTCGGACGACAGCCACAGCGCGTCGTACTTGCCGTCGGCCAGTCCCTTCGCCACCAGGGTGACCGCGTCGAGGGTGCCCATGTAGGTGGGCCTGACGGTGATGCCGGTGTCCTCGCGGATCTGGTCCAGCACCGGCGCCATGTCGGAGAGTTCGCTGGAGGCGAGGACGCGGACGGAGCCGGGCCGGGCCGACCCGGCGTCGGCGGTGTCCTTGCCGTCCTGGTGTCCCTCGGTCGAGGTGCACGCGGTCAGCAGGGCGGCGGTGGCCGCGAGGACGGCGAGGCGTCGTCGTATCACGCGAGGCCCCCGTCCAGGGCGCCGCGGCTGCGGCTGCGCTCCAGGTAGCCGCTGGCGTGCTGGAGTTCGGCGGTGAGGTTCTCGACGGTCGTCGCCATCGCCTCGGTGGCCTGGACCTTGTAGGTGTCGATCGCGTCCAGCGTGCGGTAGATCTGCTGGAAGGCGGAGCGCAGCGTCTCGGCCCCGACGGCCGGGTCGGCGGCGATCCGCTGGATCTCCCCGCTCTGCGTGCTCAGCATCTCCGCGTTGCCGCGGATCAGGTCCTCGGTCGTCCCGCGCAACGCGTTGACCTGCTCGATGA
This sequence comes from Streptomyces sp. NPDC056161, assembly GCF_042268025.1. Taxonomy (NCBI): domain Bacteria; kingdom Bacillati; phylum Actinomycetota; class Actinomycetes; order Kitasatosporales; family Streptomycetaceae; genus Streptomyces; species Streptomyces sp. NPDC056161. Next base: position 273,008 of record NZ_JBHJUV010000004.1, read on the forward strand.
CCTTCTTCTGGTTGTCCAGGGCGGAGGCCAGCATCACGGAGATGCGCAGCGCCGAGACGGTCGTGGTGGCCGCGCGGTCGACGCCCTTGATCAGCTCGTCGTTGTTGCGGCGTACGACGTCCATGGACAGGTAGCCCTGGGCGCACACCGCGAGCTGGGTGAGCAGGTCCTGGTGCTTCTGCCGGACCGGGAAGAGCACGTCCGCGCGGAGGCTGTCGGCCTGCTGCGGATCGGTGGCCTCCACACCGGTGATGTGCGACTCGACGGCGGAGTCCAGGGCCTCGGTCAGCACGACGTACTCCTGGAGCTTGCCCATGGTCCCCCACAGCCGCACCCGCTCGGTCTGCAACGCGGCGTTGTCGCGGCGCAGTTCGTCCTGGCCGCCGCGGAGCGAGCCGACGATCCTGTTCAGGGTGCCCTGAGCGGAGGCGTACTTGGCGACGTGGTCGCGCAGCTTGTTGCCGCCGGGCAGCCGGGACAGGAACTTGCGGCCCTTGTTCACGGGCAGGTCGCGGGGGTCCAGGTCCTCGACGACCCGCCGGAGTTCGACGAGCGACCCGGCCACCTTGGACTGGGCGTCGCCGCCCTTGCTCGGCAGGCTGTTGACGGCGCGTTCCAGCATGCGGTTGGACTGGGCGGCGGCGCTGCGCATCTCGCCGGAGCCGAGGCCCGTGATCTCCCCGACCTTGCCCGCGAACTCGGGCGAGCGGGAGTCGAGGGCGGCCAGCCCCTCGATGTACGTGGCGGCCTTGCGGGCCATGTCGGCCCGGACGCTGTCGTCGACGGGCACGAGACCGCCGGCCTTCTCCCGCGGCACGGGGGCCACGGCCTCGGGCGGGGTGAGGGTGAAATCGCTGTCGGCGCTGGTCACTTGGAAGGTCCCCCTTATCCGCGGGCCCGGCGCGCCATCTGGTGCAGCACCTCGGAGGTGGGCACGGGCGCCTGCCGGACTCCGGTCAGCTTCTGGTTGAGATACGCGGCGTCGTCGGCCGTGGCCGAGACGAACTCGGCGGTGTCGCCCTGCGGGCGGAAGCCGTGCTGGACGGCGAGAGCCCGCAGGGTCGGGTCGGTGCTGAGCAGGTCCCCGAGTTCGCGGCCCGCGTCGGTGAGCGGTACGACGGTGTGGTCGCTGTTGACGGTGGTGTCCGGGTAGAGGACGACCAGGTCGTCGACCGAGTGCTGTTCGCGCAGGAGCGTGGCGACCTGGGACTCGTACACCAGGACCAGCGGGTTGCCGGCCCCGCTGATGAAGTCCCGGAAGGGCCCGTCCGAACTGGACTGCTGGGCGCCCTGGACGGTGATGAGCTTGTGCAGCAGGGGCGCGGTGCGGTCGATGTCGGCCGTGTTCGCGGCCACCTTGCCGCCGCCTGCCACGTAGGAGGCGTCCGCCAGGTAGAGGGCGCCGGAGTTGGAGGACTCCGGGTCGGTGCTGGTGATGTAGAGGGTGCCCGTCAGCTCGGTGTGCTTGTCGGCCCCCTTGAGCTGCTGCCAGGTCCGGTCGTGGGCGGCGGCGTCGAGGTAGGCATCCATCTTCAGGGTGCCGCGGCTCTTGCCGTCGAGCGTGGCCAGCCCGTTCGCGGCGAGCACGTCGGCCGCGTTGCGGTGCGCCACGACGACGAGCGGCGAGTAGAAGGGGCGGGGCAGCGGCTGGCGCGCGTGGTACTTCCCGGCCAGCGCGTCGGCCGGGGCCTGGCTGGACGGGAAGGCGAAGTCGTACCCCTTGAGGTCGAGGTCTTCCATCGCCCATGACCCGGACGACTCGGTCTTGACGGTGAAGCCCTTGGCGGCGAGGGCCTTCACCACGGCGGGATCGGCGAAGAACTCGGCCTTCTCCGATCCGATCACTCCCTGCACGGTCTTCGTTGCCGTGCCCTTGTCCCCATCGTGTCCACCCTGTCGGCCCAGCACGACGGCCGCCACCACACCGCCGATCAGGAGCACGGCGAGGACTATTCCCGCTATACGTCTCACGCCGGGGACACTGCTCCCGGAACTCAACGTTCAGTAGGTGCGTGGGTGAACGGAGGGTGTCGGGCCGATCCCGTTATGCAACGGGAATCAGTCATTCCCCTTGCTGTCGTGGAGAGTTGGCGCGAGGACCGGTGCGGGACCCGGCGCGGGACCCGGCGCGGGGCGCGGTGTGCGGTCGGCGCGGGGCACGGCGCGCGGTCGGCGCAGGGGTGGTACGGGGTCGATGTGTGGAGTCGAAGGGGGACTGGCGCGGGAACGACGCGGGGCTGGTGGCACCCGGTCCGGGCGTCGCTGCGGGAGCGCGCGGACCGGGGCCGTCCGGAGGACCCTGGCCAGGGTCAGTGGGCCGCGCTGAGTTCCTTCTGGCCGGCGCCGCCTTCCGCGAGGCCGGTCAGGGCGGCGGCGTGGGCGTCCATTCGCTCGGCGGACAGGATCGCCGCCGTGGTGTCGGCCCGGGACGCGGCGACGACGAGGGCGCGGCCGGCCAGTGCGTGCGCCCGCCGGTGCAGTGCGGCCGGGGGCTGCTCGGTGGCGGTCGCGGTGGCGGTGGAGGTCGGGGCGGTGGTGGCGGTGGCGGTGGAGGTCGCGGCGGTGGCCGTGGAGGTCGCGGTGGCGGTGGCGGTGGCGCGGGCCGGGGCGGCTCCGCCGCGCAGCCGGGTCACCTGCTCGGCGAGCCGCGCGGACGCCGCGTCCAGTTCGCCGGCGGGCGCGAGGGCGCGCAGCTCGTCCGTGACGGCGAGCAGCGCCGCGAGGTGTCCGGCGAGCTGGATGTCCAGCTCCTCCTCGCGCGACCGGTGGGGGAAGTCGGAGGGGGGACCGGCCATCGGGCCACTGTGGACGGACCGGGGGGCCGGTCCGGTGCGGATCGGTTCGTACATGGGGACGGCCTCCTGTGCGCTGGCAGAAGACCATCCTAGCTTGGATTTCGTCTAAAGTTGGCCCCGGTCCCGAAAGTGCGTGATGTCGGTCACATGGAGTGAGTCCCGGCGGCGGGTCGAGGCCGAGGCGGGGGGCGGGGCGCGCCGGGGTCGGTGGGGACGGGCCAGGGCCCTAGGGCTGGGAGTAGCCGTCCAGGAACGTACCGATCCGGGTCACCGCGTCCCGCAGGTCCCCGGCCGTCGGCAGGGTCACCACGCGGAAGTGATCCGGCTCGGGCCAGTTGAAGCCGGTGCCCTGGACGACCATGATCTTCTCGCGGCGGAGCAGGTCGAGGACCATCTGACGGTCGTCCTTGATCTTGAAGACATCCGGGTCCAGGCGCGGGAAGAGATACAGCGCGCCCTTCGGCCGTACGCAGGACACGCCCGGGATCTGGGTCAGCAGCTCGTAGGCGACGTCCATCTGCTCCTTGAGCCGGCCGCCCGGCAGCACCAGTTCGTTGATCGTCTGGCGTCCGCTGAGCGCGGCCACGACACCGTGCTGCCCCGGCATGTTCGCGCACAGGCGCATGTTCGCCAGGATCGTCAGGCCCTCGATGTAGGAGTCCGCGTGTGCGCGCGGGCCGGAGATCGACATCCAGCCCACCCGGTAGCCGGCCACCCGGTACGCCTTGGACATGCCGTTGAAGGTCAGTGTCAGCAGGTCCGGGGCGACCGCGGCGGTCGGGGTGTGCGTGGCACCGTCGTAGAGGATCTTGTCGTAGATCTCGTCCGAGCAGACCAGCAGGTTGTGCCGGCGGGCGAGGTCCGTGATGCCCTTGAGCATCGCCCGGTCGTAGACCGCGCCCGTCGGGTTGTTCGGGTTGATGATGACGATCGCCTTGGTGCGGTCGGTCACCTTGCGTTCCATGTCGGCGAGGTCGGGCATCCAGTCGGACTGCTCGTCGCAGCGGTAGTGCACGGCGGTGCCGCCGGCGAGCGAGACCGCCGCCGTCCACAGCGGGTAGTCGGGCGCCGGTACGAGGACCTCGTCCCCGTCGTCGAGCAGCCCCTGCATCGCCATCACGATCAGCTCGGAGACGCCGTTGCCGATGTAGACGTGCTCGACGTCGGTCTCGATGCCGATGGTCTGGTTGTGCATCACCACCGCACGGCGCGCGGCGAGCAGGCCCTTGGCGTCGCCGTAGCCGTGCGCCGACGACACGTTGCGGAGGATGTCCTCCAGGATCTCGGGCGGGCACTCGAAGCCGAACGCCGCCGGGTTGCCGGTGTTCAGCTTGAGGATCCGGTGTCCGGCCGCCTCCAGCCGCATCGCCTCCTCAAGCACCGGGCCCCGGATCTCGTAACAGACGTTGGCGAGCTTGGTCGACTGGATCACCTGCATGTCCGCGAGCTTACGACCCGGTAACGCCTCCCGAGCCGTGTTTTCCACCACGTGAGACGAGAGATTTGCCCAGATATCACCGAAAGTAGCAGCGGGCCGCTCATGGCCCGCATCAATTGCCGGACGGGTTGGGCGGTCGGCTCGATCAGGCGCACAGTGCCCGCGCGCCCGGCCGACCGGTGGTCGCCGTGCGCGGGCTGCCATGACCCGGGCCCAGGGACTCCCCGGTGGCGGACCGGGCAGCCCTCCCGTTTTGTGCGGGGCGGATGACGGGGGCGTCCCCCCGGTCTCTCGTACGTGTCGCCCCGGTCTCTCCGTACGTGTCGCCCGGGTTTCTCCGTACGCGTCGCCCCGGTCTCTCCGTACGTGCCGCTCGGGTTTCTCCGTACGCGTCGCCCCGGTCTCTCCGTACGCGTCGCCCCGGTCCTTCCGTACGTGCCGCTCCGGTCTCTCCGTACGCCTTGCCCCGGTCTCTCCGTAGAGGGAAACCCCTATGTCTTGATCCGGCTTCTTGTTCCCGCCCCTCCGTGTGCCGAGAATGCGCATGACAAGCAAGGGCGGCCGGAAGATGTCCGGTCGCCCAACTCGTCAGAGGGGACCCCCACATGAAGAAGCCTCTCCTTGCCGTGCTCGCGACCCTGGTGATCACCGGCGCGGGCATGGCACCCGCGGCCGCCGCCACGGTGGACGCCGCCACTGGCGCGGCGACGCAGGCCGCACCCGGCAAGGCCGCCACCGCACAGTCCGCCCCCGTGCGGTCCGCCCCCGCGAAGTCCGCGCCCGCGATCCGGGCCGTCAACTTCGCCGGCACCGTCGCGCTCAGCAACTGCTCCGGCTCCGTCATCCGCTTCCCGAACTCCACCGACACCGACCCGGCCCTGGTGCTCACCAACGGCCACTGCCTGGAGACCGGCTTCCCGGCGGCCGGCCAGGTCATCGTCGACCAGGCATCCAGCCGCACCTTCGGCCTGCTCAACGCGTCGGCCACGCAGGTCGGCACGCTGCGCGCCAGCAAGGTCGCGTACTCGACGATGACCGACACGGACGTCACGATCTACCAGTTGACCACCACGTACGCGCAGATCAAGAGCTCGTACGGGATCAGCCCGCTGACCGTGCAGAACACGCACCCGACCGCCGGCACCGCGATCACGGTCGTCTCCGGATACTGGAAGAAGACCTACGCCTGCAACATCGACGGCTTCGTCTACCGGCTGAAGGAGGGCGACTGGACCTGGAAGGACTCCGTCCGCTACACCTCGGCGTGCCAGACCATCGGCGGCACCTCGGGCTCCCCGGTGCTCGACAACGCCACCGGCTCGGTCGTCGCCGTCAACAACACCGGCAACGAGGACGGCGCCCGCTGCACCGTGAACAACCCCTGCGAGGTCGACCAGAACGGCGCCGTGACCGTCCGCCAGGGCATCAACTACGCCCAGGAGATCTACCAGATCCCGGCCTGCTTCACGACCGGCAACAAGCTGAACCTGAGCGCGAGCGGCTGCACCCTGCCCAAGCCGTAGCCGGCGGTCCGGGCGGTCGCCCCTGCCTCGGCGCCCGCCCGGCCGTGCCCGACGACGATCAGCCGACCGGAGTCCGGCGGACCGCCCGCCCGGCCAGCACGCCGGTACGGCGCCCGTCCTCGATCACGAACCGCCCGTCGACGAGGACGTACGGAATGCCCACAGGCAGCGTGCGCGGCTGCTCGAAGGTGGACCCGGCAGCGACCGTCGCCGGGTCGAACAGGACCAGGTCGGCGCGGTGGCCCTCGCGCACGAGACCGCGGTCCGGCAGTCGCAGCCGGGCCGCGGGACGCGAGGTGAGACGGGCGACGCACTCCTCCAGGGAGAGCACCCCCAACTCCCGTACGTAGTGGCCGAGATAGCGCGGGAAGGTGCCGTACGCCCGCGGATGCGGCTTCGCGCCCCGCAGGATGCCGTCCGAGCCGCCGGTGTGCGCCCGGTGCCGCATGATCGTGCGGACGTTCTCCTCGTGGCCCACGTGCTGGAGGATCGTCGGACCCAGCCGGTCCTCGACCAGCAGCCGGCGGGCCGTCGCCCACGGGGCCTCGCCGCGCCGCCGCGCCGACTCCAGGACGGTGCGGCCGACATGGTCGGCCAGGGCCGGATCGGTCACTCCGGAGATCTCGACCGTGTCCCAGTCGACGGGCACGCCGTGGCAGCCGTCCGCGCCCACGACCTCCAGGTCGTGCCGGATCCGCTCCGCGGTCGCCTCGTCGGTGAGCCGCCGCAGGACCTCCGCGGGGCCGCCCTCGCCCGCCCAACTCGGCAGCAGCGCCGCCAGCGTGGTGGAACCCGGGGTGTAGGGGTAGGTGTCGAGACTGATGTCCACCCCCGCGGCGATCGCGTCGTCCAGGAGTGCCAGCAACTCGGACGCGCGGCCCTCGTTCACACCGAAGTTCATGGTGGCGTGCGCCAGGTGCAGGGCGCACCCCGCCGTCCGGGCCAGCTCCACCATCTCCGCGTACGCCGCGAGCGCGCCCGCCCCGTAGGAGCGGTGGTGCGGGCAGTAGTAGCCGCCGTAGCGGGCCACCACCCGGCACAGTTCGGTGAGTTCGGCGTCCCCGGCGTACATGCCCGGCGTGTAGGTGAGCCCCGAGGACAGGCCGACCGCGCCCTGTTCCAGGCCCTCGGCGACGAGCTGGCGCATCCGGTCCAGCTCCGCGGGCGTGGCCGGGCGGTCCGCCCAGCCGACGGCGAGGGCGCGGACCGTGCCCTGGGGGATCAGATAGGCGGCGTTGACGGCGATGCCCCGGTCGAGGCGGTCCAGGTACTCGCCGACGGACCGCCAGTCGAAGTCGATGTCGTCGCCGTACCCGTTCCAGCCGGTGATCGCCCGGCGTACCTCCTCCAGCGTGCGGTCGTCGACCGGCGCGTACGACAGCCCGTCCTGCCCAAGGACCTCCAGCGTCACGCCCTGCGCCGCCTTGGCGCTGTGGTCGGGGTCGCGCAGCAGGGCGAGGTCGCTGTGCGCGTGCATGTCGATGAAGCCGGGGGAGAGGACCAGTCCCTCGGCGTCCAGTTCCCGGCGGGCCCTGGGCCGCTGGCAGCCGGCCTGCGCCGCCTCCTGGACGATGGAGACGATCCGGCCGCCGTCGACCACCACGTCGGCCCGGTACGACGGCCCGCCGCTGCCGTCCACGACGTCCGCGTCCCTGATGACCAGCTCGTCCACCGGCTGCCTCCTCGAAGCACGTACGGATGCATGGAATGGATGCACGGAATGGATGCATGGAACGGATGAGTGGAACGGATGCACGGATGTACGGATGTACCTCCAACAGGTCCAACAGGTCCGACAGGTCCAACAGGGGAGGTACGGGCAGGGCTAGAAGAACGTACGGATGTAGTCCACGACCGTGCCGTCCGCCTCGGCAAGCGGGATCAGCTGCCACTTGTCGAAGGACGTGCACGGGTGGGACAGGCCGAGCCCGATCCAGTCGCCGACCTCCAGGTCCGCGTCCGGTTCCGTGCGCAGCCAGGCGTGCTGGTCGGACAGCGCGGTCACCGAGACGCCGGTGGCCGGCCGCTCGGCGCCGTCCCGGCGTACCACCTGGGCGAAGGGCAGGTCGAGGTCGTGCGCCGCGTCGCGCTTGCCCGCGTTGGCGAACGCCTGCGCGGCGGACGGCCGGGAGACGACCTGCGCCCACAGCCGGAAGGCGGGCTCCAGGGCGCCCTCCTGCGGAACGCGGTTGAAGGGGGTCAGCCTGCGGTAATGGCCGTCGTCGTGCGAGACGTAGGCGCCGGAGCGGAGCAGCTTCAGGACCGGGCGGGTCAAGCCCGGGATCTCGGCGAACACCTCGGCCACCGCGTCGAACCAGGCGCTGCCGCCCGCGCTGACGACGATCTCCCCGGCATCCCCGGCATCCCCGGCATCCCCGGCATCCCCGGCCCCTCCGCTCTCCCCGGCCTCCTCTGCGTCCGCGAACCGGCCCGCCCGGTCGAAGTCCACGGCCAGTGCCACCAGCCGGCGCAGCCACGCGCGCACCCGCTCGGCATCGGCGTCCGGCACCTCGCCCTCGTACCCGGCGACCCCGGCCAGCCGCAGCGTCGGCACGGCCGCCACCGCGTCCGCCACCGCCGCGCACTCCGCCTCCGTACGGACGCCGGTACGGGCGCCCTCGCCCGCGGCCAGTTCGACGACGACGTCCACGGGACGCACGGCCCCGCGCAGCGCCGCGTCCATCAGCTCCACGCCGCGCACGGAGTCGACGTAGCAGACGAAGCGGAACGACGGGTCCGCGGCGAGTTCCGCGGCGATCCAGCGCAGCGCCGCCGCGTCCACCAACTCGTTGGCGAGGAAGATCCGCCCGATCCCGAAGGCCCGCGCCACCCGCACCTGGTGCGGCACCGCGAGCGTGATGCCCCACGCGCCGTGCGCGAGCTGCCGGTGGAAGAGTTGCGGGGCCATGGACGTCTTGCCGTGCGGGGCGAAGGCGAGACCGTGCCGGGCCGCGTATGTCTCCATGAGCTTCAGGTTGTGCTCCAGGCGCTCGGCGGACAGCGCGAGGACGGGCGTGGCGAACCCGTCGGTGAACAGGTTGCGGCGTTGGGCGGCCAGCTCGCCGACGGTCAGCCCGTCGGCGTCCGGCGGAAGCCCTTTGAAACGGTGGTCGACGCGGTCCTCGGCCAGGCGGGCGAGCGCCTCCGTGCTCATGGAACCTCCCCGATCAGGTGCGTTGCACACACTGCAACTATCGTTGCGTATATCGCTCACTGCTGTCTAACATCTCGCCCATCGTGGGTCAACGGAGCCGCCGGGACCCGCGCCCGTCCCGAGGAGCCACGACGACCGTGACAGTCACCGGACCTCGCACCGCTCCCGACGCCGAGGATGTCGTGAACACCATGGACGTCGTGAACACCGTGAACACCGTGGACGTCGTGGACGTCGTGAACACCATGGACGCCATGGATGTCGTGGATGTCGTCGCGCTCGGCGAGTCCATGGTCACGTTCCTGCCCACGAGGGCCGGCCGGCTCGCCGACGTGCCCTCCTTCGAGCGTGCCATCGGCGGCGCCGAGTCCAACGTGGCCTGTGTGCTCGCCGCCGCCGGACACACCGCGCGCTGGGTCAGCCGGGTCGGTGCCGACGGCTTCGGCGACCATCTCGTCGAGGCGATACGGGGCTACGGCGTCGACGTCGCCGCGGTACGGCGGGACGCGGCGCGACCCACCGGGATCTACTTCCGCACGGCGAGCGACCGGGCGGGCGGCGACCACGAGGTGGCCTACTACCGGGCCGGGTCGGCGGCCTCCGCGATGACCGTCGACACCGTGGACCTGGCCGCCCTGCGGGCCGCCCGGGTGCTGCACCTGTCCGGGATCACGGCCGCGCTGTCCGACGGCTGCCTCGATCTGCTCCGGCGGCTCACCGCGCCCCGGCCCGGCGGCGGCCCCCTCGTCTCCTTCGACGTGAACTTCCGCCCTGCCCTGTGGCGGGACGCCGCCGCGCCCCGTGTGCTGCTGGACCTTGCCCGCGGCTGCGACCTGGTCTTCGTGGGTGCCGACGAGGCGGAGGCGGCCTTCGGTGTCGACGGCGGCCCGGAGGCGATCCGTGGCGCTCTGCCGGAGCCGCGGGTGCTGGTGGTGAAGGAGGGAGCGCACGGGGCGACGGTCTTCGAACGCGCCGCGCCCGTCGGGTCCGCGGATCATGTCGAGGCCGCCGCGCCCGTCGGGTCCGCGGAGCGTGTCGAGGCCGCTGCGCCCGTCGGGTCCGCGGAGCGTCCCGGGGCCGCCGCGCCCGCCTCCTCCGTCGGCGCGCCCGGCC